>NZ_JAJENT010000257.1:0-16841 GCF_035615515.1 Phormidium sp. CCY1219
AAAGTTGTCGCTACTTTTTTGAGGATATTAGATGCGGCATTAATATCGGCATTAACTAGGGAAAAGGGAAAAGTGAATAGTGAATAGTGAATAGTGAATAGTGAATAATAAAATTTTCACTTTTCACTTTTTACTTTTCACTTTTCCCTTTTTCCTTAGTCCGGCAAGGGTGAAAAAGGGAAATGGCAGGATAAAACAGTTCGATCCCAGGGGGCGATCGCCGATGAGTGTTCCCACGGCTTTGCCTCCCTACGCTACCGCCTCCCTCCCACATCCCAGGAAATCAGGGAATACCCACCCGCCAACCGGAAAAACAACCACTGACCACTGACAATTGACCACTGACAATTGACAATTGACCAATGACCAACTTTATGGCAGTAGAAATCGGCAGTTCAGGCCACATTCCCACTTGTTTCTAACCAGATTTACCGATTCGGGCGATCGGCAAAGGATTTTCTTTTCCCAAAAAATAGCGCCCCGGAGGCAAGAGCGGTTCCCTTTGATTCTCTTGAGTGTAGTATTAACCGCTCCCAAACAGAAACTCTTTCCCATTTTTTATAGCTTCGCCACCGCCAATCGGCAACAGGCACCCGCCTCCACAACAATTACCAATAACAAATACGCAATACTGCATTCCAGCAAGAGAACCAACCACAAATGACTCATCGGTCATTGGTGATTGGTCATGTGGTAACAGGTCAAGGGTCACGGGTAACAGGTTATGGGTCACGGGTCAAAGGACAAATGACAAAGGACAAAGGACAAATGACAAATGACCAATGACCACAACTTTGGTAAAATCCCGGTAAGTTCGCCATAAAATGCTGGGAGCGAATTGATTTCCATGCCGCATTTTTTCTGATTACCTGGCAAACGGGAAAGGCGGTAAAACCCGCACCAGTCCCAAGGACCGTGCGCGCGATCGCCCCAAAAGCGCCCGTACTCTGAGGACCGCTTCCTGGAGAAAGGGCGTAGGGGACAGCGCAACCCAACCATAGTCGCTCAGACAGAGGATTAGCACAGAACCTATGCAGACACTTCCCAATCCAACCGTTGCTCAACCCAGTGCCAATACTGCCCTAACCGACACTACCATTCACCGACGCAAAACCCGTCCGGTACCGGTGGGAAACGTCACCATTGGCGGTGGGCACCCGGTGGTGGTGCAGTCCATGATTAACGAAGATACCTTAGATGTGGACGGATCGGTAGCGGCAATTCGTCGCCTGCACGAAATCGGCTGCGAAATCGTCCGGGTCACGGTACCGAGTCTAGCTCATGCCAAAGCGATCGCCGAAATTAAAGCCAAACTTGCCGCCACTTACCAACCGGTGCCCCTGGTTGCAGACGTTCACCACAACGGGATGAAAATTGCCCTAGAAGTGGCCAAGCATGTGGATAAAGTCCGGATCAACCCGGGGCTTTACGTCTTTGAAAAACCCAAAGCCAACCGCAGCGAATACACCCAAGCGGAATTTGAAGAAATTGGCGCAAAAATCCGCGAGACCCTGGAACCGTTGGTGATTTCTCTGCGCGACCAAGGCAAATCCATGCGGATCGGCGTCAATCACGGGTCGTTAGCCGAAAGGATGCTATTTACCTATGGGGACACCCCCGAGGGCATGGTAGAATCCGCCCTAGAATTTATTAAAATTTGCGAATCGTTAGACTTCCGGAATCTGGTGATTTCCCTGAAGGCATCGCGAGTGCCGGTGATGCTGGCGGCGTATCGGCTGATGGTGCAGCGGATGGACGCCCTGGGAATGGATTATCCCCTGCATTTAGGGGTAACAGAAGCCGGCGATGGCGAATACGGTCGCATCAAATCCACTGCCGGCATTGGCACCCTGCTGGCGGAAGGAATTGGCGATACGATTCGCGTTTCCCTCACCGAAGCCCCAGAAAAAGAAATTCCAGTTTGCTACAGCATTCTGCAAGCTTTGGGTCTGCGGAAAACAATGGTGGAATATGTGGCATGCCCGTCTTGTGGGCGGACCTTGTTTAATTTGGAAGATGTGCTGCATGAAGTTCGCGAAGCCACCAAACATCTCACCGGTCTGGATATTGCCGTGATGGGCTGTATTGTGAACGGACCGGGAGAAATGGCCGATGCCGACTATGGTTATGTGGGGAAACAACCGGGCTTTATTTCTCTGTATCGCGGACGGGAGGAGATTAAAAAAGTACCGGAAGATCGCGGAGTGGAAGAGTTAATTAACTTGATTAAAGCAGACGGACGCTGGGTGGATCCTTAAGACCTCGGCGATCGCCACCGATGGGGGTGGGCTGTCCCCACCCGACAACCTAGAAATCTCAGTTGCACTCGGAAATTTCCACTTTCGGGGTTGGCGCAATCCCCTCTCTGGCCAAATTCGTTCGTGGGAGGGGGTTGCGCCGATCGCTTTTTTGTGGGTTTCCGAATCGGAGAGTGGCTAGACCAAGGGCAGATACAGAAAAATTTTAGATTGGCCTGGGAAAATCGGCAAGAAAGCGGTTGCTCCTTTGCTTGTCCGCAAACCCGGGGCGCGATCGCCTGGTTCCCTCCAGAGAAAGTAAAGTTTTTGCCTGTGCTACCTACGAGAAGCCTGTGTTATCGTAGGGTTAGCGTCAAAACAATTTCTTAAACGTTCAGTGCCGTAGTTTTGTCTGTGTCGGGCGAAGTACGGAAGTGCAAATCTGGGCAGGCGCTTCAAGAAAATAGAGTTGAAAACAGCCCAACTCGGACCGACAGCGCAACGCCTAAATACCCCTTGATTTTATCACTCGCTCTCGAGGGTGTATCGTAACATCCCCACAAGGGATGGAAAAGTTCAACCAGGGGTTTTCGTTATTATTGTAGTGTTTCCTTCCAGGCTCAATATTTATGGTGATTACAAAACGCGGGTTTGTCCTCGGTGCCACAGCAGTCGCCCTCACTGCTGTCACAGTTACGGGAGCAGGACTTCATCTGTCCCAAAGTCAAGCATTTTTGAAACAAAGTCCCAAGGAACTGGTGGACGAAGTTTGGCAGATCGTCGATCGCAACTATGTTGATGGTACCTTTAACCAGGTAGATTGGGAAGCCGTGCGCGACGAATATGTAGAAGAAGCCTCTTATGCCAACCAAGAGGAAGCGTACCAGGGGATTCGAAACATGTTGGAGGAACTCGAGGATCCTTACACGCGATTCATGGATCCGCAAGAGTTCAAGAACATGCAAATCGACACCTCGGGAGAACTGACAGGGGTGGGGATTCAATTGTCTCAAGATGAAGAGACGAAAAAGCTGCTGGTGATTTCGCCGATTGAAGATACACCCGCGTTCGAACAAGGGATCCAAGCCGGTGACGTGATTCTCAAGATTGACGGGCGCAGCACCGAGGGAATGGATATCAACGAGGCAGTGAATTTGATTCGCGGTCCGGTGGGTAGCGACGTGACCCTGACCATTCTGCGCGACGATCGCAGAGAAATCGATTTTAACATTACCCGGGCGCGCATCGAAATCCATCCGGTTCGCTACAGCTACAAAGAAAGCCCCAGCGGTGGCGTGGGTTATATCCGCCTGACGAATTTTAACGCGATCGCCGCACAAGAAATGCGCGAGGCGATCGAGGATCTCGAAAGTCAAAATGTCTCCGGTTACATTGTCGATTTGCGCTCTAACCCCGGTGGATTGCTCAATGCCAGTATCGAAATCGCTCGCATGTGGATCGATGAGGGCACGATTGTCTCCACGGTGAACCGACGCGGCGTTTTAGACCTCCAGGAAGCCAATGGAAGATCCCTGACCGATAAACCCTTGGTAGTCTTGGTAGATGGCGGATCGGCAAGTGCCAGCGAAATCCTCTCCGGCGCATTGCAGGATCACGGGCGCGCGGTATTGGTGGGTACGCAAACCTTTGGCAAGGGTTTGGTGCAGTCAGTACGCGGATTGGGTGATGGGTCCGGACTCGCGGTGACGATCGCCAAGTACCTGACCCCCAGCGATCGCGATATCAACAAAGAAGGTATCTCACCGGATATTCTCATCGAACTGAGCGAAGAACAACGCGACGCCCTGCGCGAAGACCGCACCTTGATTGGCAGTCTCGAAGATCCTCAATTCGTCGAAGCACTCGAACAGCTTCGTCAGGCAATTGCCGAGGCGCGCGCCAAACGCCTTCAAACTGCCAACTGAGATGGGCAGCGGGTGAGAATGTGGCTGGGGCAAGCTTTCCCGGCCATTGTTGCAGCCTCTAAACTGCGATCGCACCCAAGGGTTGTTTCCCCCTGGCATCTGAGCCAAATTGTCAGGACGCACGTGACCCCCATCGCCGATGGTTGGGTCATCTTTGTTTGGTCAACTGTGAGCCACCGAGAAACCCCCTTGATATCACTTAATATAATCTCGGCCCAAAA
This sequence comes from Phormidium sp. CCY1219, assembly GCF_035615515.1. Taxonomy (GTDB): domain Bacteria; phylum Cyanobacteriota; class Cyanobacteriia; order Cyanobacteriales; family Laspinemataceae; genus CCY1219. Next base: position 4,384 of record NZ_JAJENT010000257.1, read on the forward strand.
CTTAGTCCGCGTAGGCGGACTTGACTTGCCCAGGCGCGATTTCAATCCCCCGCTTTTGCGAATATTTATATAAACGTTCGGCTATAATTAGTCCGCGTAGGCGGACTTGGCTTGCCCAGGCGCGATTTCAATCCCCCGCTGCCCAGGCGCTACCGACGACAGTTACAGACAGAATAAAAACATGGAGAGAACCGCACAAATCACCCAAATAATCGAGAAACGCCGTCCTTTGGCCGAGAAAATCGAAGCAGTGGAGGGCAATCTCCGGGCGCTCTCCGCCGCACTTCAGAGCTTAGAGCAGCAGCGCGACGCCAACGTGGAGTACGTCTCAGACCCAGAGACAGGGGCGCGCTTGCAGGATATCGACTTTTCCCGGATGCAGGTGAGTTTGCTTGCCGAGCGAGAAGCGATCGCCAAACTGAAAGCCCGCTTCGAGCGGCCCACCCTGAATATCGGCGTTGTCGGGCGCGCCAGACAGGGGAAAAGCCGCCTGTTGCAAAGCCTCACCGGACTCACCACCGCAGAAATTCCCGACGGCGATCGGCAACATTGCACCGGGGTCAGAAGTACCATATACCACAACCCCAACCTGGAAACCCACGGCGAAGTCAGCTTTTATACCGAGCGCTCCTTTCTCGAAGAAGCGATCGCCCCGTATTACGAACAACTCGGCTTAGGGCCAAAACCTCTCACCTTAGACGACTTCGCCCAACAACCGCTTCCCCCCCTTCCCCGCAATTTGTCCGGCGCGCAAAGCGGTGCGAAATACGAACACCTGCGCCGATATCACACCCACCTCCACCAATATCGCCACCTGCTGCAGCATCCCTCACCGCGTCGCATTGCCCAATCCGAAATTCGGCAATATGTCGCCCAAGACACCCCCGACGGCGATCGCATCTTCTATAACTACCTCGCCGTGCGAGAAGTGAAAATTGTCTGCAGCTTTCCCAACGCCAATGTAGGACAAATTGCCTTAGTGGATATGCCCGGGTTAGGCGATACCGGAATCGGCGATGAAGAACGACTCTTGCAAACCCTCGGCGAAGACGTGGATTTCGTCCTTTTCGTGCGAATGCCCAAATCTTCCGGCGACTATTGGGCCGATGTAGACGTGAAACTCTACGACACCGCCAGCGCCGCCCTAGCGGACCTGCCGATCGCCTTGTGGTCCGTAATGATTCTCAACCGCACCGCCCCCAATTCTCCCAATGGCGACAATCACAAAAACTGCCAAGATTTAGCCGCCACAATGGCCGAAAAACACATCGATGTGGTACAATGTCTCACCGTCAACTGCGCCGATGCCGAAGCCGTCAATCGGCAAATTCTCGATGAGGTACTCGATTATCTAACCGCCCATATTCAACGCCTGGATAGGGAATATGCCTCCACCTGTCAAGAGCGCATCCACCAACTGCGCCAACGCATTCAATCCGAACTCGAAAAAGCTCGCGGCGCATTGGGAAATGCCATAACCAGCGAACGAGAATTCCCCCTATTTCTGCAACTGTTCGATACCCTGTGGGACGACTTGACTGGCGCTTTAGAAGGATTGCTCCGAGAGCTTGCTCAGCAGCGAGATACGGAAGATATGGACTTTAAAAAGCAGGTGAATGCCGCGATCGCATCTTGTCGGCAAAATCCAGGGATTCCCTCCATTGCAGACATCGAAATCCGCCGCGATCGCGTGGGCGGCTATCCCAATGCCTATTACCAGTATCTTAACGAAATTCGCGCCGCCTTGTCCAAACATTTCTTATCCCTTGATGAAGGATTAAAACGGGCGATCGAGCGATTGAAAACGCAAGTCGCACAAGTGCTGCGCGAACAAGGACGATTGGCACCTCTCACCGACGCCAACGGTAGCGACTTTTTATCCGCAATGGTCGAGACTATCCCCGACTCTTTAGAAAAACTCAAACTTGGCTTTCAAATCTTATCCGAGTTTAACCTATCTTATCGCGGATTAATTCAGCATCGAATTCGCGACCAACTCGATGCCTTAACACCCGATCGCAGTTCCCTAAAACTCTCTCAAACCGACGTATCTGCCTCAGAAGTGTTAGCCAACTTAAAAACCCTGCACGCCGAAACCCTGTACCACTGCGAAACCGCATTAGAAGAGTTATTAATCGAACCCAACCAGGCGGCATTTGCGATTGTAGAAGAATTTGTCGATCGCGTTTTGCGTGCCGAAGGCGTGAAAACCGAATGGCAAATTTTCTTAGAAGAAGTGCGCGGCGAGATCTGGGAAAATGAATTCGCCCAAATCGGCGATCGCACTCGTCGGAAACGAGAATGGTTAGATGCCGTACAACGAATCGAGTTCGCCAATCAAACGGAGTCGCTGCAGTTTTTAAGCGATAAACCGTAGGGTGAGCATCGCCCAGCCGATATTTCCCGATCTGACCTCAATGGGTTGTGTGGTGTGGAGATAAGAGGATTCGCCTGGGTCATGCCCAGGCGAACCGAGGTTATACAGCAATTCGACCCTTACAAATCGCGATGGGTGAAGGGTTTGGCATTTTTGCCAGAATAGGTGGCGGCGATGTGACCCTTGCCGGTGACTTTATATTTGTAAGTCACCAATCCTTCCAATCCCACCGGACCGCGCGGGGGCATTTGTTGGGTGCTGATACCCACTTCCGCCCCGAAACCGTAGCGGAAACCATCAGAAAAGCGGGTGGAACAATTGTGGAAGACGCCTGCAGCATCCACTTGACCCAAGAACTCCTCAGCGGTGGTTGCATCTTCGGTAACGATCGCCTCGGTATGTTTAGAACCGTAGCTGTTGATATGGGCGATCGCGGCGGTGGAAGACTCCACCACTTTAATTGCCAAAATCAAATCGCTATATTCCGTACTCCAATCCGACTCCTCCGCAGTCTGACAAGACGCCAGCACATCGTCGCCGAGGAATTGACGGGATTTGTCATCCAAGCGCACTTCCACCTTCATCTCTTGCAGCGCCGCCACCACTCGGGGGAGAAATTCCGGCGCGATCGCTTCGTGGACCAACAAAGTTTCTAGGGCATTGCACGCCGCCGGGTATTGGGTTTTCGCATCGATCGCGATCGGCTGCGCTTTCTCTAAATCCGCCGCTTTATCCACATAAACGTGGCAAATTCCTTCCGCATGACCGAGTACCGGAATCCGCGTATTTTCCTGCACGAAACGCACGAACGAGTTAGACCCCCGGGGAATAATCAAATCCACATATTCATCTAACTCCAGCAATTCCCGGGTTTCCTCTCTGGTAGTGAGCAATTGCACCACTTCCGGATCTACCTGGGTTTGCGCCAACCCTTGGCGAATCGCTTTCACGATTTCCGTGCAAGAGCGAAGTGCTTCCTTTCCGCCTTTGAGAATTACCCCATTTCCCGACTTGATGGCGAGGGCGGAAATCTGGATCGCCGCTTCCGGGCGCGCTTCAAAAATCACCGCCAACACCCCCAGGGGACAGGTGATGCGCTGCAGGATTAACCCCTCGTCCAATTCCCGATGAATTTGAACCGCCCCCACCGGATCTGGCAGTTTGCCCACATCGCGCACCCCGGCGATCGTGGCGTTGAGTTTGGTTTCATCCATTTTCAGGCGGTTGTAAAGCGGTTTAGAAATCCCCTCCGCCTCTGCAGCTTCGCAATCTGCCGCATTTGCCGCTACAATTTGTTCGGCGGCGGCTTCTAAAGCTTTGGCGATCGCTTCGATGGCTTCGTTTTTTGCCTCCTGTGACAGCACCCCCAACTTGCGCGCCCCCGCGCGAGTTTTTTGAGCAATTGTAACTAAAGAAGGCGTTCCAATTTCTACCGTAGTCGTCATAGAGATGTTTTCCGTTTCAACAGTGGATTGGCGATCGAACTAAAGAGCGCGAAAGGACACGCAACTCTCGAGCGGTTTAACCCGTTTTCCCTTGCCAATTTCAGACAAGGTATTAACCGGATTGGCGAAAATCAGTACAGTTGAGCTGACCCCTTTCGGGAAAGAGGATTGAGAATTTCTTAAGTTTTGTGGAGTTTTGACCAACCCAGCAAGTTTATAGGGTATCACAAAAACAGGAACGATTTTTTATTTTTCAGGGTGCAGACCGTTTTTAGGTATGCACGAGCATTTGACGCTTTGACTCCTTCCCCGGCACGCAACCCGATACGAGAGGCTCCGCCTCCCACCAATCCATCGGCTCAATTTGCGCGCTTGCTTGGGGATGGTGTTTCTCGTTGTTTTATTTCGGACTATTTCGGACAAGGAGAGTCTTTATGTCACCGCAATCCAACTCGTTTCCCAAAGCGGGTCGAGCCGCAATGGGAGGTGTCACACTCGCCATGAAAGGCATCGGGGGGAATCTCGCCCTCGCCTCTAGCGTCACCATGACCCTGATGTTTGGCATGGTGTTGGTGTTATGTTTGGGTATCTCCCTGATTTTGACCGGGGAAAATCCGCTCACTGGACTGGGGATTGCTGTAGGAATTACCCTGCTGTTTAATATTGCCGCCTTTTTCCTCTCGCCGTGGATTATGGACTTGACCCAGAAATGGCTCTACGGCACGCGCTGGGTGGAGATGAGCGAACTGCAAGAGCGCAGTCCCGAAGCGGCGCAGATCCTGCAGCAGGTTTGCGCCCACCACAAACTGAAGCAACCCCGGTTGGGAATCATCGACGATGCAAATCCCACCGCCTTTACCTATGGATCCCTGCCGAATAGCGCCCGTCTGGTGGTCAGCGCCGGGTTGTTTACCTATCTCGACGATGATGAAGTGGCGACGGTGTACGCCCACGAATTGGGGCATATCGTCCATTGGGACTTTGCGGTAATGACCGTAGCCTCCACCTTGGTGCAGATTACCTATTTGATTTACACCTTTGCCCGTCGCCTGGGCACTCGCGGCGGGGAAAAGGCGAAAGATATGGCGCAAACTGTGGCGTTGGTGGCTTACATTTTTTACGTGGTAGGCACCTATCTGCTGCTTTATCTGTCCCGCACCCGGGAATATTTTGCCGATCGCTTCGCCGCCGAAACCACCGGCAACCCCAATGCGCTTTCCCGCGCCTTGGTGAAAATTGCTTACGGGTTGGTGGAGGAAGGTCAAAAGGCAACCGAACCCAGTCGCTTGGTGGAAGGGACTCGCGCCCTAGGAATTTATGACCACAAAGCGGCTACTTCTACGGGGACGGCGTACCGCGTTTCTGCCTCACCGAGTCAAATCGGGCGGGTGTTTTTGTGGGATTTGTTTAATCCTTGGGGATGGTGGATGGAATTGAATTCCACTCACCCCTTGACCGGAAAACGGGTGCGGGCGCTGAGTACCTACGCGGAACAGTTGGGCCTGGATATGGAGTTCGATATGGGTCGCGTGGTGGGCGAAAGTCGCAATTTGAACAAAGGGAAGCTGTATGGCAGTTTTGTGTTAGATGTGGGGTTGTATAGTGCGCCGATTTTGGGATTAATTGGCGGTTTGCTGGTGGGAGTCTTGCTGATGAAACCGGGATTCGAGCAAGTTGCGATCGCCGGTCCCCTACTCGGTCTGGGAATTGGCATTTTGGTCAAAACCTTGGTCATGTTCCCGAACTGCGATCGCGCGCGGGACACCGATATTCTCACGTTGATGTCCGACCCCTACGCTAGTCCCTTGCGCGGTCAACCGGCGAAACTGAAGGGAGAACTCATCGGTCGCGGCGACGCGGGGTATGCCTTCGGGTCGGATCTGAAATTGCAAGACCGCACCGGGTTGTTGTTTTTGCGCTATGCGTCCCGCTTTGGCCCGATCGGGAATTTCCTGTTTGGGATGAAGAAGGTTAAAGGGTTGCTCGGAATGCAGGTGGATACCCAAGGTTGGTTCCGTCGCGGCGTGGCTCCTTGGATGGATCTGATGCAATTGCAAACCGATAGCGGTACGACGGTGAAGAGTTACCATCGCTTCTGGTCGTTCCTGTTGGGCGGCGGCGCAGCGATCGCGGGCATTTTGTTGCTCACGTTACTGTGATGGGTTCGTTGGTTCTAGACAGTTTCTCCGCAACACTTTAAAGTCAGAAGGGTAGGATGGCGCTTATCCTACCCTTTTTTATGTCAACTTCGAGAGAATATTGAGTATGTCTTACGAACGGGAAAAACAAGTGGCCATTGAAGCTGCGATCGCCGCTGCCAAACTTTGCGAGCTCGTCCGCCTTGATATCCCGCCGGCGATGGAAAAAAGCGATAAAAGTCCGGTTACGGTGGCAGATTACGGCTCTCAGGCGGTGATTTGCAAGGCGCTGTGGGAAGCATTCCCCGATGACCCGGTGGTGGGGGAAGAAGACGCCAAGGCCCTGCGCGATCCGGCGGAAGCGGAAAACTTGACAAAAGTCACGGAATATGTTAAGAAAATCGTGCCTGAAGTGACCCCGGAAAAGGTCACGGGATGGATCGATCGCGGTAACGGTGAAGTGAGCCAGCGATTTTGGACGTTAGATCCGATTGATGGCACCAAAGGGTTTTTGCGGCAAGACCAATATGCGATCGCGATCGCCCTGATCGAAAACGGCGAGGTGAAAGTCGGCGTGGTGGGATGCCCTGCTTTACCCTTGGAAAGCGGCGAAGTGGGCGCGCTATTTGCGGCAGTGCGCGGCGAAGGTGCGACGATGATGCCCATTGCCGGTGGCACGCCGCGATCGCTCCAAGTGGTGCCTGCTAACGATGGGCCGAACTTACGGTTTGTAGAAAGTGTAGAATCCAGTCACGGGAACCAAGTGCGACAAAATGCCGTAGCCAAAGCCGTGGGCATTACCGCAGACTCGGTGCGCGTGGATTCTCAGGCCAAATACGGCATCGTGGCTTCCGGACAAGCCGCATTATACATGCGCTTACCCTCTCCCAAATCCCCCGACTATCGCGAAAAAATCTGGGATCACGCCGCCGGTGCGATCGTGGTGGAAGAAGCGGGCGGGCGCGTCACCGACATGCACGGCAAACCCTTGAATTTCGCTCAAAGTGCGAAAATGACCGACAATCAAGGGGTCATTGCCAGTAATGGTGTCATTCACGATACGGTACTCACCGCATTGCGAGAGTCATCATAATCCTCCCCCCAAGTTGCGACTTCTAGTTGCAACTTGGCTTTGGGTTGCCCGCCGATGCGAACCGATTGCACTACATCCCTTTTGGCTCGTTCCTAACTCATCCTGACTCCTCTGATTCGTTCCCCTCTGGGGGGAACGCCTCTCCCGAGGATCCGCCTCCCCGGGTAAAGAAACTCGCCGGTTCGGAAACCCTCTACAGAATTCGAGGGGGTGACTACCGGGTGGTGTATGCAATCCACGATACCCTGCTGGTGGTGTTGGTGCTGCTTGGGGCATCGCCGGGAAATTTCTCCCAGGCACTCTTGACGCATCGCGATCGCGATCGCCGCAAATTCCCTCCCCCACACGCTTTCTCATCCCTTTGCCAAATTTCTGCCAAAATTGTTCTCGATTTCCATCTTCCTTGTGTTAAGCTGAATCCATACGGTAAAATATTGAGTCGGTTTTCATGGAAACACCCGATGGGGTGTGGTTTAGGCGCGAACCATCGCGTCTTTTTTATTGTTCACCTCCGATCCTGACCACTTCTCCGTCGCCGCCGCCTCAAATAGCCCGCATCGGCGGGGTTTGTCCGTATTTAGCCTTACCCTGGGCGAGGCGATCGCTCCCCCTAGGGCGATTCTTCCTCAAACCCCGTCTTGTCAATGTAAGTATTGATGAATTCTAGGGAAAGCGGTTGTTCCGAGATGGCAGTAATGTTATTATTTTCGATAGTACAATCCACGAACTGCACCGGGGTATTTTCTGGAATCGTATCTACCAAAAAGGAGACTAACTCGCGATTGAAGTTATTGCGAAAAAACGAGCAGTTTTCAAACTGGAAGGGTTCTTCAGAACGAACCAAATAAATCAAATAGCGACCTTCGTTATTGTAAAAATCGCTATTTTTTACTTGTAAGCCACTGCTGTTAAAATAGGCAAAAATGTGAGCGGTACATTCTTTGATGGTAATTCCGTCACAAGAGAGGTTACTGACGCGATCGCCGCGAATGCCAATCGAACCACTTCCGAACAGAACGCTGTGGTTAATTTCCACGCGATCGCAATTTTCCAGATGCACCACCGCCCCGGAACATATCCCTTTTTTGGGCCAATGTCCCGCCTCAATTCCTTCCACGCCAATTTGACGACAATTGACAAAATTTAGCACCGGACTATACTCATAAGGCGTCAGCACAAACGGTTTTGATTCCCTATCTCCCACAATTCTCAAATTCTCCACCCCAAAAATCGTCAGGGTGTCGTTTTCAAAATTAGCATTCGTCCAGCTTAACGCCGCAGTCAGTTCCGATAAATCGTAGCGAGGCGCAGTTAATTTTATCGTCCGATTCGACCCGATCGCCCGAAATAATTCTTCCACCGTTTTTGCTTCGATTTCTCTCTCGGAAGCCCTCGAGGCGACTGGACCTGTTGCTGCTGTACCCACCCCCGTAAAAAAACCCAGCAAACTAGACAAAAGACGACGCCGTTTAAATTTCATTTAAGTTCCCTTAATTGTATCGATTTTTCAACAAAGCCCCGCACCTTGGAAGGGTGGAATATCACAGAAATAACCCCGCCTACGCGGGCTATTTTTATTGGGAATCTTTGCACAGGATATCGTTCGTTTTGCTACTATTCCTGCGGACAGGATATGATATCGCTTCCGAAGGAATAGCTGTGAAAAGAACGAGTCCCCGTAGGCGGAGTTAGTTTGCCCAGGCGCGATTTCAATCCCCCCACTTTGTATGGGCAATCGAGTGCAGAAACGGCGGTTTACTGGGCGATCGCCTCCTGTTTCATCTTCACCACATCGCGCACTCGACCTACCACAAATTCCTTATCCAAATACGACAGCAAATTCCCCGCTTTCGGTCCGCGTTCTTTGCCCATAAAGGTCAAATACACCGCCGGGAATGCCTTTTTCGGTTTCATGCCAATTTCTTTTGTGGTGGTAAACAACAGGGTTTGCAGACTTTCCCCATCCCAGCTTGAGGCATTTTCCAAGTTCTCTGCTAAGTGATGCAGATAATTCACCTGTTCTTCCGTCAGTTCCTTTGCCCGTTCGGGAATTTCCTCAAAATACAGAACCAGTTTTTCTTCTTCATCGGCGTAATCATCCAGCCACTTTTGTGCGGCGGCGATTCGGCGATCGATAATTTGCCAATCGTAGTCCGTCAGCGGGCGATCGCAGCGCTGTTTCACTTCTTCCTTGATATCCAGGTGCGGAATTTGCAGCAGGGAAATTAGGGTACTCAAATCAAATGGTTCAAACGGCTTTACTTCATCGCCCAACTGGGAATAAAACAGCGGTTGCAACTCTTTATCCTGCTTTGGATCTTCCGGAGTTGTTTCCGGATGACTTTTGTATTTTTCCATCAGGGTATCGTAATCGCGAAATAGCCGCGTCACCGTTTCGTAATTGGGGGCGAAATTAATCACCGTTTTCGGCTGAGTTCGCAACATCAAAAAGCGCAACAATTCCGGCGGAAGCAATTCTGCGATTTCCTTTGCCGAAGACCCCACACCTTTCGAGGAACTCATCTTGGTGCCATTCACCAAAATAAATTCATAAGGGGAATGAAAGGGCGGTTGTTCTCGTAAAACTTTGCGACAAATGGCATTTGCCACATCTCTAGAACCGCCTTTTTGCGAGTGGTCTTTTCCGGCTAATTCGATAGTCACGCCGATTTGCTGCCACTTGGCTACCCATTCTACTTTCCAGGGCAATTTACCCTTGCCATCAAAGGGAGAAACCCACCCCGAATGTCCGCATCCATCTACATAGTTTGTGGCACTGGGTTCGCAGGTGTAATACACTTCTTTCCCGTTGTAGTCAGTGACCACAGTGGTGGCGATTTTGCCGCAATTTTCGCAGATAACTTGGAAGGGATACCAATTTTCCGGGCGATCGGCTTTGCTCGCTTCTTTATAGGCTTGTCGCACTAAATGTGCGTTTTGCAAGAAGGTATCGATATAAGAATTGAGTGCCCCGGAACGATACAAATCGCGCAGGTAGTATATTTCTGGCTTGACGCCCAAATATTCAAAAACCTCCAGGAATTCTCCCATGAAATACTTGGCATAATCGCTGGCGCTGTCTCCCGGAGACGGCACGTTACACAGGGGAAAGCCAAGATAGGGGGTAAATTTCTCGGCGTCTAGATATTTGGGAACGGTATCGAGTGCATCGTAGTCATCGACGCCGTAGGTGAATTTAACGGGCTTACCTGCGGATTTCAAGGCGCGGTAAATGACATCGTGAATGATGACACCCCGCAACGACCCCACGTGAACTCTGCCCGAGGGGGTTTTTGAATCATTAACCACTTGTTCGCCTTGTGCGTTTGCCGCGATTTTGTCAGCCCAAAACATAATTTACGTTCAGTTTTCAGAAAACTTTTCTAGTCTAGCACGAGTAGGCGGGCAATTTAAGCGCAAAAAAAACAATTTCATCTTCGGGTTTCTCGGGAAAGTCTGGAAACCCGAAATCATCGGCGGTGTGGTAGTTGTTGCCCTACCTACAGCAAGGGTGGGAGGGGTGCGATCGCCCTATTCTTCCTCCAACTTCTTTTGGGCAATCTGGGCTTTGGCTTTTTGCCACATCTGCTCGAATTCTTCAATCGTATAATCGGTTAAAGACCGATCGCAGGCGGCTTCTAGTAAAGCAAAGCGATCCACAAATCGATGATTGGTTTCTTGCAAGCCCACCGAGGGGTCGAGGTCATACCAGCGGGCTAAATTAATCAACACAAAGAATAAATCCCCCAATTCCGCTTGTTGTTGCGCTTTATCTTCATGGGCGATCGCATGTTGAAATTCCCCCAATTCTTCCTGGAATTTCTCCCAAACCCCTTCCACATTATCCCATTCAAAGCCAACTTTAGCCGCTTTTTGCGATATTTTCGTCCCCGCCATCAACGGGGGTAACGTGCGGGCATAGCGTTTCAGTTTGCGACTCAGGGTTTGCGTTTCGGCGGGGGTTTCTCCCTTTTCGGCGGCTTTGATTTCTTCCCAGTTTTTCCGAACTTCATCCACATGGGTAACTTCTAAATCCCCGAACACGTGAGGATGTCGCCGAATCAGTTTTTCCGCAATGCCTTCTGCCACTTCGGCGATGGTGAATTGGTTGGTTTCGCTGGCGATTTGGGATTGTAAGACAACTTGCAGCAACAAGTCGCCGAGTTCTTCCGCGATCGCATCTTTATCCCCGGTTTGAATCGCATCTACTACCTCATAGGCTTCTTCGATAATATAGGGAATTAACGTTTCCGGGGTCTGGGCTAAATCCCACGGACATCCCCCAGAGGGCGATCGCAACTGAGCCACAACCTCGATCAGCTTCGCAAGCGATCGCTGTGCTGGCGTAACAGATGCAGTGGGTTCGGGTGCTTGAGGCGTTGACATGAGCGCAAGTGCCAGTGGTGTACGAAAATCGTCTGTAGAGGACGCCATTGCGGTCCATCTAGTTAGGCTACCACATTCCATTCAAAAAAACTCCCCACCCCACCCCGGCGTCACCCACCACCTCAAATTCTTCTCCTTCATCGCCGTTTTCGCGATCGCGATTTAGATCCACTGCGGGGGCGACGCTTCGATGAACTGCGGGATTTAGCAGAACTGGACTTTTTCCCATTGCGCCGTTTCCCTTGCGGGAGTAAGCGGGGGAAACCCTGACGTTGCAAGCGTTTGTAAGCCGAACCGCCCCAGTCACTCAGGGAATGACTCATCGCCCCGAGTTCGCAACCGAGCAATAAAGCAATCGCTTCGGGAAAATAGTGGTGTAGCGATCGCGCCAGGATGTCTCGCCCCATCTGCCAATTCCAGGGGAACACACCCACCCATACCGCGATCGTCACCACCACTCCCCCCACCCCCGCCATCCAGATTCCCAGATAAAGCACTCGCAACGCCGTGCCAATCACCGGCCCGTGGGATAGAAAAGAGCGATGGTGCAGACTTTTTTGATAAGGAATCCAAATATATCGCAGCCATCCCCAGCGCTGAAACTGGCGCGAGTAAATATCCAAATCCGGCCCAAACATCAGCCCACTAAACAAAAAACCCCCAGAAACCAACAGGGTGAGGCTGCTGCTGCGCGTCTGAGAAAACGTCAAACTCGCCACAACAGGCAAACTCCATAAAGTAATTCGGTCATGCGTTCGACCAGATGGCATTGAAATTCAAACTGTGTTATGATAGGATACGCAAACCGAGGGCGGTTAGCTCAGTGGTAGAGCGCCTGCCTTACAAGCAGGACGTCACTGGTTCGAATCCAGTACCGCCCATTCTCAGATCGACTGTAGCGCGATCGCAACCCTCCCCCCGGTAATGACAATCCCCGGCAACCAGACCCCTGGATTCGCCCGGGATTAAAATCAGATCCGCCGGGAATTAAAATCCCCTACAGGTTTTGCTTGTTCTGT
>NZ_JAJENT010000258.1:0-23415 GCF_035615515.1 Phormidium sp. CCY1219
GTCTCTTCTTCAGCGGTTTCGCTCTCTTCTTCGGTCATTTCTTCTTCCATGACCGTCTCTTCTTCAGCGGTTTCGCTTTCTTCTTCGGTCATTTCTGCTTCCATGACCGTCTCTTCTTCAGCGGTTTCGCTTTCTTCTTCGGTCACTTCAGGGGTTAAGCTGGCGGGAGCTATTCCTTCGAGTTTGCTACTTCCGGAGCGATTTTCTTCTCCAACGCTGGTTAAGCGCAGTCCAAAATTTTGACTGAGAAATGATTCTAACTTCAAGGTTTCGGAGGCGTGGGAAAGGGTAAAGCTGGTGGATGAAATGTCATCTGCGCCCATCCCTTGGGTGCCAATTTCTACGCCGACTTCAAAGGAACTGGGCGTCACGTTTGCATCGCCGCTGAGATTTCCTTGGTTGGCCGATCCGATCGCGGAATTGGTGACGTCGGAGCCATTGACGGTCAAACCACCGAGTAGAGAATCGTCGGCAATATTGAGGAAAACGCCTCGGATATCTGCTTGAGGAGTAACATCGACGACGTTAACCTGAATGCCTGTGTCGGTTTGTTCTAGTAACAGCTTGGCTTGCGCGTTATCCCCGGTAAAATTGGTCAGTTCGACGGTTAATGGTTGGGCCGTGTCTTGCTGCTCTTCTGCGGGGGCTTCGGTTACGGTAGTGGTCTCTTGCGGCTCTTCGGTGGTTTGTTCGGTAACGGTTCCTGTTTCGTCAATCATGTCTTCGGGATTCATCTTTAATCTCCTCGAGTGAGTGTTAATCAATGGTTTATTGGTGATGGAAGAGCGGGAAGGTTTTCCCTCGCTTCACTGGGATAGGGCTTAAATATTGAGACCCAGGCTTTTATTCGGTGGAAATTCCACAAGCGCTACTTGATTAAATTGACTGACTGTAGCGATCGCGCGAACTCATCTGGTTCCCTCGCAAATGGTTTTCTGAGGATTTAATTTGCTAGGGACTCGCCACCGCATTAAAAAATTTCCTCCTAAAATTACCCTTAAATTCCGATTGCACTATTTTTTTAGGAAATCTCCGGTGGGTTGCCGGATAGTGGTGAATAGAGAGTGTAAAGGGGCCCAAGTTTATTGTCACTCAAGTCACTTTAAATCCCCTTAGGGAGCATCGACCACTGTTCCCGAGCCTTTGTTCCCCCATTTAAAAATTTTTTCTTCCTACAGCAAAAATGCAAGTTGGCTGGTGATTTTTCAGACCAAAAATACTTTATTTTTCCCCAAAAATGTCTCTATTTTGTCAGTAAAATCTACAATATTTTAATGAATGTTAAAAAACATTTACAGGTTTTCTCTGTTGCGCCCTGGCAAATAAAAGGGTATAATAGTAAAATTTTTTAGAGAAGTGAAGGCAGGGGGAGCGGATTTTGGCGCGTGGGACAACAGGAAGCAGGAGGAGAATTTTACCGATGCGAGGGGGTTTGGGGTGAGTGGTTCTGGGGGGAAGCACACCCGCATCAATAGGAATGCGCTTAGAATCGGGGAGGAGTGTGGTTAACAATCTGTTGTGAGGAGTAAGGGTTAATGAGGTTAGCAGACAAACTGGCTTCCGAGTGGCGATCGCGACTATTGCAAGATTGCCCAGAACACCCAAGCAGCACCCATGAGAGCATCGTGATGTGGCTGTTAGGGGAAAATCCGGAGGGGTTTGAGACCCTTTCGGCGCAACAGTTAAAAATTGCCGAACAGGCGATGGACTATCGCTATCGGATTTTACGCCCTCGCTATCTGGGAATCCCGCCAGAGCGAGCGTACCGCAACTTGATCCGCCGTCTGTCTTCATTGGTCTTGCTTCGCAATAAAATCAAAACCTGGGTGGCCCTGAGTCGCGATCGCCAGCGCACGGTGGTGGATGTGGTGCAAGAAGTCATCCAAGAACTCTGCGAGCGAGATCGCTACATGCAGCAGCAAATCGCCTGGCTCGGGCAATGTAGCCACAACCGAGGGCTGCGAAATGCCCTGTTGCTCGCTAGTCTGGAAGAATACTGTCTGCGCCCGGTTCGCAATCAACCCCTGCTGGCGTATCGCTTTTTTAACTACCTGCGCCGCTCTCAGCGTGCGGGGTTGACTCAAGTCCCGGAAGCAGAATTAATTCGCCTCGTCTCGGACGAAATTAGCTCGGATGAAAGCGAAGGAACGGTAAGTCTGTTGGATGCGCGCGCGATCGCCAACGCGAAAGACGCGCGGGCTTGGGAAGAACAACAATTGCTGCGTCAAGCGGTGCAACGGGAGTTTGAAACCTATCTAGAAAAAAATGTGGATCCAACGGCGGCGCAGTGGCTGCGGCTATATCTGCAAGGGCGCTCTCAAGATGAAATTGCCAAAAAACTCAATTTACCCGTCAAACAAGTCTATCGTCTGCGCGAAAAAGTCAGCTATCACGCAATTCGCGTCTTTACCCTCAAAATCAAACCAGAATTGGTCACAAGCTGGCTGCAAACGAGCTTGCAACAACATGGTTTGGGTTTGACTCCCACCCAGTGGGAGCAATTTTGCGACAGCCTCACCCCCACTCAACGCGAACTTTTAACCCAGCTCAAAGCGGGTCAATCTCTCGCGCAAATCGCTGAGGTGATTCATCTCAAACCTTCTCAAGCGTTCGGCGAGTGGACTCAACTGTATTTAGCCGCTCAGTCTTTCCGCAATCGCTAGAACCGAGTTATCCCTCCCTTGTCACCCGCTGTCTCGGGCTTTCCTCGATCCCTTGCCCGCCCCGGGTTCAAAATGATATAATGCAGGCGATCGGCGGATGAGTTTCCCCTGATTCGAGTAGGCCGATCGAACAAGATTCGCCCCACTCTCCTTTTCTCGCGTAGCAGGTTGGCGATCGCGCAAGGTGATGAGGAGCCTCCTCACCAACAGGGTTGTGGTACAATCATTTCATCTCGATCGGTACGGTAAAGGGCGCATCACCGATTCCGAGCTACCCGGAAACACGACCTCTCAATAGATGGAGCAACACCCTGTAAATCCTAGAGAGTCGGTTCATACAGGTCGCAGTCCCGGTCAAAGTTTCACTACACGCCCCATAGCGGAAACGACTGGGGGGTGTTGCTGGGCTAAAGTTCCCAGAACGCGGCGAGAATGCCGGCTGTGGGGAGGGATAAGCCCTTCTAATCAAGACACTACCACCTCGCCTAGCAGGTGGAGGAGCATTCATGCCCACCAAGAAGCCAATGCAATCCAAAACCACCATCGATTGGGCAGCCCACATGGATTCCGAGCAGATATTTCAATTAATTGACAAGCTGCTTTCGTTTGAAGCCTGCCTCTACCATGAAGTGTTGCCTTTGGCTATCCACGGTAGCCGCCTTCATCTGGGGATGGTCGATCCAGAAGATGCCGGTGCTTTAGAATACGTTCGGAAAATTCTCGGCTACATGCGATGCTCTGTCGTACCCGAACAGATTTCACCGGAGATTCTGCGCTCCATTCTCTCGGCTTATTTGAACTACACCCACACGGGTCAAAAAAATTCCGGCACGGCGCTGCATAAAGGGAATCGGGGCGATCGCCCGGGTTCCTCTACCAGTGGCGCAAATTCATCCACGGCTTTGACGATCGATTCTCAAGGTAAGTTAATTCCTTCGCCCCATGCACAGCGTCGCGGCGGAACCAGACCGCCACATGCCCCTAACGCACCGGACTCCCTGGAAAGCAATGAAGAAGCTCTCCCGATTTTACAGGTGAATGCTTCCCATACTAACCAACCGAGTGCAGCATTAACCCAGTTACCCCCCAAACAACTCTTGCAAGAATTGCTCGAGCGCATCTTAGATAGCGGCATCGGACGCTTGTATTTTGAGCGCCAATCTCAATCGGGTCGGATTCTCTGGAGTAAGGATGGGGTGGTGCAATCGGTCCTCGAAGCGGTGGAACTCTCCCTTTTTATCGGCACCCTCGACGAACTCAAACTCCTGGTTCGCTTGCCGTTAATCCCCGTGCAAAAACCCAAGCAAATGGAAATAGAACGTCTCTATCAAAATTCTGAGGTGTTATTGCGTTTGCGGGTGATGCCGGGAGTGCATGGAGAACGCGCCACGCTTCAAGTGTTGCGCGGCGCAGCGCTCGAGTTTTACAAGCAGCAGCAGCTTGCTGAATTAAGTCGCGATGCCCTGCGTCTGGCTCTACAGCTACAGCGCAAGGTGGACGAACTGCGCGATCGCGCGGAAGATAATCCGACGCTCTCGGGTAAATTAGAAGCGATCCCGGCTCTCAACCAGTTAATTCGCAAAGTGGACGAACAGCTTGCTGCATTTCGCAAGCTCAATCACGAATCCGAATAGCTCAACTTCCCCGAAAAAAAAAGCAAAAGTAAAAATTTACTTTTGCCTTTAATCAGCGGATAGATTATTCGGTTTGAACGATTCTGTTGTGGCATTATGCCAACACGGCGGCGGGTTCTTCTGAGGGCCAGCGACCGATCGCTTTGCCGATAACCGCCAGTTCTTCGTTCATTAACCGATCGAATCGTTCCGGGGTCAGGGATTGCGGACCGTCAGACAGGGCTTTCTTCGGCGTCGGGTGAACCTCAATCATCAGGGCATCGGTTCCGGCGGCGATCGCGGCTTTTGCCATTGAAGGCACCAAGTCAGCCCACCCGGTTCCGTGACTCGGGTCGATGGTAATCGGCAGGTGGGTGAGCGATCGCAATACCGGAATCACGGACAAATCCAAGGTATTTCGCGTGTACTGGCGATCGTAGGTGCGGATCCCGCGCTCGCACAGAATCACTTTCGCATTCCCCGCCGCGAGCAAATACTCGGCAGCCATCAGCCACTCTTCAATCGTCGCTGACATCCCTCGCTTCAGCAAAATCGGCTTATCCTGTGCCCCCACTTTCTTCAACAAGGCGAAATTCTGCATATTTCTCGCCCCGATTTGAATCACATCCGCCACTTCTGCTAACGCATCCAAGTCGGCGGCATCCATCAATTCGGTAATAATTCCCAGACCGCTCGCTTCCCGTGCCTTTGCCAGCAATCCTAACGCACTTTCGCCATGTCCTTGGAACGAATAGGGCGAGGTGCGCGGCTTAAATGCACCACCCCGCAAGAATTTCGCCCCGGAGGCTTTCACGCGCATCGCGGTCTCGACAATCATCTCCTCGTTTTCCACCGAGCAAGGTCCGGCGATCGTCACCAAGGGATGATGTTCCCCAAATGGCACCGGCCCGCTTGGGGTGTCCACCACCACTTCCGATGCTTCTCCGTGGCGAAATTCTCGACTGACTCGCTTAAACGGCTGCTCGACTCGCAGGACTTGCTCGATCCAAGAACTCATTTCCTGCAATTGCAGGATATCTAGATCCGCAGTATCCCCCACCAGTCCGATCACCGTCTTGTACCGACCCACAATTTTCTCGGGAGTCAAATTCCAAGTGCTGGTGAGTTCTTCGGTCAGGCGGTCTATCTCCTCTTCTGGAGCGCCGACTTTCATCACAATAATCATGGCAAAATTACCCGGCTTGTTTGGTTGTCAATAAAGTTTGTCAGCCCTTAGCGTACTTTATCTCAGCTTCGTTAAGGGCCAAATTGCCTAAAAGGAGCCGTTGGGTCGCTCGCTCCCTCGGCGTGGTGCTCTGTGCCCTCAGCAAGGGTTTGGCGTGCTTCTCTGGATGGCGCTGAAGCATTTTCGATCGCTTTTTTTTTCGATTTTTCTGGGCAAGCATGCCTTTCGCCGCTTACTGGCTATTTTGTTTTGACGCTCGCCACGCTTCGGTCATCCGTCCGAAATTGGTGGTAAACTCGCTCCAGCCCAGTACGCTGCCTGGGGTCTTCTCATCCCAAGATGCCGAAAGGATGCCGTAGCTTAGCCCCACAACTCCCAGACCAAAAAAGCCCATGCTGACGAACACCACGGCAATATGAGGCAGGGGAAACCATTCTTGCATGACGATGAAGTAGCTGGCCACAAATGTGGCCATCCCTAAACCGGTGGGGACTCCACATAACAAGGCCATCCGAGTCACCATGCGACGACTGACGACTTCGGGAATTGTCCGCTGTTCTTTGGACATTCCCCCCTTGGCGCTCTCCTGTTTGCCAGGGGCGCTCGTCGCTGATGTCTGGGAGTTGGGTTGTTTTTTGGTCTGTTTTTTTCGTTTACCCGGTTCAAAGGGTAAGCGCGTGCGTTGGGGTTCGGGTGACATGAGTTTTCCTATCTTCTATCCACGGATGCCAAGGCGCGTAATCAACTCGCGATAGTGGTGTGGGTTGTTAGCAGAAATATACCCCAGTAACCGCTTGCGCTGACCGATCATTTTCAGCAACCCCCGTCTGGAGGCATGGTCTTTTTTGTTGCTTTTCAGGTGGTTGCTCAGTCGGCTAATCCGCTCGGTGAGCATGGCTACTTGCACGTCTGCCGATCCGGTGTCGGTTTCGTGAACTTGATACTCGTTAATGATCTGGTGTTTATCCTGTTGCGTCAGTGCCATCTATTTTTGACTAAATTCTCAAATGCAGCAATTGACAATCTTAACATAGAAACTCTGGCTTGAAAACAGATATCTCGCTTCGGTTTTCCAATTATTGCCGATGTTGGCCAGCACCCGGGCAAACCCTGGGGCAGACTTACCCGCCAACCGGGTTATGACTTCGACTCGCCAAAGGGCAGGGAATCTTGACAATCGAACCTCGGCAATTGAGTCCTTGTGCTTTTCTTCATTCTTAATTTTTAAGGCTCAGATAGGCTGGCGATCGCTCGCCGGATCCACTCCTCCACGGGCATCTCTGTACTGGCGTCAGCTTGTTCGCTCAGGGCCGATAATGCCTGCATCACCTCGCTGCTGGTATATCCCAACGCCAACAGGGTCATTTCCACATCTTCTTGCACGGCAGGTTTTAATCCCGCCGCCACACTGGGACTCAACCCCACCTGCTTTCGCCACTCGGCAAGTTTGGTTCGCAATTCCAAACAAATCCGTTCGGCAGTTTTTTTCCCGACCCCTGGGGCTTTGGCGAGCAAGCGGGTGTTCTCCCGGACGATCGCTTGCACTAACTCGGACATCTCTAAGGTATCCAACAAGGCGATCGCTAACTGGCTCCCAATCCCACTCACCCCTATCAACTGCCGAAACAAATCCCGCTCGGCATAACTACTAAAACCATACAACACCATCTGGTCTTCGCGAACCTGTAAATGGGTAAACACTTGCACGCTTTCCCCGATCGCCGGTAGCTGCTGCACCATGCGCGGCACAATTTGCAAGTCATACCCCACTTGATTCACCTCTAAGCTGAGAAAAACACGGTTGCCCGTGTTTTTCACCACCCCTGCTACCGTGCCTTTCAGATACCCAATCATTCACTCCCCCTCTGTTCGGGATTCCTTATCCTTCTCCCCCCTGAGCTAGCAGTAGGCTGGACCGACACAGCCCAGCCTACTGCTCATTCTCGCCAACCGTTTATCTCAAGCACTTCCCTCGATAAACCCAAAGTGCTTCAAGCCTTCCAGAATCCCCGCCGCACAGGCAGATCGAGCCATATAAAGACTCTCGGATTTGTTGCGATCGTACCATTCTCTCAATTCGGGCTTGGCATTGCCTACGATGATGCCCCGCTCATCGCCTACCGCAAACAAGGCGATGTCATTCCCCGAATCCCCACAGGCAACAGTCCGTTCGGGTGGCATTCCGTAGCGTTTGGCTAAAAATTGCATCGCCTTCCCTTTATTCCCGCCATTGGGCAGGATATCCAAGTCTTGCGACCCACTGTAAATCACCTTCACCTCTAAATCCCGCTCTTTGAGCGCCGATTCCAGTCGCGGTAACAACTCTTGCGCCGCTTCTTCCGAAAGGAAATAACTGGCTTTAAACGGGCGCTGTTCGGAGTCGGGTTGGGGCACTAAGTCGGAAAAATGTCCGGCGGTGGCCACCACCTGCTCTCGGTCCCACCCTTTGGAGAGAATCTCGGCCCATTCGGTATCGTAGCTGTCGCTACTGTCGATATAGATTTCGGTGCCCACAGAAGTCACCAGCGCATCTGGGGTGATGAGCTGCTTTTCTTCTTGAAGCTGTTTGTACAGTTGCGGCGATCGCCCGGTGGAATACACGATTTTGCTTCCGTGTTCTTGCCGCTGCTGCTCTAGCTGCTGCTGCAATTTCCCTAAGGCTTCATCGTCGCCAACATAGGTATTGTCTAAATCTGACACGAACAAAAACTGACTCATATTGCCTCGATCGCAATTCCGTCTACTTTTCGTTATTAGTGTTGACGCTTCATCCCTCCCCCGTCAACTCTCTGCCGATACTTTTTTCAATCCGCACGGTTTCCCCTGCCTCCCCTCCGGGAAACCCCCCGGGCAAAAATGGATTCCCCCAAGGTCGAAATTCCACCGCATTTATCTCCCCTTGGTCAATGATGTATTGCAAAAAATACACCGATGCGGTCAAATATTCTTTACCACAAGTTTCATTTTTTGTCAAGAGTTCTGCCGCATAATTTTCCAGATTTTTTATCTGCTTGCCCAACTGGTGCAGGTTGACAAAGGCTAAAAACAGGGCAATCCCTCGGCGAATCTTGGCTTCTACTTCTGCGGGATTGAGCAGGGTATCGATATCAATTCGCCCGCCTAACTCTTCACAGAGAAAGGCACGCACCTGTTCGGGATAGCGAATCGAATCAAACTCCCGAATTACCGCAGACAAGGTTAACTCATCCGGTGATGAGGTAAACCGATAGCGGCGATAAATCGCACCTTTATTCAAGTAGTCGCCGACAATAAATGCGCCGATATTGGCCGCTAAATCCGGCGGTGAAGCGTCCGCTTGCAAGGCGCGCTCTACGGTGGAAAATTTACCCTGTTGATAATCCCAAATGGCTTGGCCTAAATCGCCAGTCCAGGAGGTATGTTTGGCGGTCCAGGCTGTGGTAAAATTCACCGAACCAGCCAGTCCGGGTAAGGTAATGCGATCGCACAGGGCCGCAATAAAATGGGCAAAGTCGATTTCGCGATCGCTGAAGCTCACGGGCATATCTAAGGCGCGATTGATAAATTTTGTCGGCGATAAGGTGGCGATCGCAAATCGAATATCGTTATAAGACCGTCGGGTATAGCGGCGCAGTTTGTTGGCAATCTCATAGGCAGAAACGTCGGGATTCTCTGCCTCGATTTTTTCGATAAATTCTAACGCTTGCTCGCGATTTTTATCCAACATGACCGATTGAATTCCAATGACAATGGCTCGACAATCTTTCCCCTTCAGGTGAACCGGAGAACAATCGGGAAGGGTCAAAGCTTTGTCTTTCAGTTCAGGAATCTCTATCGATTTGAGAACGTGGCGCAAATGGGGTTCCCTCGGTTCTGAGGGCAGGGTCATCCTTTATCTAAACTTTAAATTAAAAAAGGCGCACCAGCCGTTACAATTATTGAGGCTCTCGGCGATTGGTTGGACGGGGAATCACCAGGAAGGGTGTAGTGGGTGCCAATCGAATCAATCCCCGATCGCGCCGATGGCAACTGTGCATCTTACCGTTTCTTACCTTTATGCTGACCCCTCTGTTTGAGGCGATGGAACCCCCGGAAGGGACTCCGCGCCACCTGTGGTTTGCGATCGTTTTATTCGTTCTTTCTCTCTTGCTGACGCTTTCGATCCCGATCTGGACTCCTATGCTATTCAAACCTCAGCTTCTCAGCGATCCATTTTTGCAACTCCCCACGGAAGACTCGGTGCGGGTGGTATGGTTCACCGAGTTTCCCGGGATCCAGCATACTGTTGCTTATGGGGAAGATTTGCAACAGGTGGTGGGTGCCACGACGACTAAACTCAGTCGCACCCGGGAAGATCGGCGATCGCGGGTGGGAACCCAAACTGAAGATGGCGAGATTTACCAAACGCCGACGATGCGCGATATCTGGCGACATGAGGCGAAAGTCACTGGGTTGACCCCGGGGGTGCGGGTTTCCTATCGAGTCACCAGTGTGGATGCACAAAGTCGGGAAGTGAGCAGCAATGTGTTTACTTTGGCCCCCAAACCGCAACCGAATACTCAGCTTAAAATTTTGCTCACTTCGGATCATCAGTTAATGCCGATGACGGCTGCAAATTTACAAAAAGTAGAAGAAACAATGGGGCGCTTGGATGCGGTTTTCCTGGCGGGGGATTTGCAGAATATTCCCGATCGCGCTTCGGAATGGTTTGACGATAATCGCGGCGGTGCGTTTTTCCCGGTACTTCAGGGTCGCGCTCATTATACGTTGGAAAAAAATGGGCAAACCGAGGTTTATACCGGGGGCGAAATTATTCAACATGTACCCCTATTTCCGGCAACCGGCAATCACGAGGTGATGGGTCGCTTTTCGATGGAAAAAGACTTAAACGAGCAGTTTGCAGATGCGTTTCCTCGGGAGATTGCCGATCGCCTTTATCGGGAAAAAGCAGCGGAAATCAATCCGGAAGGGTCGCCTGTACTGCGCGATCGCTGGCTGATTGACAATTCGTTTAATACAATTACGTTTAACGAGATTTTTACCTTGCCGAATAATGGCGGAAATGAAAATTACTATGCCATTACTTTCGGGGATGTGAGATTGGTGGTGCTTTACGTGACCAATATTTGGCGATCGCCCAGTCTCAGTCCGAACCGCAAAGGACGATATCGCGAACGCCAACAAGATGTGGATAACCCGGAAAAATGGGGATTCGGACAGCATATTTTTGAGCCGATTGCCAAAGGAAGCGAGCAATATCAGTGGCTCGAAAGAGAATTGAATAGTGCCGAATTCAAGCAAGCGAAATACAAAATCGTCATGTTTCATCATCCGCCCCATTCCTTGGGCGGCAATGTAGTCCCCCCCTATACAAATCCGGTGCAGCGCTTAGAGCAAGATGCGATCGGGCGGATTAGCGTGCGGTATGAATATCCCCCAGCACAAGATTACATCATTCGCGATGTGGTTCCGCTGCTAGAATCTGCTGGCGTGCAATTAGTCTTTTTCGGCCATTCTCATCTGTGGAATCGCTTCGTCAGTCCCTCTGGAATGCACTTTTTAGAATCTTCTAATGTGGGGAATACTTACGGCGCATATTGGCAGGATAAAAAGCGCGAAGTGCCGAAAAATTATCGAGAAGAATATGTGGCCACTGGCGATCCAAATGCCTTAGACCCCGTGGTTCCCACCCTGGTACCTTTGGTAGATGAAACGGGCAACACTCTGCCCTATCTTGCCAGCAATGATATTTCGGCGTTTAGTATTTTCGATACCGCTACTGGTGTGGTCAGCAGCTATCGGTTCGACCTAAGAAAACCCGCCGCCCCCGCGATAAAGTTTGATGAATTTAAGTTAAAATAAACTGCCATTTGGCCGCCGATAACCAGGCGGGGAATTAGTTCCCCGCCTAATAGCTCAAGTCGGTTAAAAACCGACTTAAAACATTACCCTAAAAAAGTGATAATTCGTCGCTCAGTGGTTTCCAGCACATGCTGGAAACGTCTTCCCCGCGCATCTGCCTCCCCACAGGTAAGTCGTATATGGTGGCAGATGTTATTCTATCGTGAAGTGATAAGCTGTTAGCCATTTAGTTGGGCTACGGTAGCTTTCGAGATAGGGCAGCCGATCGCCCTACCCTGCACTCAGCGACCCTAGGAACCTCTATGGGCATGGCGGCGCTAACGCCAATGCACTCCCACCAGAACTGGACTTGCGGCGGTTGGTATTATGCCGATGCTGACCCACTTCCTGCGGTAAAATGGAAAATTTACGCGCGCCCCTTCATCCAAATTAATGCCGAGGTGGGCAAACAGTAATTCTGCCCCCCACATATTGGTCTGGCGCATAGTTTCCCTCTACAGCACAACCGCCTCAGTTTATTCGTTGCCCCTCAATGGGGGAAGTGAAAAATTGCTCCTCAACCGAGGAACGCATTTTCAGCACTGACTCTGTACCGGAAACCCGAGGTAGCACGGAGACAGGATGAGGGGTCAAACCCCTAATAATTAAATGGGTCAACCAAAACCGGAAATCTTTCTTTAGGTAGATGTTTTTGCCGGGGCTGGACTCCAGTTTGATAAATGGTAGACTACAATCGTAACCAAGATCGATATCAAATGCTCCTACTATGGGAGCTATCCCATACTAATCAATAGGGTTGCGTGGTCATGTACGCTGCACCGCAATGGCAAGAAGAAACCACTGTAGAGTCTCCGACGTTGCTCGATCCCACTGTGCTTAGAGCGGCGCGGCAAATCTATCGTACTTACAAGGAAGTTCATCCCGATGGGATGCAGCGCCCTCTCGGCGTCGCTATCGATCGCTTTACCCATCGCGGACAACTCATTTTTCGCAAAAAACCTGCATTGTTGCTCACCGAATGCTTTGTACCTTTCGATCGCATTGAATCGGGACTCTATTAAAAAAAACGGCGATCGCTTTTGTCGCCTTTCTCGCGTACGCGCTCATCTCTTCTCTGGCCTATTGCCTGTTAACTCTCAGTAAAGTGCAGTGGACGCCGGGAAAGAAACTGGGTAAATCACCAAAACATTGCAAGGTTATTGAGGCGATCGCAACCCTTGCCAGAGTCTCCCCACTAACCCCCGTTCCCCCCTATCGAAGCTCTACACCAAACCCGCAAACATGGATCTGATTTTTGCTGTTGCTGCTATATTTCTGGCGTTTGCCTTGGGTGCCTCGATCGGCAGTTTTCTCAATGTGGTGGTGTATCGGATCCCGGCAGGATTATCCTTGTTGTGGCCTCCCTCTCGCTGCCCCCATTGCTTGCATCGACTCGGCAAAACCGAAAATGTCCCCGTCTTCGGGTGGATAAGGTTGCGCGGACGCTGCGCCCACTGCAAAAGTCCGATTTCCCCGCGCTACCCCATTGTAGAAGCCATCACCGGCCTTTTATTCGTCTTCGTCTTGTTTTTCACCTATGCAACCCCCTTGCAAATGGTGGGGTATTGGGTCTTATTTAGCTGGTTGTTGGCCCTGTCGATTATTGATTTGGATACCATGACCTTGCCCAACCCGCTTACCCAGTCGGGTCTGGTGGTGGGGTTGGGGTTTCAGGCGCTTCTGGGATGGGCCACCACCCAGCAACTCTCCGGGATTAGCGATCGCCTGATGATGGGCATTGTCGGTGCGGTTATCGGCATCTGGCTGTTAGAGACGATCGCCTTTGTCGGTTCCATTGTTTTCGGCAAAACCGCGATGGGCGCAGGAGATGCCAAACTCGCCGCCATGATGGGGGCCTGGTTGGGCTGGAAATACTTGTTGTTGGCAGGATTTATTGCTTGCGCTGTCGGTGCTTTTGTCGGCGGTAGCGCGATCGCTGCAGGTTGGTTAGAGCGCAGCAAACCGATGCCCTTTGGTCCGTTTCTCGCCCTGGGTGCTGCCATTACCGCCCTTTGGGGTGAAGCGATTTTATCCGCCTATCTCAACCTATTTTTTCCCCTCAATTAAAACCTTTTAACTGAGTGAATTTTGAGGTTTTCAATTGAAGGAAAAGGAGGTTGTATCTTCAAATCACTTAAGTTTTATATAAACGGAATCATCTGATGTTTTTGCGATTCTACTGCTTTAACTTTAACCGACAAATACTTTGTGTAAACACTACGGTTTTTATATATAGTGTAAAAAGGAATCAAGCTAAAAAAAGTCCGCTTAGGCGGACTATAGCGCTGTCGCCCCTTCGCGCTTTGCCTGTGCCTCGGCGCGATTTCAATCCCCCGCCTTTTTGAGTGTCTGTCAAGATGACGATCGCCCCTGGTAGGGATCCCTTTTTACAAATAACCTGTAACAAATTGACAATATAGCAAAGCCTCGCCTACAAATATAACTGTTTAAAAATGTAGTCATAAAGTGAAAAAGAGGAGATTAGAGGAAAGGGTGAAAGTTAGAGATTTTCTATGGGTGAAAGAATTTCGATAAAAATGTCAAATCAGCAATGTTGTGCCAGGGGACTCGGGGTGCAGAAGCTACGGCACCCCGAGTAGGGGATCGAGGACTACTCTGAGTCTTGGAGAATTTGAGGAACCTTAAAAAAGTCATCCTCGCGATCGGGGGCAGCATTGAGAATTGCCTCGCGATCGCGGAAAGGTTCGAGGCGATCGGGGCGAGTCACATTACTGACATCGATCGCCCGGGTTGTGGGTTTGACATTTTCAGTATCCAATTCGCTGAGTTGCTCGAAATACTCCAAAATGTCATCTAACTGACTGGTGAACTTTTCTTCTTCTTCTTCAGTTAGGTCCAGACGAGCCAGATGAGCGACTTTGCGAACTTGTTCTCGGTCAATCATAGGAATGAATGTTGGGTGAATCAGACAGCTACAGAAGCGGAGGAAAAACGGAAGCGAGCAAAAGCGCTAGAAAAATACATCCATCTGAGAGCGCCCGGTAGTTTTCAGCCAGTTTTGAGCCTCAATATAGTTATTGGGCGCGAGGCGGATAGCTTGCTTCCAGTAGTCGGCGGCGCGATCGTAGAACGCTTCTGCCTCTTCAAGCTTACCCGCCTCCTTTGCTTTCTCGCCTTGGTAGTGGTAAATCACAGCGATATTATTGAGGGCTTGAGGCATGCGCGGGTTGAGTTCCAGGGCATTGTTGTAATTTTCCAGAGCTTTGTCATGCTCGCCGTTACTGGTATGGATCAGGGCGACATTATAGAAAATGTAGCTGCGATCGTTGGGATCGTCTTCCAGACGCAGAGCCTCCGTATAGTTATCCAGAGCTTCAGCGTATTCGCCATCAGACTGAGCCGCCATACCATCGCGGTAGTAGGCGAAAGCTTCTTTAGCTTGTTGGTTGGTGGGCAGAATCTTCAAAATGATATCTGCCACCACCGTAAAAGTTTTGTCGATAAAGTTATCGTTGCGTTGTGTTCTTGGCATGGGGGTGTCCTGGTATTGGAGTATTGAAAGAGACAATCGCCTTGTGCATCATTAATTATTGTAGGCAAGGTTGGGGATTGAGGGAGAGGGATTTAGACGAAAAGGTAGACAGGGGCGATCGCCGGCCCTGTGACTTGCACCGAGGGATCCAAAAGAAAGGGGGGGGAGAAGCGATCGCGCCCCAGAGAGAGGGGATAGACGAGCAAAGAAAAGAGAACTTCACCATCGGATGTAAACTTTGTCCAGAGGGGGGTTGTCCCATCCTCGATCGAGCGGCTATTTGGTAAGATTATTGAACTGTGACCTGGATTGCACTGAAAACAACCAGCCATCGCTGGGAAGCTGAGTTGATGCAACAAGTGCTCGAGGCGCATCAAATCCCGAGTCGGATTGTAGATTTGGGAATTGCATCGTACTTAGGCACCGGGAGTCCAACAGCCCTGCAAGTTCGACCAGAAGACAAATGGACGGCACTGCTCCTACTCAGCCCCAAAGAGTCAGAACCAGGGGAAGAGCCTGGTGAGGATCCGAAGCGATAAATAAAAGCGCGATCGCCGAGAGCATCGAGCGGCAAAAATTTGCTCCCCCTTAGAAAAATTACCTAGATGTTCATTAGCTAAATAAAGAGGAATAAAGCGTTTTCATGTCTCTATTTGATTGGTTTGCAAATCGCCGGAAATCAGGTCCGATTAGCCGAGAGCGGCAAGAGCGGGAGATAGCCGATGGGTTGTGGACAAAATGCGTAGCTTGTGGCGTATTGACCTATACGAAAGACCTCCAGGCAAATCAAATGGTATGTCTGGAATGTGGCGAGCACATGCGAGTCAGCAGTAGCGAACGCATCAAACAGCTCATCGATAGCGACACCTGGATCCCCATCGACGATCGCCTACAGCCGATGGATGCCCTAAAATTTCGCGATCGCAAAGCCTACAGCGATCGCCTGCGCGAATACCAAGAAAAAACCGGCAGTATCGACGCCGTAAAAACCGGATTAGGGAAACTCGACGGCTTACCCATTGCCCTAGGCGTGATGGACTTTCAGTTCATGGGCGGCAGCATGGGATCCGTCGTTGGCGAAAAACTCACCCGTTTGGTAGAAAGAGCCACCCGAGAAAGATTGCCCCTGGCGATCGTCTGTGCCTCCGGCGGAGCCAGAATGCAAGAAGGGATGCTCAGCTTAATGCAAATGGCAAAAATCTCCGGGGCACTAGAGCGACATCGAGAAGAGAAACTGCTTTACGTACCCATCCTCACCCATCCCACCACAGGCGGCGTCACCGCATCCTTTGCCATGTTAGGGGATATTATTTTAGCCGAACCGAAAGCCACCATTGGGTTTGCGGGGCGTCGAGTGATCGAGCAAACCCTGCGAGAAAAGCTACCGGAGAATTTTCAATCAGCGGAAGACTTGCTCGATCATGGATTCGTCGATGCGATCGTGCCGCGCACCCAGCTTAAGAAAACCTTAGCGCAGCTTATTTGCCTGCATCAGCCCCAATCTCCCCTCGCCCACCGGATGCCCTTAGCCGATATGCAACTCAGTTCCACCGCTCTAGAATGAAGGGGAATAAAAAGCCCGACGCGATCGCTTCTTCCATTGCAACCGAAGCGATCGCGCAGCACCCTGGAAAAGCATAAAACCGGGCAAAAGTCAAAGGTAAAAAATACCTAATTTGCATCGAATTGTAGCGGCCTTTGTCAAGGAAAGCGCAGGTGAAACCGGGGAAAAAAGCCCAAAACAGCAGCGCGCGATCGCAATTATCAGCCGAGGCAAACCGCCAAGATAAATTGGGATTTTTAGAAAGTGCCATGCAGTGGCATGATAGTGATATTGAAAATGGCTAAATCTTGACCTAAAGCAGACAATCATTATGGGTTTTGCTGACTTGTCAATCGAGCAAATCGCCGAAGACTACCATCTCCCGGTTGAGGAGGTGTTGCAGTTGTGCGTAAGGCTCTCCATTGCCTACAAAAGCCCCCAAACGCCTCTGCCCTTAGAGGATGCCAAGGCAATTATCAGCCAAATTATCGCCCACAGGACCGAGAGTTCCGAGTCTGGGTCAACCTAAGCGATA
This sequence comes from Phormidium sp. CCY1219, assembly GCF_035615515.1. Taxonomy (GTDB): domain Bacteria; phylum Cyanobacteriota; class Cyanobacteriia; order Cyanobacteriales; family Laspinemataceae; genus CCY1219. The sequence continues at coordinate 16,914 of NZ_JAJENT010000258.1, forward strand.
CCTGGCCAAATTGAGCGGCAAGACTCGCGCAGATGCGGGCTTTCGCAAAGCAACCGATAATGATTGGCGTGCAACAGGTCAGTGCGCTCCATTGGCGATCGCCGATGGGATCCGAGCGTCCCCAAACCGGGGGGGTGGCGATCGCCCTATCCGCCCTCGGGTTCGTGGTATTGCCACCGCGATCGGCTCCCAGTGGCGCGCACGAAAGCTCATCCAGCAGGAAGATTCGCCCTCAGCAAGCTTTATACTGAGTCATGCCGAGGGGAGATTTCGCCCTCGCTGTGTTGAGTTGTCATACCAAATCTGCTTTTTTGAGGAAAACCATGCTGAAAAGATGCATCTGGCTAGTTGTAGCCACTGTATTCTTCACGATTCAAATACTTGTCGGGAGTGCTGCTGCAGTCGAACTCGATGAAACCACCCGCACCCTTCCCTTGAATGACAAGGGAGACATGGTGGTACTGAGCGTGAAAGAACTAGAACAAGGCAAACGCTTGTTTATTGACACTTGCAGCCAATGTCATGCCGGCGGGATCACCAAAACCAATCCCAACGTAGGTCTAGGTCCGGAAGAGTTGGCTTTAGCGACTCCCCGTCGAGATAGCATTGAAGGGTTAATCGATTACATGAAAAGTCCCACCACTTATGATGGGGAGTTTGACATTTCTGAGTTACACCCCAGCATCAAGAGCGCGGATATTTTCCCGGAAATGAGAAATCTGACCGAGGATGACCTGTTCGCGATCGCCGGATACATCCTCCTCCAACCCAAGATTATGGGCAATCAATGGGGTGGCGGTAAAGTCTATCGCTAATCATCTTGCACCACAGGTGCAAGCTTTCCCCCAGCTCCGTGCCGTCGCATCCGTACCCACTGACGCGACAAGCTGACACCTCGTCAGGTAATGGGTAATAGGTAATGGATCGTTGGAGCGTTGAGTGGCTTGCACTCGCGCCCTCCTTCGATCTATTGCTGATTACCCATTACCCATCGCCGCGCGATCGGCTTCGCGGTAGACTGGATCCGAGAGCCTCAGCTCGAAACCGGGCAAGCCTCTTGCCCCCTGAGAACAAGACTCGAGCGGATGTCCGATTCGATTGCCTAGCTTTCCCCCACCCAATCGAACATAAAAAAAAGTAAGGATATACGATTAATGCTGCCTCGAAAATTTCTGCTTCGCTGTTTGGTGACGGTACTCGTAACCTGCTTTGGGTTGATGAGCATCGTTTTACCCGCGCAAGCTGACTCCGTGGAAGACCGATACATCACCCAATATTTAAAAGCGTCAGAGCCGGTTCCCTTAACGATGAATCAGCAAGGAGAAACCCAGATGTTTTCTCCCCAAGAGCTTTATGAAGGGAAACAGTTGTTTAAAGAAAACTGCATCAATTGTCACGTGGGCGGCTCAACTTTACCCGATCCGAGCGTGTCTCTGTCTTTAGCAGACCTCAAAGGAGCGACGCCCCCCCGGGATACGGTGGATGGCATCGTGGACTATCTGCGCCATCCGATGAGTTATGACGGGAACTACGAAACCTATTGGTGTCGTGAAGTTCCCTCCAGTTGGATGCCGAGAGCGAAGGTGAACAAACTGGCTGCGTTTATTCTCAGAGCCGCTCAAAAAGCTCCGGGATGGGGAACGCAACAGTTCGATTTATAGACAATGCAAGCCTGAAAAGAATTAAAGAGCCATCAGCGGTTTTTTTAAGCGAAAGATTCTAAAGGAGGCTGGGAGTCAGGAGCGCAATTGTCGGCTATCTGTGCTATCCGCAGGCAATTGCGCCCCTCGCCTTTGGCTTGGTATAACGCGCGATCGGCCAGATCCAGTAATACCAGGGGGTCGAGCAGTTGTTCGTCGGGCTGAGTTTTTTGCTTGGCAAGATTGGCGATCGCACAGCCAATGCTAATCGTCACGGGAATTGCTACACGATCGCTGGTTTTGAAGGGTTTGTAGGCGATCGCCCTTCTCAACGATTCGCCGTACTCCCTCGCCGTTTGCGGACTGATTCCCGGGGTAATGCAGACAAATTCCTCCCCGCCATAGCGATAAAACCAACTATTCGAGCGAGCCGTCTCTTGTAAACGAGCCGCTATTTCTTTCAAAACTAAATCCCCCGTGGAATGCCCGTAGGTATCGTTAACCCGCTTAAAATAATCCACATCGATGGCAAACACGCAGACATAGCCTTCCCACCGCTCCTCCTCCACCTCGTCAGGCTGTGGCAACATTTGCGGCATTGCTTGCTCCATTGCCCGTCGGTTCGGCAACCCGGTGAGAGCATCGGTTAGCGCCAGAGATTCCAGCAGTTTATTGCGCGCGATAAGCTGCTTGAGTAATGCCTCTCGTTCCGATTCCGACTGTTGCAACAGTTGTTGCAAGACCTCAATCTCGGCATACATCTCCATCGGATCTAATGCTTGCAGCAAGCTGGTTTGGGTGATAATCCCCGCTAGTTCCCCTTCCGGACCTGTCACCACTAAGCGCTGCACGTGTCGGCGTTGCATCTGCTGATGCGCTTCCCACAAGGAAGCTTCCGGGGTAATCGGAAATAAAGGGGTACTCATTACCTTTTCTGCACAAAGCCCCTCCAGGTCTAATTCTAAATTGCGAAACTGCACCACATCCCGTTCGGTGACAATGCCCACCGGTTTAACGGCTTTGATCTGACAGCTATCCGCCGAGTATCCTCCCCAGGGACTCTGAGACGGTGGGAGGAGTTTACTGTTATGGTGTTCGGCGATCGTCACGCAGCTAACGTTATAGAGTGCCATCAGTTTAGCCAGGTGAAGTACGCTCGTCTGACGGGGGGCGTGAATAACTCGCGGGTTCATCACTTCTATCACTCGTCTGAGTCGCATAAAGTCAATCGGCTTCAAGACACCACGGATGCTTTGATGGGTAATAATCCCTAAGAATTGACCTTGCATGTCGAGTACCGGCAGATGGCGAATGCGATGCTGACGAAACAAACTCAGAGCAGTGACAATATCTCGTTCTTCCCCGGGGGAGTCTTGCAGGGTGATGACATTGGTTGTCATTACTTCGCCAATCGTCACGCCCTGGAATTCCTTCGCCGAGGCAATCCGGCGAACTACATCCCGTTCCGTCCAAATCCCGAGCAGGCGACAGGTTTTATTTTCCCCGGAAGGCGGGCGATCGACCACCAAGACGCAACTAGACCGCCCTCGACTCATCAGCGCGATCGCTTCGGACAAGGGAGTATCCGCTGTGGTGGTGATGGGTTCACCATCGATAGCTTGTCTAAGAGAATCAACAAACATTATTCATAAAAGTGTTTTTGAAGTTCCCTCTTTAGATTAACTGCCTCATCCCACCGGGCAATTGTGCTTGTTTCTTGGGGGAAGCCCCATAAACCTGGGGGTTGGGTTTTCACACTAGAAGATTCGCCGGGGTCATGCACTCATCTGTCTGCGGGAGAATTGCCGCTCTGTGAGTTCCGATGAGCTGAGGGCTGGCTCTTTTCCTCAAGCAGGCCCCGGCTTTTCCCGAGGCGATCGCCTCACCCCTGTGAATTCTCACCGAAATTGCTTCGGGGGCGATCGCTATCCTCCTTCCCCGTCTCGATTCAGGCGGTAAGTATCATAAAATCCTGCCGAAGTCAATGCCAGGATTGGGGATTGGAGAGAAAGAAAATCGCGTTTTGTGTGAACGAAGCGGGATAAAATACAGTTTGACCGAAACCTTACGAATGTTGAGTAGAGGAGAACGACTTTGAAGAAACTGCTATCTATCGTCCTGTTAGCGATCGCCCTGTTCGCGGTTTCCTTTGCACCTCCGGCTTTGGCTGGCGATGCTGCTAAAGGTGCCCAAATTTTTAGCGCTAACTGTGCAGCTTGCCACATGGGCGGCGGTAACGTGATTATGGCGAACAAAACCCTGAAGAAAGAAGCCCTAGAGCAGTACAACATGAACTCTATCGAAGCCATTACCTATCAGGTGAAAAACGGCAAAAGCGCCATGCCCATGTTTAGCGGTCGTCTGAGTGACGAGCAAATCGAGGATGTCGCTACCTATGTTCTCGAACAAGCCGAAAAAGGCTGGTAGATGGAAGCTGTGTGCCAACCGCACCACTGAAAGCCTACTCCATCCACTGGCATAAAACGATTCTGTGCTGAATCTTTAACCTCTCTGCACTCTGCAGAGAGGTTTTCTAATCACCTCCCCATTTTAGTAAAGATTTATTACAATTTTGGACAAAAAGCAAGTTTTTGTGCTATATATCTCAACCTTCACCTGCAAGGCGACGGAGAGGGATAAAACCACATCAAATTTGCATCGCCCCCGTCAAATCCCAACTCGATCTAAAATGTGTGGATAGTGTAAAAGCATAAAATCCTTGGTTCCCTTACGCGATAACAATCCAACCCAAATCACCCCATACGTGACCTATGGCCTAATCGTGGTCAACATCACGATTTTTCTCCTCGAATTGTTCGTGCAGCAGCAAGGACAGTTGGATCGGTTCTTTGACCTCTGGGCGGTGGTGCCGCAAGAGTTGAGTGCCAGCTTGCAAGGGGAATCTGTCGGCGACCCGGTACCGGAATGGATTACCCTCTTTAGCTCGCAATTTTTGCACGGCGGTTGGTTGCACCTCGGCGGGAATATGCTGTTTTTATGGATTTTTGGCAATAACGTCGAAGACTGCTTGGGGCATGTAAAATACCTGGTTTTTTACCTGGCCTGTGGGGCATTAGCGGCATTAGCCCAGTGGGGCTTTTCCATGAGTTCGAGCATTCCCTCCTTGGGCGCTTCCGGAGCGATCGCCGGCGTGATGGGCGCTTATATCCTCCGCTATCCCAAAGCCGAAATCCTCACCCTGATTCCGATTTTCTATGGCTTCTTCGTCCGCCTTCCCGCCTTTGTCTTTCTCGGATTCTGGTTTGTGCAGCAAGCCTTTTACGGGATTGCCGGTTTGGCTCAACCCAGCAATATCGGCATGGAAAATGGTGGGATTGCCTACTGGGCGCACGCCGGGGGATTTGTATTTGGAGCGATTCTAGGTCCGTTGCTCGGACTATTTTCCTCCCGTTCCCGGCGCTAACCCACAAGGAAACCCACTGGAAGGCAGTTACCGACGGGGTAGAGTCGGCAACTGGGCATGATGGGCGGCGTCCGTTGGTTCCAGGGAGGGGCGAGGGGCGTCCGACGCTTGGGGAAGATTGAAGGAATCTTGCATCCCAGATATCTCGGGAAACTGCACCGGGATATCGGCTCCATTCACCACCGCACCCAACAGTTGCACCGTTTCCGATTCCGTCAGCGGTTCCACATACTCGGTTAACATCCCCGGTTCGGTCACCAGGGGTCGCGTGACCATTACCATGCCATCACTGAACGGTTCGAGCAAGAACGCATCGTTACAGACATTTAATGCCGGGGAGTCCAAGATGACCATATCAAAGCGCACCCGGGCATCTTTGAGGAGTTGTTGCACTTCGTAGGATTCGAGCAGGGCGGCGCTGTTTCGCACCGGGCCGGGACTGGGGACGATATAGAGATTTTCCACTTCCGGTACGAGGCGAATGCACTGGTTGAGCTGCCCGTAATAGCTCAGGGGTTCGAGGTGGGTCTCCGGATCGAGGGTGACGTTGAGGGCACTAGCTTTTGTGGGCGATCGCAGGTCGGTTTCGATCAGCAATGTCCGCTTACCCGCACGGGCGGCGGCGATCGCTAAATTATACGCACAAAACGTCTTGCCCTCTTTCGGTGCCACACTGCTCATCAACAACACCTTGGGCGGCTTCTCTCCCACCCGCAACAGATTCGTGCGGAACTTCTCGTAAAACTCCAGATAGGGGGAATCGGGATCCACAATCACCGGCAGGTCTCGAACCTCCTCGAATTCAAACGGATACACCTGGGGCAAAATGCCCAGAATTCGCAGCTCTTGTTGCTGCAATGCATTCTGCACTTCCTCTTTGGTGTAGCACTTGCCTTCGAGCAAGGACAGCACGAAAATCACGGCATTCCCCACCAATATCCCGACAATCCCGCCAAGGATAAATACTACAATCGGGGAATTCCCTTCTACCTCATTTTTGCTCACGTATGGCTCGTTTGCTACGTTCAAACTGCTCACTGTTTCCGCTTCTGCCGCTTTTGCATCGGCTAAAGCTCCTTGCATCTTATTGTAAAGTCCTTGGTGGAGCTGCACCTGCTGCGCCAGTCGCGCCAGTTCTTTCTGCTTATTCGGTAGGGTTTTAAATTGCTCGCTCAGTTCCCGTTCTCGCTTCACCAACAAATTGAGTTGTTGCCGCAATCGTTCCTTTTCGGTTTGCAAACCCACCAGATTTTGAGCCAACTGCTGCCGCGCTGGATCCAAGCTGCTATCCTTGCGGATGCGATCGCTCGTCATTAACGGAGCTGCCACTCCATCCCCGCCAATCACCTCCGCCGCTCGTTCTGTTAAACTAAGCAATTCCGTCACCAGAACTACTCGTCTTCAGAACCGGACTTGAGACTTTCACCTCATCCGGCTC
>NZ_JAJENT010000259.1:0-805 GCF_035615515.1 Phormidium sp. CCY1219
CAGCTAAATCTGGATTGAAAGCACGGTAGAAATTGGCATCGAATAAATTAACAGCCATTGGGAATTTCTCCTATAAAGTAAGGGTAGGGTGGGCTTTAGGGGTAGGGTGGGCAATGCCCACCCTACTTAGCTCTGCAAGAAGCTATCCTGCGGGGCACCAGGCAAGGTGAGACCTACGGTCAAATGACCGATCGCGCGGCAGCGAGGGTCAGGCAAAGAAGGACAAGGTTGACAGAACAGAAATTATATCAACGTTAAATCACTGCCATAATTCGGTTTTTCTAGGGAGCTAGTCGTCCCCAAAATGTTTCCCTCATGGCTGACAAAAGCATCGCCAAACAATACATCGGGAGGTTTGGATTCTAATCCATTAGTAAAAATGCGATCGGAACTTGTACTGGCAGTCAAATCAACAAACTCTCTACTATCGATTGACTCTAAAGTCAGTTGATAATTCTGAATCAATTGAGAGGGTCTGAGGATTTCATCTTCAGTCGCTCGATCATTATCGTTATCGTCATCGTCGAAATTATCGGAAGGCGATGGCGGTACAGGTATAGTTGGTCCAGAAGTCGCTCCCGGTGCCGGCACTTGTGGATTGTTGGCCTCGGGAGGCGGTGGTGGAGTTGGGGGTGGCGATCCTGGAGACCCTAGTGCGGGTACCGGCACTTGTGGATTGTTGGCCTCGGGAGGCGGTGGTGGAGTTGGGGGTGGCGATCCTGGAGACCCTGGTGCGGGTACCGGCACTTGTGGATTGTTGGCCTCGGGAGGCGGGGGTAATGGAGGCAGGGGTGGCGCTCCTGGA
>NZ_JAJENT010000260.1:0-16328 GCF_035615515.1 Phormidium sp. CCY1219
ACACAGGCAAAGTCCACCTTCGTGGACTTATTCTTTTTACGGCTATTTCACCGGATATGATATGATGCGGTGGTAGCGGGAATTGAAATGTTAAACCGACTGCGAGAATACAACCAACATCGGGCAAATTGTCACTACGAACCGATTCAAATCGGGATCGGCATCAATACCGGAACTTTAATGCTGGGGACCGTGGGCGGATATAACCGGATGAATAGTACGGTGATTAGCGATGCGGTAAATTTAGCCTCGCGCTTGGAAGGATTGACGAAAAACTATGGGGTGGCTTTATTGATTTCCCACCAAACATTCTTGCGCTTAGAAAATCGCGATCGCTATATTATTCGCCAAATCGATACGGTGCAAGTCAAGGGAAAATCGCAACGGGTTACGGTATATGAAGTCTGCGATGGAGATTTGCCGCACTTGCGCGACGCGAAACAGGCGACGTTAGATATGTTTGCCACCGGGTTATCTTTATTTAACCAGCAAAACTATGGGGAAGCCGCACAACGATTTGCAGAATGCTTGCGTCAAAATCCCGGCGATCGCGTGGCGCAGATTTATTGGCAACGCTGTCAGCACCCTGGGGCAAAATAGCCGCCGGATAATTCAAAAAAATTCTGCGATCGCTTTTAAATTAACTCCCCCCGAGATAAATTTCCTGTTACAATTATGGCAGTCAGTTCGGATCCTTTCCAGGGTGCTTCTTATCCAAGATTGGATTGTGCTGCAAAAATGGCGATCGCACCGACCGCCATTTTTGCAGTTTATTTCACTTGTTTCCCTAGCCAATGATGAGGAATATGCCTATCGGTTTAGGCAGCAAAATGGCTTCGGACAAGAGAAAAGTAGCGCTGACCCCAAATCCTCGGTGAGAATTCCTTAACAATCCGAAACATTGCAAGAATAATTTTAATGGTATGGTAGAATAAACAATTGGGGAGAAAGCGGTTATAAAAAAGCGTGCGTCGGGTGTTTACTGCCGACCTAAAACCCTTCACTCAGAGCGCCCGTGCGTGCTGATTTTGACGACCTACTCAATCGTAGGCGATCGCCGATCCCCGTAAAATCGAGAGCAAGAAACTCATGGAGCGAACGAAGACAATAAAGCGGGTGGGTGTAATAGGCGGCGGACAGTTAGCATGGATGATGGCAAGCGCCGCCGATAAGCTAGGAATTGAATTGGCGATCCAAACCCCAAACGCAACGGATCCGGCGGCGGATAAAGCGGCGGCGTTGATATTGGGGGCGATCGACGATGTAGAAGCCACCCGCCAACTGGCAAAAGAGTGCGATGCGATTACCTTTGAGAACGAATTTGTCAACCTCGAGGCATTATTAGAACTAGAAAAGCAGGGCGTCTGCTTTCGCCCTCGGTTGTCGGTATTGAAGCCATTGTTAGATAAGTACCACCAGCGGCGTTACTTGCGCGAGATTGGCTTACCGGTTCCCGAATTTATGGAGTGGGGCGGGGAAGCGAGGGAACCCCAGCTTATCGGGTCTCATCCTCGGGAGGAAACCACGGCCCTGCTGCAAAACTGGCCGGTGGTGATGAAAGCGCGGCGTCACGGATATGATGGGCAAGGGACAGTAATTTTGCGCGATCGCGAGACCCATGAAGCCACCTGGGATCGCTGGGGACGCCCCACGGTATTGCTGGAAGAATTCGTGCCTTTTGAGCGAGAATTGGCGGTGATGGCGGCGCGCAACCCAAGCGGAGAAATTGCCATTTATCCCATTGTCGAGACGCAACAGGAACAGCAAGTCTGTCGCCGAGTGCTCGCCCCCGCGCAGTTGGATCCGCAGGTAGGGGCAGAAATTAACGCGATCGCCCGCAAACTGCTAGAAAGCTTGGATGCAGTAGGCATCTTCGGGATCGAACTATTTCTCAGCGCCGAGGGCAAAGTCTTAGTGAACGAAATCGCCCCGCGCACCCACAACTCCGGGCATTTGACCATTGATGCGTGCCACACCTCGCAATTCGAGATGCACCTGCGCGCCGTTTGCGACTTGCCCTTAGGCGACCCCAATTTTATCGCCGCAGGTGCCGTGATGGTCAATTTACTCGGGTTCGAGCATTCCCAGGACGATTATCGCGCCCAACGCCAGCAGATGGCCCAGGTACCCAACGCCCAGGTTTACTGGTATGGCAAAACCGAATCGCGTGTGGGGCGCAAATTAGGGCACGTCACCGCCATCCTGGAGGGAAAATCCGGGAAAAGCTTGTACGAAGAGGGATTAGCCAAGGCGCAGACCCTGGAAAAAATCTGGTATTCCGCCGCGAATTGAGAAAAAATTTCGCCTACCCCCTTGTCATTTGAGCTAAAGCGATTACAATAGAAATTGGTTCCACTGCAACGTTGGTGACTGCCAATATTGTTTTGTGATCTATGCCTTGTTATATAAGGGAACCGTAGAGTCTAGTGGCAGTAGACCGGCTCGTACCGAAGCACGTTGAGTGACGTAGGTGCGGGAACCCGGAAACTTAAAGCTAAGGCCACGGTGCCCACCTGGATTTTCCAGGTCAAAAACTGAGGTAAAACGGCGTTGCGGGGAACCTAAAATTCCCCGATTTGTTTTTCCGGTTTTTCTGCAAAACTGCCGCGATCGCCCCTGGAAAATTGCCGCTTCAATTCCGTTAACTTCCGCCGGCTTCAGGGTTTCCTGAGAAAATTCCCCGGAGGGGTTGACCAAATCGAAAAAAGCATTTAACATCTCCGTAGAATCACGCAATCCGGCTTTTAAAATTTAGCCCCTAGGAGCTAAACTGAACTTAATGCGGCGGGAGATAAGCCTCTCGGTGCAACGAGAACCAATTGAGAAAGCCGACTGAGGCGAAGCAGGGGACTGCTGCGCCACCGTTTCAAGATTCATTGCAATCCCGAATAACCCTTGGTTGTTCGGTATGATGAGAAAATCATTTTGTCGCTCGTCCCTAATTGTCTATGGCTCGCTACACAGGCTTATTTATCGTCGCCGTGCCTCTAGAAGATTTCCGGCCATTGCTGCTGGAATTAATAGAGGCTTGCAATCTGGATATTATATACGATACGGGAGACTATATCATGGCACGAGAAGTCCCCGGACAAATTCCGTTTGGCAAATTAGTCACCGTTGAATTTTTAATCGACAAACCCGCTAACGTGGAAGATGAAGTGCGGATGAATTTGGTGATGAAAAACGAAGAATTGCCCCTGCATTTTGAGAACCACTGTCGGCAAGTGTTCGACTTTTTATCGGAAGCGATCGCGGAAAATCGATATTGGCAATTGCTCGAAACCGCTGTCAGCTAGAAAGATTCAGAATTAAGAAATAAGAAGTTAAGAATTGAGTTAAAACTGGAGGGTGGGCAACGAGTTGCCCACCCTACCCGTGAGGGTGGTGTTAGGGTGCGGGACTTTTCAGACTGGCAAAGCGATGACGGCGCAACAGTAGGGAATTGGTGACTACACTCACCGAACTAAACGCCATCAAAGCGCCCGCCGCTGCGGGGTTGAGAATCACGCCCCACACTGGGAGCAACAGGCCCGCCGCCACCGGGATGCCCAAAGTATTGTAAGCAAACGCCCAGAATAGGTTTTGGCGAATTTTGCGAAACGTGGCGCGACTCAGAGCGATCGCCTGCACCACATCCATCAGAGAATCGCGCATCAAGACAATTCCCGCCGTTTCCACCGCCACATCGGTGCCCCCATGCAGACTCATCCCCACATTTGCTTGGGCGAGGGCGGGGGCATCATTAATCCCATCCCCCACCATTGCCACGCGCTGTCCTCGCGCTTGTAACTGAGCAATTGCCTCTGCTTTTCCTGCAGGGAGAACCTGAGAGAACACATCCGCCTCAGACAGGCCCAGGGATTCCCCGATCGCCCTTGCCACATCAGCGCGATCGCCCGTCACCAGCATCACGCGCAACCCCATTTCCCGACAGTGGTTAACCGTCGCTTTCGCATCCTCGCGCAAGCGATCGCGCGCCGCAATTAATCCGAGCAACTCCTTCTCCCGCGCCACATAAACCAAGGTTTTGCCCGACTGCGCCAGGTCCATCCCGCGCGATATCCAATCCGGCGAGAGCGTTACTCCATGCTGCGCCATCCATTTTTCAGTGCCGATCGCCACCATAGCGCCATCCACCACCGCCGAAACCCCCAATCCCGGTGCGGTATGAAACGCCTCTCCCGCAAGCAACTCCACCCCACTTTCCTGCGCGGCGCGGACAATTGCTTCCGCCAGGGGATGTTTCGCCCCGGTTTCCACCGTAGCGGCAATTTGCAGCAAGGAAGAGTCCGAACCCGAATCCACACCCGAATCCACCGCCGAGATGCAATCGGTGACTTGCGGATGTCCCGTAGTCAGGGTACCGGTTTTATCAAAAATCACCGTATCGAGTTGCGCCACACGTTCCAGGATATCGCCACCGCGAATCAGCAGACCCTTTTGCGCCCCCAAGCCGGTGCCTACCAACAGCGCCGTAGGAGTTGCCAAACCGAGGGAACAGGGACAGGCAATCACTAACACCGCGATCGCCAATTTCAAACTCAGCAATATCGGCGAATTCCCTTGCGCCATCCCATGTAACGGTGTCGCCCCCAGATGCATCCCGGGGAGAAGCACTTGCGGCCAAATTTGCGTACCGGCGAAGTACCAAAACAGGAACGTCAGGGTCGCAATGGTAATGACCCCATAGGTAAAATAGCCCGCTACCGTATCCGCCAACTGTTGCACCGGCGCTTTGCGGGTTTGTGCCTCTTCCACTAAGGCAATGATATGCGCCAGGGTGGTATCGGATCCGGTGCGGGTGGCGCGCATGGCGATCGCCCCCGATTGATTCAAGGTGCCCCCCGTCAGGGTATCCCCTGGTTGTTTGGCGATCGCGATCGCCTCCCCGGTGAGCATCGACTCATCCACCGTCGTGGTACCGGTGACGAGTTCCCCATCCACCGGGATTTTTTCCCCAGGAAGCACCTGCAAATGTTCCCCCACTTTGACGCGATCGCAGGGAATGTCAATCGGCGGGTGATGGGCGGCGTTGTCTTCCTCCAGGGAATTGGGCAACACATGCGCCGTGGCGGGTTTGAGGGCAACCAACGCTTGTAAAGACGCTGCAGCGCGTTGGCGCGCCAGTTGTTCCAGAGTGCGGCCCAGGAGGATAAACCCCAGCAGCATCACCGGTTCGTCGAAGAAGCATTCCCACCCGAGTTCGGGAAACAGCAGCGCCACGCAGCTAGCGAGATAGGCACTCACAGAACCCAATCCCACCAGGGTGTTCATATTCGGTGCCCCATGCCATAACCCGCGCCAACCATCGATTAAAATCGAACGGGCGGGAACGAGGAGGGCAATGGTGGCTAACGCCCAGTGGAACTCGATTTGGCTCAAGATGCCCAGGTTGCCCAAATGTCCGACTCCCGAGAGCAGGATTAAGATAGCGGCAATGGCGAGACGCCAAATCTGCTGGCGGATTTCTTGGCGCTGGCGATCGCGCTGTTTGCGGAAGGGGTCTTCTCCGCTTTGCAGCGATCGCGCTTCTGTGGGAAATCCGGCGGCGGTGAGCTTTTCTGCCAGTTGTGCCGGTGCGATGTTTTCCGGTTCGTATTCCACGGCGGCGACTTCCGTGGCGAGATTCACCCGCGCCGCCAAGACTCCGGGTTGTTGGGTCAGTTGTCGTTCCACTGCTTTGACGCAACCCGCACATTTCATACCGCCCACATCCAGGGTGATGCTGGCGATCGCTGGTTCAGCGCTGACGATTGTGGTTTTTGATGACACTTGCATAGGCAAAGAAAGATTGTAAAACGGCAACCTAGGCGAGAAAAATTGCAGGCAATCTTACCGCTCTAGGCGTCTGTCATTCATTGTAGTGTAGGCAATGTGGCGGTAAAAAACCCAGGAGTTACGCACCCAATCTGTAGAATCGAACCCACCCGCTATATTTCGATGAGTTAACGGCAAATTGCCTCAATCTGCTTCGCCCATCCCCAGTTAGTTGTGAGTCTTGCGGGTTTGGGAAATTGGATTTTCCCCGCGAATCGCCCTTCTCCTCCTCAAACTCCTTCGATTTTTGGCAAGCATTCGCCTTCAAAAAGTCGGCATTCCCTACCTGCCAAATGCCTGTTTGACCTCGGGACGCATCAGGTAAATCACAATCACCACTGCAAAGGCAAGACTGAGAAAATTAGGCGCTTTTCCTAACACTAATTGTAAAACTTGTATGGCAATTGTGATTCCTTGGAGAACTAACGTTGCCATCCAAGCCCAGTCTTTCAGTTGCCACAAACCAAGGGCCAAAACGATAGAAATAATCCCCAGAACCAGCATGAAAACTGAGAAAAACATGATGATGCCTCCCGCCGCCGCCGCTTCGGGACTACTACCCCCTACTCCCACAGTGGTCACGATGCCGCCACCGATGAGGGCAAATAGGCTACCGAGAATGGTGAAAATAGCGCCAATAAACTGCAAAATGGCAATAATGGTTACACCAGTGGGACGATTCATGGGTATCTTTCTCCTTGTTTGATTGTTTTTTTTGGGAAAATTTGTTAGCGTAAAAAATGGTAGATAAAATGCCGGGTTAAATGCGAAAAAGTAGGCGACTGTTTTATGGAGTTGCCAAGGTTTCGACCTGGGCAATCAACCGCCAGAAAATTTTTACCTGAAAAAGTTCAGTAGATTGTGCTGCCGATAAATAACTCCCAAGTTGGGTGCAGTCTCATCCGAGTTACGCCCAACTTATCCGAGATTCTTCAGACTCCGGGAAAACTTCAACTTTTTTTAAGATAAGCCCGGGTGCAAATGATGCAGGTATATTTACTGGGGGGGGGAGGCGGAGCATCTGGACTGTCGTTCCCCCCGGGGGGGGGAACGAGTCAATGCTGCTGGGGAGGAGTCAATTGGTGCCACTACCGAGGATAAACAGACTCAGGAGAGTGCCGCTATTCCAGAGACTGTGGAGGAGGATAGGGGCGAGGAGATTGCGCGATCGCGTATAAACCACTCCCAACACCACCCCTAAAGTAGCCAAAGGTAGCACTTCCGAGAGATTCAAATGTGCCAGAGCGAACAAGGCACTACTGGCGGCGATCGCCCCCCAAACGGAGGTATATCGCGTGAGAGACGGCAGCAAAAATCCCCGGAACATAATTTCCTCAAAAACGGGAGCCGCCACCGAGGCGGTGATGAAAAATATCACCAATGCCACATTATCTTGACCCGAGAGAGCAATGGGAAGAATGGGGTTACTTCCGCCGCGCCCCTGCCAAATTTGTTGGTTGATTAACGAGACTAAAATCACCAAGGGAAGCGCCGCCACATAGCCGCCGATTCCCCAGAGGAACCACTTATCGCGCCACTGGATGCGAAACCACTCTTCCCCTAAGGGGAAAAACGATTTAATCGAGAAAAACAACACCCCTAAGCCACCGCTTGCCAGGAGGATATAGGTGAATAAAATATAGAAAGCCCGCTCGCGCACTGCCAAAGTAGCGGATTTAATCCCGATCGCCGCAATCAGCAAAGGAACGAGAATTTGGGCGACAAAGAAAAAGCCGACCACAAACACTTGCCAAATCATTTCCCAATCCCAAGGCGCGTCCCAATCGCGATCGCCATTTTGTGCCAAGAGAGACTCCTTCCCTTTCAGCACCCGTTGTGCGAGGACAAAGAGTAACAGTGCCACCCCAAGTAAGACCCCCAATCCGGGAAGCCCACTAATCAGAGTTAACTTCAACAACGCTTCTTCTGCAATTTGTTGTTCCCGGGCGCTGAGTTGTGCCAGAGCGCGATCGCGATTTTGAACCCGGTAGAGTTTTTCCAGAGCGCGATCGCGGAACCACCCGTCTAAATTGGCCTGAATGAGTTCATCCGCATCCCGCAGAACGCGCGGATTATCTTGCCACAATCCTAACAAGACCCGGGCCGTTTTCGCGATCGGTTGTTGATTCGGATTCGGCACTTCAGTGAACTGCGTCCAGATTTGGCGAGCGCGCGTCACTTCAGCTTGCTGTGCTGATAGAATGCCCAATTGCAAGCGCAACTCATCGCGCAAAGATTGCAGTTTGTCAATTTGGGCGTTAAGCTGCTGTTGTTGTTGGCGGGTGGCTTGAGAGCCTTCCACCAGCGGCGGAGTAGGGAATTGAGGCTGTGGGGGAGCCACAACCACCGTAGAGTCCAGGCGATCGCGCGTGCGCTGCAGAGTTTGCTTAGTAGAAGCGATCGCTTGTTCGTATTGGGCGATCGCCCCCTTATAAGGTTCCTCCCCCAACAAAGCCGCCCCTGCTTTTGCCATTGGATCCTGCGGACCTTCCGGTTCATACTGACTCCCCCGCAAGAAAAGATTCGTTTGATACAGTTCCAGACGACTTTGAATCTGAGGTTGGTTGAAACTCTGCACCAAAGACGTGCCCACCAGCAGCACCACCAGCACCGTCAGCAACCCGAGAACCAATCGTTTAACTGTTTTCTTCAATTCCATTTCAGGTCTCCCTCACCCTCCTGTGAACGGCAACTCTTCAACCCGTTGGGGCAATTTCCCCATAACTCTGTCACTTTACCGCATTCTTTGCACCCCCCTGCTGCATCGGCGCGGGGCAGAACAGTTGAGACGCAATCTCCCCCCACAGAATTCTCGCACCATTGATGGTAAAATGCTCCTGACCCAGCCCTCCTTGGCTTCAAAGGCGAGGGACGCACCATATTCGTTTGGAGGATAGAACCCTGACCACTCGCGTTATCTTAGTCCGACATGGGCAAAGCACCTATAATAAACAGCGTCGCATTCAAGGTCGCCTGGATGAATCCGTCATCACCGATGTGGGTCGCGTGACGGCGAAGCAAGTGGCGGCGACCCTCAGCGGTATCCGATTGGATGCGATTTACTGCAGTCCTCTGAAACGGGCCAACGAAACCGCAGAAGTCATCTGGTCAGCCTTACCCGAGGACGCCAGACCTGCAGCAGTGCAACCCACCGACCGATTAATGGAAATCGACCTCCCCTTATGGGCAGGGAAGCGGCGCGACGACGTGCGGGAGAAATTTCCAGAAGACTATCGCTGCTGGCACGAAAGACCCCACGAGTTTCGCATGATGCTCCAGGGAGAAAGCGGCGCGATCGAACATTTCCCCGTTTTAGCCGAACACGAACAAGCGCGTCAATTCTGGGACGAACTGTTATCCCGTCACCCCGATGGAACCGTCCTCGTGGTCGCCCATAACGGCATCAATCGCTGTTTGCTCAGTACCGCCTTGGGCATTTCCCCGGCGTACTATCATTCCATTCAGCAGTCCAACTGCGCCATTAGCGTCCTCAACTTCAGCACCCCCAAACCGCCAAAAGGCAAAGTGCCGGTGCAGTTAGAATCGATGAACGTCACCAGTCATGTGGGAGAAGTGCTTCCCACCCGCAGACCGGAACATCGCGGCCCGCGTTTGATTTTGGTGCGCCACGGGGAAACCGAATGGAACCGACAGCAGCGCTTTCAAGGACAAATCGACGTTCCCCTCAACGAGAATGGGAAAGCGCAATCGGCGAAAGCCGCAGAATATCTCAAAGACGTGCAGATAGATTTTGCCGTCAGCAGTTCCATGTTGCGCCCGAAAGAAACTGGCGAAATAATTCTACAACATCATCCCCATGTGGAACTCAAACTGCACGACGGACTGCGAGAAATCAGTCACGGATTGTGGGAAGGCAAGTTTGAGTCGGATATCGAACGGGAATTCCCGGGGATGTTAAAAGAGTGGAAAGAAGCCCCAGAAACCGTGCAAATGCCGGAAGGGGAGAATTTGCAACAGGTGTGGGACCGCTGCATCGCCGCGTGGCGGGAAATTGTGGCCTCTGCCCCAGGGGGAAGTACCGGCATGGTGGTGGGTCACGATGCGATTAATAAGGCGATTTTGTGCCATCTGTTCGGCCTCGGACCGGCGTATTTCTGGTGCTTTAAGCAAGGGAATGGCGCGATAACGACGATCGATTATCCCAATGGCCCAGACGGTCCGCCGGTGCTGTCGGCGAGCAATATTACCACCCACTTCGGTAGCGTTTTGGATACCACAGCGGCGGGGGCATTATAACCGCCTCCAGGGTGTTTCAGGGTGGCAGGGTGGCCCGCGATCGCCCGATTCAAGTCTTGTCAGTTGAGCGTTTTAACACCGAGTCTGTGAGTACATTACTGCAAAAAGTTCGGGTTCTCGATCCGGTATCGGGTCGCAATGAAACGGCGGATGTGTTCGTCGCCGATGGCACGATCGCGCAAATTGCCCCGGAAATCTCTGATTGTCCCGAGGAGGCGCAGGTGCGCCAGGGTCAGGGATTGGTATTAGGTCCGGGATTGGTGGATCTGTACAGTCATAGCGGGGAACCGGGATTTGAAGAGCGCGAAACCCTGCTTTCTCTGATGGAAGCCGGGGGGGCGGGTGGATTTACCCGGATCGCTATTCTGCCCGATACTACCCCACCAGTGGATAACCGGGCGGGATTGTCTCTGTTGCAGCACAAAGCAGAAGAAGTGATTCGCAAGCGTCAGTTGCTTGCGCCGCCCACTACGCCGCCCTATGGGTTGCCAAAGCTACAGTTCTGGGGTGCCCTGACCCTGGGGGTGCAAGGAGAACAGATGACCGAGGTGGCAGATCTGGCGATCGCCCCCGTGGTAGGGTTTGCTGATGGTTATCCCCTGGAAAATTTGACCCTGTTGCGGCGGATTTTGGAATACTTGCAACCGTTAAACCTGCCGATCGCTTTGTGGCCCTGTTCCCGTCAATTGGCAGGCGTAGGGGTGGCCCGAGAAGGAAATGCCTCGATTCGCTTGGGTTTGCCCGGAAATCCCGGGTATTCCGAAACGGCGGCGATCGCGGCAATTCTGGAACTCGTCGGCGCGATCTCTACCCCGGTTCATCTGATGCGGGTTTCAACCAGGCGCAGTGTGGACCTGATTCGCGAGGCTAAATCGCGCGGATATCCCATTACCGCCAGTACCACTTGGATGCATTTGCTGCTCAATACCGAGAGTATTGGCGGTACGGCAGATTTTATTCCCTACGATCCGAGTTTTCATCTCGCACCGCCATTGGGCAATCCGGAAGACCAACAGGCGTTGATTCAAGGAGTGCGCGATGGGGCAATCGATGCGATCGCGATCGACCATACCCCCTACACCTATGAAGAAAAAACCGTGGCGTTCGCCCAAGCACCTCCTGGGGCGATCGGTCTCGAATTCGCTCTGCCTTTGTTATGGCAAAATTTAGTTGAATCCGGTAAATTATCCGCTTTGGAACTATGGCGCGCCTTAAGTACAAACCCCGCCATTTGCCTACAGCAAACTCCCCCTTCTCTCTCTCCGGGCAACTCGGCAGAAATGCTCCTGTTCGACCCCTTACAAGGATGGTCCTTGAAACCGGGAAATCTCCAATCCCTCGCCACGAATACTCCCTGGTTCGGACGCGAAATTGTCGGTCGCGTCTTGCAAACTTGGTGCCCGGGAACGATGGAATCCAAGGTAATGCAGGTTTCTTAAATGGAGGAAAAAATTAACATTAATGAACTCCCTAACTCCTTCCCAGACTGATACTGGAAACGCGAAAAAAACGCGAAAAAGAAAAGAGAACAGGAGAACTATTAGAGAAAATTGGGGCAAGGGTTGAGGGGAGGCAGAACCTCAGCCGAGGCATTCCCAACGAGAAAGCCAGAAGAAAAAGCACCGAGAAGAAGAGAAAGGGATTGCGAGAAATCCGGTTTCATTGAACAATAAAAACAGAGTAAGAGGAGAAAGGATTGTGAGTGAAGGATTTGATTACGATTTAGTCATCATCGGTGCGGGAGTCGGCGGACATGGGGCCGCATTGCACGCCGTTAACTGCGGACTAAAAACTGCCATTATCGAAGCATCCGACATGGGGGGCACCTGCGTCAATCGCGGTTGCATTCCCTCGAAAGCGCTGCTGGCGGCATCTGGGCGAGTGCGAGAATTGCGCGATACTCACCATTTAAAAACCCTTGGAATTCAATTGGGGGATGTGTCGTTCGATCGCCAAACCATTGCGGACCACGCCGATAAAACCGTCTCTAAACTGCGCGGCGACTTGACCAATAGCCTCAAACGCCTCAAAGTAGATGTATTGAACGGATGGGGCAAGTTGGCGGGCAATCAAAAAGTGGTGGTGGAAACCAGCGAGGGCGAGAAAACCATCACCGCCAAAGATATTATTCTAGCCCCCGGATCCGTGCCTTGGGTGCCTTCCGGTATCGAAATCGACGATAAGACGGTATTCACCAGCGATCGCGCCCTGAAATTAGAATGGTTGCCCCAATGGATTGCCATTATCGGTAGCGGTTATATCGGGTTGGAATTTGCCGATATTTACACCGCCCTCGGGTGCGAAATTACCATGATCGAAGCCTTGGATCGCTTGATGCCTACCTTTGACCCGGATATTGCCAAACTGGCCCAGCGATCGCTGATTTCCCCGCGCGATATCGAAACCAAAGTGGGTCTGTTGGCGCAAAAAGTCACCCCGGGTTCTCCGGTGATTATCGAATTGGCAGATCCGAAAACCAAAGAAGTGGTGGAAGTGCTCGAAGTCGATGCCTGTTTGGTGGCGACGGGGCGGATTCCGGCGACGAAAAACCTCGGTTTAGATAGGGTGGGTTCCGAAACCGATCGGCGCGGTTTCTTGCAGGTGAACGATCGCTTGCAATTGTTAGCCAACCTAGAACCGGTACCCCACGTTTGGGCGATCGGCGATGCAATGGGCAAAATGATGTTAGCCCACGCCGCATCCGCACAAGGGATTGTAGCGGTGGAAAATATTTGCGGGCGCGATCGCACGGTGGATTATCGCAGTATCCCCGCCGCTGCGTTTACCCATCCCGAAATTAGTTTTGTCGGCTTAACCGAACCGGCTGCTAAAGAACTCGGGGAATCAGAAGGCTTTGAAGTGGCTTCGGTTCGGACCTATTTTAAAGGCAATTCTAAGGCGATCGCTGAAGGCGAAACCGATGGCATTGCTAAAGTGATTTACCGCAAAGATAATGGCGAAATCCTCGGGGTTCATATCCTCGGCTATCATGCCGCCGATTTGATTCAAGAAGCGGCAAATGCCATTGCCAATCGTCAATCAGTGAACGAGTTGGCCTTTAGCGTTCACACTCACCCGACGCTTTCTGAAGTGCTTGACGAAGCCTACAAACGCGCTGCCACAGTGTAATTGAATCGGGCAAAAATCTAGAGAAAAAGCCCCGCACCCTCAAAGGGTGGGGTCTTTTTCTCGCATTTATCATGATGTATTATGCTAAGAAAACCAAGTAAAATTTGCTGTCGTTGACCCCCGAGTTTGATTCCATGCCAAACATCCGCCGCCGTCCTCCAAACCCAGCCGTTGCCGTACAGTCCATGCGCTATCAGGTGCATTTACCCGGTAGCGAACCGCAAAATATTCTCGAAAAAATTGTCTGGCACAAAGAAGAAGAAGTGCAGCAAATGCGCGATCGCTTGCCGCTGATCGAGCTGCAAAAGCAATTGCAACGCGCACCGGCAACCCGCGACTTTATCGGGGCGTTATTAGCCAGTCCGAAAAAACCGGGGGCGATCGCGGAAATCAAAAAAGCCTCTCCCTCCAAAGGGGTAATTCGCGAAGATTTCGACCCGGAAGCAATCGCCAAAGCCTATCAGCAAGGAGGCGCGAGTTGCCTTTCCGTCCTTACCGATAAAGAATTCTTTCAAGGCAGTTTTGATTACCTGGAAAAAGTCCGTGCCGCCGTTGAGTTACCTTTATTATGTAAAGATTTCATCATTTATCCCTATCAAATTTATCTGGCGCGCATCAAGGGTGCCGATGCAATTTTGCTGATTGCTGCGGTTCTCTCGGATAAGGATTTGCAGTATTTTATCAAAATTGCCAATACATTGGGAGTGACGCCCTTAATTGAAGTGCATACCCGAGAAGAACTCGATCGGGCGATCGCTCTGGAGGGCGCAACCCTAATCGGCATCAACAATCGCAATTTAGAAGATTTCTCTGTGGATTTGCAAACCACCTGCGAATTACTGGGCGATCGCCGCGACACCTTACAAGGGAAAAATATCCGAGTCGTCAGCGAATCGGGATTGCACACCGCCGTTGACCTGAAACGGGTTCGCGACGCCGGTGCAGATGCGGTTCTCATCGGCGAAGCGTTTATGAAAGAGCCGGATCCCGGATTTGCGATCGCCTCCCTGTTGCAGGAGATTTAACCCCTGTAGCGTGGGAGATAACCGCCGCCGGGGACTTAAGTCCCCGGCTAATAGCTTAAGTGGGTTTTAACCCACTGCAAACGCGAAACTCACTGCAAATGCGATCGGTTCATGGGTTTAGATCCGGCGGGGGTTTAAACCCAATCCGGGTGTTGCTGGGGTGGGAAAATGCCGAGAGAATGTAGCGGATTAAGGTAAGATAAAGGTTAAATATGTCTGATTCATTTAGGATTGGGCATTCGCATCTTAGAGATAAAGCGGCATTTATGGAGCCTATTCCTCTTCCTTCCCCAATCCACTACGAACTGCTGCTGCAAATGTTGGAGCGACGAACCCAGTACGCCCTCGACGAGCATCCGGCTCAGCGAGAGCAAGTACAACAGCTTATTATTACGCTTCGCAAAGCCCAAAGCCAACAACGACAACTGGAAACCCATTGTCAGCTCGACAATTTACCGGTAGAACACCGCTGGTCCCTGAATGAGGTGTCCCAGCCAAAATTTCCCTCGTCGTGGAATGCCCCCTCGCGCGGTGAAGACCCCGGGGTTTAAAGGCTTGGTGCAATAGGCGTCAAGTGATAAAATTTAATATTCTGGTGAAGGATCGTTCGACAACTGCACTCTGGCTTGTGGTACGCAGCCATTGATGGGGCATCTGTACGGACTCCTCACAAGTTTTTTATGCATGAGGATAGATTAAATGGACGACAAGCTGATGCTAATGATTCCTGGCCCGACGCCGGTGCCAGAACAAGCATTGCTCGCTTTGGCAAAGCATCCCATCGGTCACCGCAGTAAGGAGTTTGAGGGCACGATCGCGGAAGTGACGGAAAACCTCAAATGGCTGCACCAAACGCAACATGATGTGGTCATGCTCGCCGGATCGGGAACGGCGGCGATGGAAGCGGCGATTATTAATTTCCTCAGCGCTGGCGATCGCGTGGTGGTCGGCTGTAACGGCAAGTTCGGCGATCGCTGGGCAGAAGTGGCTGAAGCCTATAACCTGAATGTGGAACGGATTACCGCTGAATGGGGCCAACCTCTGGATCCGGAACAGTTCCGGGAAAAACTCGAGGCGGATACCAATAAAGATATTAAAGCGGCGATCGTCACCCACAGCGAAACCTCGACCGGGGTTCTCAATGACCTCGAGACGATCAATCGTCACGTGAAAGCTCACGGAAAAGCGCTGATTCTGGTGGATGCGGTCACCAGTTTGGGGGCGCTGTCGGTACCGATGGACGAATGGGGCATCGATGCGATCGCCTCGGGTTCCCAAAAAGGCTATATGGTGCCTCCGGGTTTGGGATTTGTCGCCGTCGGTCCGAAAGCTTGGGAAGCCTACAAAACGGCAACTCTGCCCAAATATTATCTGGATTTGGCAAAGTACAAAAAAGCCACGGATAAAAGTAGCAGCCCCTTTACGCCACCGATTAATTTAATCTTTGCCTTGCAGGCGACTCTGCAAATGATGCGTCGGGAAGGGTTAGATGCTATCTTCGCCCGCCACGCCAGGCAAATGGAGGCCACTCGCGCTGCAGTGCGCGCCCTGGGATTGAAGCTGTTTGCCCCAGATGATGCCGCTGCACTGTCGATTACGGCGGTGGAATCTTCCGATGCAGAACAAATTCGGGCGATCGTCAAGAAGCAGTTCGATATCTCCCTGGCGGGGGGACAAAATCAACTGAAAGGCAAGGTTTTCCGCATCGGTCACTTGGGTTTTGTTAGCGATCGCGATATCCTAACGGCGATTTCGGCGATCGAAGTGGCTTTACGCGAAATTGGTGCGGAAAATTTCGCTCCCGGTGCCGGTGTCGCCGCCGCCGCTAAGGTGTTTGCCGAATCTTAAGGCTTGCACGTCGTTGTTGCGCTTCGCCGGCGCAACAACGAAGCAGGGAAATCATGGGTCGAGAAACCCTCTTTCCATGCACCACTGCACCGATGGCCTGAATTAGCGATCGCGACATCCCAGGGATTCGCGCGTCCCCACCCCGGTTTGCGAGTTCGCGCCACTGGCAATTTCGCACAGATACATTTAACCCGGAAAAATCTAGCAATTGCTGGAAGTTTCTGAGTATGGCACAATCTGGAATGAAATTAT
>NZ_JAJENT010000261.1:0-13673 GCF_035615515.1 Phormidium sp. CCY1219
CACTTTGATAATGCCTTTAAGAGTTCAGTTTTGGACTGCTTAAGAATCCCCGCGTCTTCAGCGCGGGGAGTATCAAGCTCTAGAATAAATAGGGCTTACGCAATCCGCCGCGAATGCCTCTAACAATTAGGAGTGGTGGGCAATGCCTACAAATCGGGCGGCGTAAGTCGTGAATAAAAACAACAAAACAGCTTGGCTAGTGGTGGTGCGTGAGGAGTTAACGTGACAAACTTTATTTCCAAAATGAAGGAGATCTCCAGAAAGTTTCGGGGGGATAATCTCCCCAACCCGGGAGAGGCTCGAGAACCAGAGGATCGGCAAGGGTCACAAGCCGCACCGATGCTGGCACAGAGTCAGCAATCCACCGAGAGCGAAGCTGCCCCCTCGGAACCTAGAGAAGCGCTTTCGGAACTCAAGGCACCGAATTCGAGCAAGATGGCGCGCGCGGGAAAAGCACTGGAGGGCGAAGCTACCCCCTCGGAACCAGGAGAAGCGCTTGCGGAGGTTAAGGAACCGAATGCGAGCAAGATGGCGCGCGCGGGAAAAGCAGTGGCAAAAATCCGCGTGGCGCTCGAGCACCTTTGGAAAAGCCCGGAGGGTAAACTCCTGTATCGCCGTCGAGGGTTTTGGGTGGGTGTGGGAGTGCTGACCCTGAGTTCGGGGGTGGGTGCGGTAAGCTGGGGCTGGTGGTATTTAGACCGCAGCTTGCCCAATGTGTCGGAAGTGTTTACGTTTGTGCGCGATGGCACCTTGACGATTAAAGCGGCGGATGGTCGGATCCTACAGCAAATAGGACCCGCGACGCGAGATAAACTGAATATCGAGCAGATTCCCGTGCCCTTGATTCATGCCTTTATCGCCTCGGAAGACAGTCGATTTTATCAACATCATGGCATCGACTATCAAGGGATTTTGCGGGCAACGGTGTCTAACGTGCTGGCGCGAGATGTGGTGCAAGGCGGAAGTACGATTACGCAACAACTGGCGCGGATGGTGTTTCTGACGCAGGAACAAACCCTGGGGCGCAAACTCCGGGAAGCCCTGCTGGCGATGAAGATTGAAGAGGAGATGTACAAAAAGCAAATCCTCGATCGCTATCTCAATTACGTTTATCTCGGGTCCGGTGCCTATGGGGTGGCGGATGCTGCATGGGTGTATTTCAGCAAGTCGGTGCCAGAGTTGACTTTGGCGGAAATGGCAACGATCGCCGGTTTGCCTCCGGCACCTTCGGTGTATTCGCCTTTGGTGAATCGGGAAAATGCCCGCAAGCGTCGCAATATTGTGTTGCAACGGATGGCTGAATTGGAATACATTACCCCAGAGGAAGCGGCGGCGGCGCGGGCAGAACCCCTGCGGGTGAAGGCGAGTGCCCCGAAACGCCTACAGGTGGAGGCTCCTTATTTTACGTCTTACATTCAAAAAGAGTTGCCGAAGTATGTGTCGAAAGAAGCCCTGGAAATGGGGGGCTTGACGGTGGAAACGACGCTCAATCGAGAATGGCAGAAGATTGCGGAAGAGGTGGTGAAAGAGGCGGTGGAACTCGATGGGGCCTCTCAGGGGTTCGAACAGGCGGCGTTGGTGGCGATCGCGCCGAAAACTGGTGCGGTTAAAGCAATGGTGGGGGGTCGCTCTTTTGAGGAAAGCGAGTTTAATCGGGTGACTCAGGCCCAACGTCAACCGGGTTCGACGTTTAAAGGGTTTGTCTATACGGCGGCGATCGCGGCGGGTTGGTCTCCTTATGATGGTTACGAAGATGCGAATTTTAAGGTAGATGGCTACAAACCGCGCAACTTCGGGGGCAAATATCGCGGCTGGGTCTCGATGCGCGATGCCCTCAGTAGCTCGATTAATGTGGTGGCGGTTAAGGTGTTGATGGATATCGGCTTTGAACCGACGATTAAACTGGCGCAAGATATGGGGATAAAATCGAAACTGGAGCCGATTTATTCTCTGGCGTTGGGGGGATCGGAAGTGAATTTACTGGAACTGACGAGCGCTTATGGGACGATCGCGGCGGAAGGGAGGCATTATGAGCCGCATGGGATCGTTCGGGTTGTCGATCGCCGAGGGAAGACGATTTACGCTGCTGATTTTAAACCGCAACGCGCTCTGGATGACGAAACGGCTTCGATTATGACTTGGATGCTCGAACCGGTGGTGCAGTACGGTACGGGGGCGGCGGCGCAATTGCGCGATCGCCCGGTGGCTGGGAAAACGGGGACCTCGGACGAAGCCCGCGATTTATGGTTCATCGGCTTTATCCCCCAACTGGTGACTGGGGTATGGTTGGGCAACGATGACAGCTACCCCACTTGGGGCAGCAGCAGCACCGCCGCCTTTACCTGGCGTCAGTTTATGGACAAAGTGACGGAGGAACTCCCAGTGCAGGAGTTTCCCGAACTGCCGGAGTTAGAGGATCGCAACGGATTTCTGAAAGCGCAACCGGTGCAACCTCACAGTGTTTACTACGGCGACACCACGCCGGATAACGCGCAATCTGGCTCGGCAAATGCCCATGATTATTATGAGGGCTATTATTACTAAATGTGAGGTCGCCAGGTTCGATGCATGTCGGGGCGATCGCAATCCGCCCCGACATTAGGAATGATTTACACGCTTGTGGCTTCATCGGAGAAGTCACTTAGAACCAACCCTGATAAAACCCCTGGAAAATATTTCTATCCAAGCCAATCTGGTGGATAGTTTAATTCGGGGGGATTTAAAATACTGAGCGTCAATAGGTATCCACCGCATGTTTTGGTATTGCCGGAAGATGATGCGAATCGCCAGATTGCGATCGGTTTTATTCTGCATCCAAACCTGAACGAGCGTGCTATTCAAGTGCTGCCCAATTCTGGGGGGTGGACAAGTGTTCTGGAGGAGTTCGCGAAAGTTCATGTTCCAGAAAAGAGTAGTGAGATGAGTGGCAAAAGTGGCAATTATTTTGCATCTGTGCTGTTTAAAGGCGGAGAATTGCCGGCACTGCGATCGCAACCCCGTATCCCCCAGACCGGGATAGGGGGTGAATCAAGGGCGATCGCAAGCTGCTGTAGGAACATCCCGCGCATCCCATTGCCGCATTACCCCATCCCCTTGGCTTTCTCTGCAAGCAGGGGGTGGGGCGTGCCTACAAGCGCGATCGCAGTTCAACTCTGCTACGCATAACTTTTTCTAATCAATCACCCGGGTCAATATTCCTCTTTAGAGAGAGACGCGGGTTTCCCTCATATCGTAAAATAATATTGTAGTTCGATAAGAGTGCTTATGAATCTATTAATGGATGTCTCTGCTGCAGCCAGCAATACCGATTTTGCCGTAACGGGTGTGGTATTTGCCGTCGGCTTTATTGCTGCAGCGACCATTGGCTCGATCGCCTGGTACAACTCTAAGCGTCCCCCGGGTTGGGAAGACAAAGAACGTCCCGACGTGGTGCCAAAAGTCGATAAGAAAAACTTAAGCGAATAAACCCCATAATAAAACCTGACTGGGGCGATCCATCGGCGATCGCCCCGCCATTATCCACTCCCAACTTTGCGCAAGCGCACCATAAAAAACCCATCCATGTTATGCTGGTGCGGCCACACTTTAATCCACCCCTCTGAGGTGGCAAAAGCCGCTGGGGGCGTGCCCGATTCCGGGGGTTCAATTCGCCAGTGGGGGCGATCGCGCAAAAATTCGCGAATTACCGCTTCATTTTCCAACGGATGCAAGGTGCAAGTGGCATACACTAACACCCCACCGGGTTTCACCCATCGAGCCACTCCCGCCAGCAATTCGCCTTGCAGTTGCGACAGTTGCTCGATGTTTTCGGGAGTTTGACGCCACCGGGCATCGGCGCGACGATGCAGGGTGCCGAGTCCAGAACAAGGGGCATCTAACACCACGCGATCGCCTACGTCCTGGAATTGACTCAACTCCCGACTGTCACCCCTGACGATTTGTACCGACTCGATCTGCAGTCGTTGGGCATTTTCCGGCACTTTTTTCAACCGCGACGCCGTGCGATCGCACGCCCAAATCGTCCCTTCATCTCCCATCAACTCCGCAATGTGAGTTGTCTTTCCCCCAGGTGCCGCACAGGCATCGATCGCCACCTCTCCCGGTTGCGGCGCGAGCAAATACCCCACCAGTTGGGCGCTACTGTCTTGCACGGTCCACCATCCCTCCCCATATCCCGGTAAATTTTGCACCGCACCCGCACCGGCACTTAAGCGCAACGCTTGGGGCAAATGAGGCACCGGCGACACCTGCACTCCCGCCGACTTTAGCGCCGTTTCCACTGCTTCGCGGGAACTTCGCAGGGGATTAACTCGCAAATCTAGGGTGGGCGAGTGATTAAACCACTCGCATAATTGTTGCGTTTCTTCTACCCCTAATTGCTCTACCCAATAGGCGACAATCCAATCGGGAAAGCTATACGATATCCCCAACCGTGATATTTCGTCGGCGGGTAATTTTAGCGGATCGCCATCTTCCGAATTTGCCAAGCGCAGGTATTGACGCAATACCCCATTCACAAACCCGGCGAGTCCTTTAAATTTATTCGCTTTGGCTAACTCAACGGTGGTATCCACTACGGCGGAAGGGGGGATAAAGTCGAGGTAGCGCAACTGATACAATCCCAAGTGCAGAATAATTCGCAAATCCCGGGGTTGCTGGTGGGCTTTCTTTTTCGCCAGTTGGTCGATCGCCGCGTCAAGGGTTCTCCGTCTTCTCACGCACCCATAGACCAATTCCGTTGCCAATCGCCGATCCCTCGGGAGCAGTTGTTCCTCTGCGCCCACAGTGGCTTTGTGCAGCCATTTGTCTAAGGCAACATCGGCAAATGCATCGCGACGATCGATGTCGCGCAGGGCTAAAAATGCGAGTTGACGAGGATTTTGCATAATAGAAATGGGGCTAGCCCTTTTGTGTTATCGGCACAGGAGAAGGTTACATGCGATTCAGTCGCGATCGCAGGTTATCGAGTTGGGCGTCAATTTCTGCAAAATCGATGTCCGGCATTTGCTCTAACTGATTTTCCATCCGCGCAGAGGCGGCGCGTGCCTTCAGAGTTTGAGTGTGAGCTTCCAAATTCGAGAAATGACGTTTGAGCGCATCGACTCGAGGCGTCAATTCCGCAAGCTGGATTTGCAGTTGCTCTGCAATTTTACTTTGGCTGTGTTTTTCTGTCAACCACTCCCGCGCTTTTGCCTCATCTTTTTGCTGCAAGGCGCGTTGCGCTTGTTGTTGCAATCCCTCGATGCGGGTTTGGGTGGCGCGGTACTCTTGGGCGAGGCGTTGTTGACTGGCAACGGCTCGATCTACACTTTGCTTCAGTTCCGCAATGGTTTGTTTCAGCTCTGCCTCGGAGTCGCTGCGTTTTTGCTGCCAATCGGTGATATTCGACCGAATCAACCGACTGATGCGATCGCCTAAATTCATGGTTTTCTCTCCTGTGATAATCGATTCGTCTTTATTTCATTTGCCGTATGGGTGGGGCTGAACCTGTCGCGCGATCGGTTTTCAGACTCCCCTGAAAGCGAAATCAGGCGGCCCTGTCTGCTTGGGGAGGGGGGTTTATCTATTTTATCGCTTTATTGAGTAAACTATTGCGGGCGGAAACCCTGAACGAAATTCATCCAAGGGGAAACTTTATTGCCGGTAATATCGAGAATGGGGATATATTCGGTTCGTTGCGGTTGGCTATAGCGAAAGATTGCGGTTTGTTCTGGGGTTCCGGTTCCATATTCTCTGACTTGTTGCGCCGCGAGACGACAACTAATCTCGAAATTGCCCATATTCACTTCCCCACCCCCGGCAAAATAGTTCCAGGAAATCCCCTGCAATCTTGAATTTTGACATTCATAATCCGTGATTTCAAACATCTTGGCGAGATGAACGTCGTACAAGCGAAGCTGACCCCCATAAGCGGGGTTGGTAGTATTCCAATTGGGAACGATGAATTCCGCACCCATGTAAGCATCTCGGTCGGGGGTAAACGCACCTAAGTGAATGCGATCGATGGGAACTTGAGTGCTGTTTTGGGCGATCGCTGCTTTAGGGGTTGGGTTTATCCCCAGTAACAGAGCGATCGCACAAGCCGTTACCGCTAAACTTTGAGGTAGCATTTTTTGAAGGTTCCTGAAATGTTTTCATTCTATTTTATCTAAAATTACCGATTTTTGCAATTTCGATTAAAGATTTTGACGCCTTGACTCATTCTGCCAATTCAGCCCCGGAACCTTTTCTTTTCCTGGCTGCAAAGCCATCGTAAACTAACCCTATAATTAATAGGCTTTTCCAGGAGCCTTTACCTGTAATTTAGGCATTAAAAGCAGCAATATGGACAGCACTTGATGGAGGGGGAGAAAGAAAAAGGATTGCCGCGCCTTTTCCTGGGATAGAGCTGGAGAGGTTAGGAGGGGGTGCTATCATAGAAAAAATAGGATTATTACAAAAATGGAAAGCCTCCATCACCCAAAAGACATTCTCAAAGACCGTTACCGGATTACCCACACCCTCGGGCGCGGTGGAATTGGCATCACCTACGCCGCCGAAGATTTACAAACGGGCAAGTCGGTGGCGATAAAAACACTCTCCCTGCGCCAGACCCAAGACTGGAAAGTTATCGAGCTGTTTGAACGAGAAGCCAAGGTGCTTTCCCACCTACAACACCCGGCCATTCCGGATTATTTAGATTATTTTAACATCGATACGCCAGACGATCGCCGATTTTATATCGTGCAAGAATTGGCGGAGGGACAATCCTTGGAAGAAGCGATCGCAAGTGGCTGGCATCCCACAGAAATAGAGAGTCGAGACATTGCCAAACAGGTGTTAGCAATTCTCAACTATTTGCATGAATTAAACCCGCCAGTAATTCATCGGGATATCAAACCGCAAAATATTATTTTGCACTCCAACGGTCGGATATTGCTAGTAGATTTTGGGGCAGTACAAGATACCTATCGCCATACTATGACTAGCGGGAGTACCGTGGTAGGAACCTACGGTTATATGGCCCCAGAACAGTTTCGCGGACAAGCACAACCCAGCACCGATTTATATGGGTTGGGTGCCACGTTAATTTATTTGCTGACCCACCAATCCCCAGCAGAATTACCGGAAAAACGACTGAAACTTGATTTTCGTCCCTATGTGAATGTGTCGAATGATTTTGCCGATTGGTTAGAGCAAATGCTAGAACCTGCAGTGGAAGACCGGTTTACATCAGCGGTGGAAGCATTGGGGGTTTTGGATGGAAATCGCGAATCGATTTATCCCCTAAAATCCAGTTCCCGCAAACCCGCCGGCAGTCGCATCAGTTTGAACAAAACCAAACGCAAACTGGTGGTGGATATGCCCCCCACTGGATTTAAACCAGATTCGATTGGGTTGATATTTTTTGCGTTATTTTGGAATGGATTTTTAGTGCTTTGGACGTCAGGTGCCGCAATGGCAAGCATCTTTTTTGCCATGTTCTCGATTCCGTTTTGGGTGGTGGGATTGACCCTGACGGGAACATTATTATTTCAGTTTTTCGGGCGAACTCGCTTGGAAATCGACCGGGAAACCTTCCGTTTGCAGTGGCAGCTTTTCGGTTTTACCCGCAAAATCGAGGGGAATGTGGAGGATATTTATCGCGCAGAAGTCAGCCCGAGCAACGTTAAAATTAACAGCCGACCGGTGGTGAGTTGCGCTCTACAAGTAGGGGTCAAAACCTATCGTTTCGGTTCCAACTTTACGATAGTAGAGCAAGAGTGGTTGGTCTCGGAAGTGGCCTCTTTTATCGGAAAGCCAAGCCTTATGTCACATCGATGATTATCAAGCAGAAAAACCCCAGGCAAAATCAATGAAAACCCTTAATCCAAAAGCAGCCTAAATTCTGGAAGTTTACCGCGATATCGCTCATTGATTTGATAGGGCTTACCTACGGTTCGGAAACCTCCGTAATTCCCTATAATTGAACGGTTGCAACCGCCCAATTTAAAGCGAGGGATTGAGCGGAAAACCGCATCCGATCGCCGCGTATTTTCCCTGGGTGGGGCGAAATGTCGCAGGGCGTTTCGCTATCATAGAAACAATGCGATTATTGCCAACGTTATGGAAACCCTCCATCATCCAGAAGACCGGATTAAAAACCGCTACCGCATTACCCACACCCTCGGGCGCGGCGGAATTTGCATCACCTACGCCGCCGAAGATTTAGAAACGGGCAAGGCGGTGGCGATAAAAACCCTTTCTCTGCGCGCAACCCAAGAGTGGAAAGCGATCGAACTGTTTGAACGAGAAGCCAAAGTGCTTTCTCAACTAGAACACTCGGCGATTCCGGATTATTTAGATTATTTCCAAATCGATACCTCAGACGATCGCCGATTTTATATCGTGCAAGAATTGGCGGAGGGACAATCTTTAGAAGAAGCGATCGGACAAATATGGAAGTTGACAATCAGCCGATAAGAACTTGCAATTTGCAGGTGGGAGGGCAAAATTATCGCTTCGGATCGCAACTGAAAATACCAGAACAAGAGTGGTTCGTGTCGGAAGTGGGGGATTTTGTGGGAAAAGTTCTCTCTATCCCTTCCGGATGAGAATAACCGGAACAACCGCAAGTGGCAAGAAAGGAAATAATTTGATGTCAAGGCACTGTAAAATGGGCGATCGTTCATCTTCAAATATGCGCTATTATCGAGAGTATTTGCTGTTAGCCGGGATTCTGCTGTTGGGGGCGGGACTGCGTTTCGCGCAATTGGAGGCAAAACCGCTGTGGTTGGATGAAATTATGACCGGGTTGTTTAGTGTGGGAGGAAGCTACGATCGCGTGCCTTTGGATGTGCAGTTGAGGGTGGGACAATTGGCGGATATTTTTACCCTAAATTCCCAGACAAGTTGCGGTCAAATTGCCCAAACGGTGGCCACGGAATCGACCCATCCGCCCCTGTTTTTTTGCTTGACTCACCAGTGGTTAAAGCGAGTAGAAGGCTCTTTTGCGTGGCAGGTGCGATCGCTGTCTGCTTGGTTTGGCATTGTCGCGATCGCGGGGATTTATCTTCTCAATCGTCTGGCCTTTTCTGCCCGCGCCGCCAGGGTCGCCGCCGCACTGATGGCGGTGTCTCCCTTCGCCGTTTATCTCTCCCAAGAAGCGCGGCACTATACCTTACCGATGGTCTTAATTATTTTAGCATTAATTGGATTAATTGAAATGACAAAGCGCGTATTTTTAGGTAAAAAAGTACCGATACTTTGGGGGCTGGCTTGGTCTGTAATCAATGCAACGGGTTTATATGTCCACTATTTCTTTATTTTGGCTTTTGTGGCGCAAATTCTAACTTTATTTGCTGTTTTTATCTTTCGATTTAGGCTAAATTGGCGAGTATGTAATAAAATTCACAAAAATCAGCAAACTGCAACAACTACTCTGCTAAAACTAATATGCTTTTGCCTGTTGCCCGGACTATTTTATTGGCCGTGGTTGCCGATTTTGCTACAACATTTCAATCGTCCGGAAACCGATTGGTTTCAACCCTTTAACCCCTCATGGACGGATAGCATTACGCCAATTTTTAATACTCTGGCTGGCTGGTTGGTGATGACTGTGGCGCTGCCGGTGGAAAATCAACCCCTGTGGGTGGCGATTTCTTCCGGGTTGCTGATGCTGATATTTGCTGGCTGGATGGTGGGGCAGATTGCTGGCAATTTTTGCAGATTATTTACCACAAAAACCACACAGTTGTCAAGTATAACCCTGGGATTTTTTACCGGATTCGTGCTGTTGCAATATTTTGCAATTGTTTACTTGCTGGGGAAGGATATTACCTCGGCGGTGCGGTATCATTTTATGTATTATCCGGGAATTTGTGCCTTACTTGCTGCCAGTTTGAGCGGGAAAAAACCGCCAGAAAAAAGGGACACAGACAAGGGAAATGTTTCCCAGGAATTGCCGGGGGAGGGGAAGCGGGTGAAAATGCGAGGATTTCGGTTTTCGGGATGGGTTTTTCCGGTGATATTGGTGGTGTTGTTGGGGGCGATAAGCAGCAGTTTTGTGGTGTCGGGGTTGGTGTTTCAAAAACCCTACGATCCGCAGGGAATGGCGCGGCGGATGAATGTGAATTTTGATGCGCCGGTGATGGTGGTGGTGGGATATGAGAATTATCAAGAAGTGGGGTTAGGATTGGGGTTGGCGCTGGAATTGGAGCGCATTCGCGCGCAGAATCCGGAAGAGACTTGGGTGGCGTTTGTGACGCGATCGCCGAGTTATCAGTCGGTATGGGAATATTTAGCGCAGTTGGGCGAACTTCCCGCTGCGCCGCTGAATTTATGGATCGTCGCCCCCGGGTTGAGACAACGACAATATCCGCCACAATTAGCCCTATCCAAACAAGGGGTTTGTCAGCTTGTCCCGACGGAGTATTATCGGCTGGGGATTCCCTATCAGCTTTATCGCTGTGAGAGGTTGGGGAAAGGAAGTTCGCCAAAGGGGAGGAAAACAGAAAGCGGGATACAGGGGATTCCAGGGGCGAGACGGGGGGATCTTAACGGTTTCCTCGTTCAAGAAAAACGGTATAAGAAAGCCGATTTTTAGTTCCTACTGAACCTACGCCAAAGGGGGCGATCGCCCGCCAACTATTCATCAATCTGCCACACTTCCTTGCCATACTCCTCATCCAGGATTTTTTTAGGACGCAGGACCAACAGGATTTTTCCCAGCAAGCGGGTATCCGGTTGAGACTCAAACCACTGCATATCCAAAGTGCCATTGCGATCGCAAATAAAATAACTATTCTCATCCCAAACGCGCATTGAGCGATCGACCACCAGCAACACCGATTCCGGTTTGCCCGTCAGGGGTTGAGCAAGGCGATCGCTGTGGCACAAAATCGCCACCGGGTCTTCCGCCTGTAACACCACTTGCCAACTCGGAATCGGCACCCACGCCGCATTTCCCGACGCCTTCACCATGCCAAAGGGTTCTTCTTCCTCCACCAAAGGAACCGCCTGTAAATCCGCCGGTGTCAGGGGCATTTCCCCCACCACCGGCAGGATGCGGGGCAATTGTTCCGCCGATTCGATGCGATACACCGGCAATATCGGCGCGGGTTTCGACGGGGTGACGGTAAAATCCGTAAGCAACTGCTCGATTTTTTGACGGGCGCTGGGGGTATGGGCAAAAGACAGGCCCCGGGCAATCAAGCGCGATCGCTCTTGCATATCGGATTTTTGCCGTGCCAATTTCCAGGATTGATAAGCCACGGCATCTCCGGGATGGGAAGAAAATCCCTCCGGTAATTTAGACAAGCGAGAGAAGTCTTTCATCGCTTTTGCCAATTCGTGACTTTCATCAAAATCGAGATTTCTTTGCACGATAAATTCAGCGGCGGCGGCCCGTTCTTCTTGAGTCAAAATCCGCAATTCGTAGAGAATATCGCTGCCTTTGCGGGCAAAATGCGATCGCGTATGGTCCGAGACTCCTACAGTGACAATCGAATCGTAAACCTGAGATCCGACAATCACCTGATTTTGGTGAACTGGCTCAAAGCCAGTTTCTTCAAAAATATTTTGCGAATTATAACCCGATCGCGCCAACTGGTGACAGGCTTTGCCCCAGTCAACCCAAGAGCCTTCCTTGCGACGCAGCGATCGCACCAATTTTTCCGCCTCTTGCTCGGATAAAGCGTTCGGATTGGGATTGGGAGTTCCTTGTGGAGTTTCAGTCATAGCTATCCTTAATTAGACCTCGATGTCTCACTTAACATAAAATCGCCTTCGACATGATATACCCCTTAAGTGCGAGAGTCTCCCTCGCTACGGTGAAGCGCGAGTATCCTCGCACTGCCGCTGAAATCGCGCCGAGGGGGGAGTTTCAGGTAGGGCGATCGCCTCCTAGTGCCCCATCACCCTTTTCCCGGGGCACTTTCCAGAGCAGAGCGCAGGTGTCCGTCATGGGTATCGAGCAACAATTGCGCCTCTCCCTTATCCAAATCGGTCCAATGCATGATCAGCGCCAACTTTACCGACCGACCGCTTTTTTCCAACAAAAAGCCAGCCTCTTGACGATTCAACCCCGTCAGATCGCTGAGAATTCGCAACGCGCGATCGTGCAGCTTGCGGTTCGTCACCGACACATCAACCATGCGGTTGCCATAAACCTTGCCCAGTTTAACCATCACCCCGGTGGAGAGGATATTCAGCGCCAGTTTAGTCGCCGTGCCCGCCTTCAAGCGAGTCGAACCCGCCAGCAGTTCCGGACCGACCAACAGACGGATATCGATATCTGCCGGCATGTCCACCTGTTGCGCCGGCACGCAGGCGATCGAAATCGTGGTTGCGCCGCGACGGCGGGCCGCCTGTAACCCGCCGATGACAAACGGAGTCGTGCCCCCGGCGGTAATTCCGACCACCACATCCCGTTCCACAATATGACGACGGACGATCGCATCTTCCCCATCCTCAGCGCGGTCCTCCAAATCTTCCGAACTGCGGATCAACGCACCGGCTCCCCCCGCAATAATGCCCTGCACCTGTTCCGGAGGCGAGCAGAAAGTGGGGGGACATTCTGCCGCATCCAACACCCCCAGACGCCCGCTGGTGCCCGCACCGATATAAAACAGACGTCCGCCATCGCGCAGGGAATCCGCCGTGCGGTCGATCGCCCGTGCCAGTTCCGCCCGGGCCGCCGCGATCGCGCTCAATACTTTCCCATCCTCGTGATTGAACAGATCCACCAATTCCAGAGAACTGAGGCGATCGAGATTTTCGCTTTTCGGATTCACCTGTTCCGTGAGCAGATGTCCCCGTTCCTCCAAATTACTCATCTAAACCTCCTTGTTGTGCAAACCCCCGCTATACCCAATTGGGTTAGCGGCGGGAGGAAACCAGCCGAACTTCAGGGTTCGATGCCCTGAAGTTCGTGGACTATAAACTGTAAGCATAGCCATCCTTTTTGTGAACAAACTGACAGGATTTGCGATCGATACCTTGCACTAAACCTATCGTAGTTGAGATATTAAAGCGTCCTGCCCTCGCGGGCCTACAGGGGTCGTGACTTACATTCTTACTTGTCAATAGATGATGAGTTGACCTTCCCAGAACTGCAGCGGTTTGTTCCCCCAAGATTCCGAACCCGCGCCATTGGGGTTACAAGAGACCTTCTAGCTGACGGCGGATGCGATCGAGTTCCGATTCCGAGAAGCTGGAGTCCTCGGCGGGGCGCTGTGAACTGCGATCGGGGATATCATCCGGATTCCAGTCCGTTTCCTCCAGATTGGTTTCTGGGGGAACGCTTAATTCCCCTTCCGGGATAACCTTGCAATCATATCCTGCTTCCCGACAAAACTCCTCCACCTCCTCCAAATCGATCGCCTCCGGAGTGGGCGTAGGGAAATCCTGGGCCTCCAACAGTCCCGCATAGCGGGTGGCATCATCTTCCGATTCAAACATCAGAACCGTATTGCGATCGCCAATTCGCAGAGTATGAATTCCTTCATTTTCCGTGCGGGCATTAAACAGTAAAACAAAGACACGCATAAGCTCAGACCCTCTTCCTATTAGGGGTCGATAGGGGCTTCACAACCCCCACCTCCCATTCAGAACCGTACATGAAACTTTCGCTTCATACGGCTCCTAGCCAATTTATCCCTTGTCATGGGAGCTGATTTTCGCTTGATATTCCTCAATTATGATGAGGTCTCTTG
>NZ_JAJENT010000262.1:0-219 GCF_035615515.1 Phormidium sp. CCY1219
CTGGGAAAGACACACACAGTAATCCACTAGGCTTCAAAACTATCATCAAACCCAGCAATCAAGCCATCAAAACCCACTACAGGAAACTGAAAGGGATAGTAGACTCACACAGCACAGTACCGCAAGAGGGGTTAATAAGACGCCTCAACCCGGTCATCAGAGGGTGGAGCAACTATTACTCAACAGTAGTGTCTAAAGAAGCTTTCTCTCAAATGGATA
>NZ_JAJENT010000263.1:0-9545 GCF_035615515.1 Phormidium sp. CCY1219
AGATTCTGGGTACCGGATGCGGCGTGGAGGGTCTTGGAATTTCATCCCCAGGATGTGCCGTGCCACGCAGCGCCGCCAACTCGAGCCAAAAAACGGATGGAGGAACCTCGGGTTTCGCTTGTGCTGTGCTTCCCTGCTGAGTCCTGAGTGAGGGGGCGGATGAAAGAAATAACTGTTATTTTGTAGTTACATTCGTAAGATTCAATTGTTGCCACAAGAAATCGGCGGGATTTGGGAGTAGAGCGGGAGGGAGGTAAGCGATTCGCCGAGGTTGCTTTGGCTGCGGGATAATTGGATGGTGGAGGGGCAACCTCCTATATATATGGCCGCACCTTTTCCATTATGTTCATAATACTGTCAAGTGGTAAGGGTTGTCAAGGGGGTGGAGAAATTTTTTTTTGCGAGAGTTCGACAAGCTTGGTGTAGCAACATACGTAAGATTCAATTGTTGCTACAAAAATCCTCGTTCCCGGGAGCGGTGGGGGAACGAGGGATATGGAGAGAATAGCCTCACTTCGGAGGAAAGAGCGCAAATTGCGGGAGGTAGGTGAGAGGGGATTGGCAGACCCAGTGCTAAGCTTGGGAGTAACTTTTGAGACTTTCCGGGTCGAATTGACGGAGGATGCGGCTAGATTGGTTGACGGTGGTGGGGGAACCATTGACCACGAGCAGGTATTTCCCGGCATTGAGGCGGTTGCGATAGGGCAAAGCGTCGCCACTGCCAAAGGCGATACCTGCGCCGCCGCCGACAAAAAAGCTGCCCATTGCACCGGAGGCGGCACCGAGGAGACCCCCGATGAAGTGATTACCCAGTTCACCGGCCCAGGCAAAGGTATTCAGACCGGTGATGACACTAAATGTGGCACCGGCGGCGAAGCCAAACGGAACCAGCCAAGTTGCCATTAATTTGGTTTGTTTGATGGCTTGTTCGTTGGGGTCGATGAGACCGTATTCATCGGCAGTTTTGTAGCCTCTGCCGAGAATGGTTACTTGGTTCATGGGCAAGCCTTCTTTTTCGAGAGCGGAGTAGGCAGCTTCAGCTTGAATGCGATCGGGCACAACGGCAACGAGATAGTTCATTGCAGATTTCAATGTTAGTTATCGGGTGGGTTAGACAAGGTTCAACCGCAGGGGGTTGCAGCCATTAGAATAGGCGCTGTGGATATTATATCGGTTTTGGGTAACGCCGAAGATGGCTCGGGTGAAAAATTTCCCCTCGGTTCATTTCCTAGGGAGGAGGGACATAGGAGGGAGAAAAATCAGAATTGAACCCGGAGAAAGGGTGAAATTGGGAAGGATTGGTCCGAGGATTTTCCGGATACAGAAAGTGCCGATCGCGCGGCGAAAGTAGCCGAAAAAACAGCACCATTGCAAACCGCCCGTTGGTTTTGGACGCAGACCGAACCTGCGGATGGAAGGCGAGGCGATCGCGGATGGAGGAAAAAAATCCGTGGCGATCGCACAGTTCCGGGAAAGAGGAAAAGCATGGAGACGAAGGAGGATTTGGCACAGCGCCAACATCAGCGCCAGGGGTGAAACGAAGCAAAACGGCTATATTTGGGTCGTAAAAACCAGAAAATTCAGCACAGAATCGCAAAGCAGCAGACGATCGCCGCGCGAGAAAAGTAAAGCAATCCCCAGCGATCGCCGCACCCAGGCGGATCCAAAACAGGTTAGGGAATTGGGGGGCAAAAACACGAAAAGCAAGAGAATTAATAAAATAAAAGTGAAGAATTTCCGCCAATCTGTATAAAAGAGTACGCTTTGCAGTTACAATGACCTACTGCAGCAACTTTGCGTGGGAGAGGAAAACGCGCCAATAGGGGCTTGAATCTGCCACCA
The DNA here is from genome assembly GCF_035615515.1 of Phormidium sp. CCY1219. Classification (GTDB taxonomy): domain Bacteria; phylum Cyanobacteriota; class Cyanobacteriia; order Cyanobacteriales; family Laspinemataceae; genus CCY1219. Next base: position 1,843 of record NZ_JAJENT010000263.1, read on the forward strand.
CAAGCAAAGGGGGAGGAGAGGAGCGGAAAAAAGGTAACTCGTTGCGCCAATCAGAGGCGATCGACGAGTCAACAGAGCGCCTCTGCCCAAAAGAAACTGCTGTAAACCTGTTGCAACCAACCTGCTGACCATGCCAAAAGTTCTTGTTTCCGATCCGATAGACCAAGCTGGGATCGATATTATTTCTCAAGTTGCCCAAGTTGACGTCCAAACCGGACTGTCAAACGAAGAATTAATCAAAATCGTCCCCGAGTACGATGCCCTGATGATTCGGTCCGGGACCCGCGTCACCCAAGAGATAGTAGAAGCGGGGACACAGCTAAAAATCATTGGGCGTGCTGGTGTGGGCGTAGATAACGTAGACGTGCAAGCCGCCACCCGAAAAGGAATTGTAGTAGTCAATTCCCCAGAAGGGAACACGATCGCCGCCGCCGAACATGCCCTTGCCATGATGCTGGCCCTATCGCGCTACATTCCCAACGCGAATCAATCCGTCAAAAGCGGCAAATGGGATCGAAAAAGCTACGTGGGAGCCGAGGTTTACAAAAAAACCATCGGCATCGTAGGATTGGGCAAAATAGGCTCTCATGTGGCCGTTGCGGCCAAAGCAATGGGCATGAAACTGATTGCCTACGATCCGTTTATTTCCGCAGAACGGGCCGATCATATCGGTTGTCGGTTAGTGGACTTGGATCTGCTATTTAGAGAAGCCGATTACATCACCTTGCACATTCCCAAAACCGCAGAGACGGCAAATCTCATCAATGCGGAAGCGATCGCCAAGATGAAGCCCACCACGCGGATTATCAACTGCGCCCGAGGCGGGATTATCGACGAAAAAGCCTTAGCCGAAGCCTTAAAAGAGGGGCGAATTGCCGGGGCGGCATTAGACGTGTATGAAAACGAACCCCTAGAGGAAGATTCCCCCCTGCGAAGCTTAGGCAAAGAAGCGATTCTCACCCCCCACCTGGGTGCTTCTACCGCAGAAGCGCAAGTCAACGTCGCCATTGATGTTGCCGAGCAAATTAGAGACGTATTGCTGGGGTTGCCGGCGAGATCGGCAGTGAACATTCCCGGACTGTATCCCGATGCGTTAGAAAAACTCCGCCCTTACCTGAAATTAGCCGAAACCCTAGGGAATTTGGTGGGTCAGTTGGCGGGGGGACGAGTGGAACTGCTCAATGTCCGACTGCAAGGAGATGTAGCGAATAAAGAAAGCCAGCAACCAGTGGTGGTTGCCGCATTAAAAGGATTGCTCTCCCAAGCTTTGCGCGAACGAGTCAACTACGTCAATGCCAGCATCGAAGCCAAAGAGCGAGGCATTCGGGTAATTGAAACCCGGGATGCCTCGATTCGGGATTATGCCGGATCCTTGCATTTAGAAGCCAAGGGATCCCTCGGGGATCACACCGTCACCGGTGCCCTGTTAGGGGATGGGGAAATTCGGATTACCGATATTGATGAATTTCCGATTAACGTCCCACCCACCGGGCACATGCTGTTTACCAGACACCGGGATATGCCCGGGATTATCGGCAAAATCGGTTCCCTACTGGGCAGCTTTAACGTGAATATTGCCAGTATGCAGGTAGGGCGCAAAATCGTGCGCGGCGATGCGGTGATGGTGCTGAGCCTCGACGATCCCCTGCCCGAGGGAATTTTGGCTGAAATTATGAAAGTTCCAGGCATTCGGGACGCCTATACGGTAACGTTATAACAGTCCCCTGAGCCGAATCGCCATAACCGAGCGTTTAGGTGTCAGGGGTGGGGAACAAGCAGGGGCTTTCGCCGGTGGCTTGCGCCTGCGCGTAAAACCCGTTTCAGCGGGATGCCTGACCCACGGAAAACCGGGCACCTAAACCCCGAACGCGAACAAACCGTTGCTGTCCAACCTGAAAGCTGAATTGACCGATTATGGCGAACAACTGGTGGGAAATTCAAGTGCTATGCGATCCAGATTTGGAAGATATTTTCTTCTTGCGACTGGAAAGCTTTGGCTGTCGGGGAACTGCCAGTGAGATTAAGGGTCATTCCTGCTTAGTATTGGCCTATTTGCCCCAAGAGAAAGCGCAGTTGCTGGATTTGGCGGCGCTGTCGCTGCTGTTGCGACAAGATGCCCTCTGCGTGAATATGCCGATTCCGGCGGTGCAGTGGAGTTTGATTGAGGAAGAAGATTGGTCCACCAGTTGGAAGAAGCACTGGAAACCGGAAGAATTGGGCGATCGCTTTTTGATTAATCCCGCCTGGTTGCCCATCCCGGAAACCGATCGCATCGTACTACGCTTGGATCCGGGGGCGGCATTTGGTACCGGGGCACATCCCACCACTCAGCTATGCCTGGAGGCGTTGGAAATGCGCTTGGGATTTGAAGAAACCGAACCAACGATCGCCGATATTGGCTGCGGATCGGGGATTTTATCCATTGGCGCAATTCTGCTGGGGGCGAAAAAGCTCTACGCTGTGGATACGGATACCCTGGCGGTGCGATCGACTCGTCGCAATCGAGATTTAAACAAGATTCCCGACCAGAAATTAGTGACAAAACTCGGCAGTGTGGAGCGGGTGAAGCAACTAATTTCCGAACCGGTGGATGGAATTGTCTGCAATATTTTGGCGGAAGTGATTATCGATTTAATTCCGCAAATGGATGCGATCGCCAAACCGAGTACCTGGGGCATTATCAGTGGCGTATTGCTCGAACAAGCCAAACCGGTTGCCGATACCCTAGAACAAAATGGCTGGGTGGTTGCTACCCTCTGGCGACGACAAGATTGGTGTTGCTTCAATATCCGCCGCAGTTAACATCAAATTGCCCGGGGGGAAACTGGCGCATCGATTGGCATTGCCTTTTTCGGGGTAATTTTTTAACTGCCCGTGGCCAGAAAACGACGGTTAAAATAGAGATACGCCGCCACATAAAACCCGTTAACGGCTAGCATCAATCCTTTGCCGAACCCCGACTCTACCGAGGGAAAAACATTCACCGTTGCCAAACCAACCAGGATGATTTCTATTAACGCCACTACCTGCCCGTATCGCTTCGGATCCCAATAGGAAATCGGACTGATAAATCGATAATCGTGTAAGGGGAAAAAATGCCGATGGGCGTCATCGTGGTGAACGGGCAAATCTCCTAATGAATGCAGCACCATGCTGATAAAAATAAGTTCCAGAATGGGCCAGCCAAAATAATGAGAAATGATGGCGGCAAAACTGGCTAGGGGAATGGAATGCAATAAGGCAACCCAAGTTTGCATCTGAGGTTGCCAATAAGATTCGGTCCAGATTTTTGCTTCCGGTTGTTTGAGAACGAATTTTGCCCAAAAATAAAAGATAAAAATGGGCAAATCGGGTAAAATCGCCCCGACAACTACCGCGAGATTAGCTTGCGTCAGGGGCAGGTTAGTGACAATTGCCAAGTTGATAATAGCATGACTGGGAGTGTTCATTTTGTCTGTTGACCCTGCAAGCCGTGGGGTAGGCAATGCCCACCGGACATCGTACAATTAAACCGTAGGGTGGGCAATACCCACCGGACACCGAAAACCAGAGTGTTGGTGGTTTAATGATAGAAGAAAACCGCTGAACCGACAAGGCGATCGCAGAGATTACAGCAGGGGTTCGAGTTGTTGAATCAGGCGATCGCTGGGCATAAATCCCTCAAAACGCTGCAAGGGTTTGCCATTTTTAAACAGAACCAAGGTGGGCAAAGCGTGAATGTGATGGTCTGTGGCCAATTGGGTATATTTTTCCGTGTCGATTTTGACAATTTTTACCCGATTTTTCATTTTGGCACTGACTTCACTGAGAACCGAGGCCATCATCTGACAAGGCCCGCACCAATCGGCGTAAAAATCCACCAGAACGGGTAAATCGGACTCGGCGAGCATTTCTTCAAAGCTTGTGAACTGTTTTTTGACTGCCATAGCATAAAACGGCTCAATTGAGCCGATAGTAACGACTGATTTGATTCTATGATAGCGGGGGTTTCTGGGCAGAGGGTAGGGAATTCGGGGCAGTTTAGGGGCGGGTTTTACCGTAAGATAGTGTAGTGCGTTACAGATTTAGAAGGGAAATGGAAGGATTACCGGAACAGTTGCAAAGATTGCGCGATCGCGTCGCCGTGGTGACGGGGGCCTCGCGCGGAATTGGACGGGCGATCGCCCTCGCTTTAGCTACAGAAGGAGCGAAGGTAGCGATTAACTATGCCAGTTCCAGTGATGCGGCGGATGCAGTGGTGGCGGAAATTACCGAAGCAGGGGGGACGGCGATCGCCTTGCAAGCCGATGTGTCCAAAGCCGACCAAGTGGACAGCCTGATCTGTGCGGTCCAGGAAAAATGGGGCACCATCGATGTACTCGTCAACAATGCCGGCATCACCCGCGATACCCTGCTGCTGCGGATGAAACCGGAAGACTGGCAAGCCGTGATTGACCTGAATCTCACCGGCGTCTTCCTCTGTACCCGCGCCGTTAGCAAAATCATGCTCAAGAAAAAAACCGGTCGGATTATCAATATTGCCTCAGTGGCCGGTCAAATGGGCAACCCCGGTCAAGCCAACTACAGCGCCGCTAAAGCGGGGGTGATTGGCTTTACCAAAACCATTGCCAAAGAATTGGCCGGTCGCGGGATTACCGCCAACGCCGTTGCCCCTGGATTTATTGCTACCGATATGACCAAGGATCTCAAGGGCACTGAAGAAATTCTCAAGTTCATTCCCCTCGGGCGGTATGGCGAACCGGAAGAAGTAGCCGGCTTGGTTCGCTTCCTGGCGGCAGATCCGGCAGCGGCTTATATCACCGGCCAAGCCATTAATGTGGATGGCGGTATGGTGATGGCATAACATCACTTAGCATAAAAAACCGGAAAAGGGTAGCACCAACCTCACGGGTAGGGTGGCAAACTCGAAAGCCACCCTACAGCTAGTCGGTAAACTAAGTGTTGTATATACGAGCCAAGCGAGGCAGATTCGGCTTTATACTGCTGTCGAGGGAGTCCAATAATTCATCTTCCAAAACGGTGAGCTTGTGTGGCTGACAGCGTTTTAAATGAACGGCGATGACTGTGGCGGATTCCGCTCTCAGGTCTTCGATGTAGCCGTCGCGATCGCGTTTGGCGTGATTCGCTGTAGAAAAGGGGCCAAAGTAGTAGATGCAGCAGGGATTCACCGTGACGATTTCTACCCACCAGGCTACCCGAAAAAATTCTAATATCCACAGAAAAAAGTGTTGCCATTTTATTAAAGTTTGTTGTGGCATTATTTTAGTCTCCACTGTTTGTGAATTGGGGTCTAGCCTGCAAAATGTTGCTGGTATTTTTTACATTCTCGGCAGATGGATAGAATGGTAGGGGGTTTTTTTTGCTTTATTATTGTACGAAGTCGCGAATGCTCTGACGAATGAGCGGTTCTATCTGCTGAAAGCGACTTTGGGAAAAGGAGGAGGGGGGAATTTGTTCGATGACATGGGAAATTAGCTTTTCGCGGAGTAAGCGATCGCGCAAGGCGATGCGATAAGGATAAAGGGGATATTCTGTGGAAATTTTTTCCAGGACATCATTGATAATTTGCCAATAGAGTGTTCCCACTTGCTGCACCATAGTTTGCCTCAAAATAAAGCGCTAAGGTTTCCAAAATTCGGTTAACGGTTTTGTGGTCTTCAAAACAACGAGGGTAAAATCAAAAGGTGAATATTTCCGGGGAAACCGAGGGGTAAAACCGCTGGATAACGGGCTTTTACCCATTTCCCGGTCAGGGTCACTGGGGTCTTATCCTTCTTTCACCTGCAAGCGATCGCAGGGGATGACTTCGGTCACGGTCCAACCCCCGCTGTCACCGATATGAACTTCTAAATCGGCGTGGGGAACTGCTTCAAACATGAAACGCTGGTTGGGAAAAACCACCCGCTCAAAATGCTTACTGGGGAAGTTTTTACTTTTGAGCAGCACTATGCGATCGCTCTGGTTAAAATAGAAACATAGAATCCGTCTTAAATCGCTGTTGTCGCTCGCGTTTTTAGAGTTGAGTAGGGTTTGAAGCATTTAGGGTGATAATGTAAAAGCTTGACAAAAATTTATTGCTTTGGCAATGAATCTCGGAAAATCGAGGGAGTGAATGTCAACTGCCTTACAGAGATTAATCTGCTGGGAAATGAATCCCGCCAAAGCGAGGGATTCGTGGAAATGCTCCAGTGGTAACATTTCAGATGTTGCGATCGCAATTGCGCCATCGCTTAAAAGCCAGAATATCCTTCTTAGGAAAGCCATTGCTTCTATCAAGAGAAAGAAGAATCTGTTAAGTTGGTTTGTGCCCGTGAATACGCGCTGCTGATTTTTCGGGGAATGGGGAGGGGTTTGCCATTTTTCCCAGGGAGGCGATCGGGAGACATTATAACATCAACCCCATTCCTGTAGCGGTTGAATATTCACAAGAGAGATGGAGATACATGTAGGCATTTCACCGGGGTGGGGAAAGTTTTCGCCTTCCATAACATTGACACCGGCCAGAGAGTGCTATAATTACAGAATTTAACTGTTAGCGATGAAACCCTCTCCTTGGAAAGTCTGCTTTATCCTGACCTGCGGCGTATTGGCGGTGTCCACGGCGGCGATTTTAATTCGTTTGGCCTTAGATGCGGCTGACCTGCGCGGGGCGGGGTTTAGCTTGGTGTTAGCCGCCTCTCGCTTAACCGTGGCGGCGCTGATGTTGTTGCCTGCATGGGGCAAAATTTACCGCAACCGGATCCCGCGCAGTGCCCTGGGGTATGCGGTAGCGGCGGGTGCCTGTTTGACAGTCCATTTCGCCAGTTGGATTACCTCGCTTTCTTATACTTCAATTGCGGCATCCACTACCATTGTGACCACGAATCCGGTGTGGATCGCGCTTTTTTCTTGGCTGTGGTTGGGGGAGAAACCCTCGCGCCAAACTTCGATGGGGATTGCGATCGCCCTAGTTGGGGGAGCGATCGTCGGGTTGGGCAGCAATAACAGTAGCTACGCAGGTAGCAATCCGCTACTCGGTAATTTCCTGGCGCTGGTAGGCTCTTGGACTGTGAGCTGGTATTTGTTACTGGGGCGCGAGGCACAAAAACGGGGCATGGGCATCGGCGGTTACAGCGCGATCGCTTACGCCACCGCCGCTTTACTGCTGTTGCCCATGCCCTTCCTGTTTAATGCCAGCTATACCGGGTATTCCCCCGAGGTTTACCTCTATATTGTGCTAATGGCGGCGATTCCCCAATTAGTGGGACATACCAGCTTTAACTGGGCTATCAGTTGGATTTCGCCCACCGTCGTCACCTTGGCGATTCTCTTTGAACCCGTGTGCGCCAGCATACTGGGATTTCTGGTGTTTGGCGAAATTCCCGGAATCTCGGTGTTAGTCGGGGGGGTGGTTGTGCTGGTGGGAGTGGCGATCGCCGCGATCGGTTCTCGCAAGTGAGGTTAACGCACTATCTCCCGGGAGGCGATCGCCTGAAATTACAGCGCGATCGCTAAACCAAAGTAAAATAAATCTCCGTCAGCGCATTCGCATTAATTCCAGCCACCGAGGCTAATATTTCCCCCGTACTCGCAAGGGCAATATTCGCTTGATTGTTACCTTGAGTAATATTCAAATCGGCAAAGGTAATTCCCTCCGCCAACCCCAACCAATCTTCCCCTAGGGTAAAGTCAGAAACCACATCACTGCCATCCCCTTCGCGGAA
>NZ_JAJENT010000264.1:0-13902 GCF_035615515.1 Phormidium sp. CCY1219
TAATTTCATTCCAGATTGTGCCATACTCAGAAACTTCCAGCAATTGCTAGATTTTTCCGGGTTAAATGTATCTGTAAGCTTGAGTGAATGATTTGGGACATCACCGACAATCGCGCCGGTACGACCATTGACCAAGACCCGATAGACCTGATGGCGATCGCGATAAGTCCCCAACCAAACCGGTAGCAACACCTGCTTAAAACTCAAGGCAGGGTAACGCAGAGAAAGGTGTTCGAGGCGTTGTTCGTCACCGCCCATCTGACGAATGGCATCTGCGTGAAGAGTAGATGCCATCAAGTCTTTAGCCGTTTCAAGAGCGGCTTGAGGCAGCAAACGAGATGCTAGGGTGACATAGCCTTGGAGATACGCCGGATCGTAAGGACGCCAGGACTCCAGGAGGCGAGAGAATTCCAGATTTTCCAATTGGTGAGGGGGGATGAAAGGGGTCGCCGCGATCGGCACCTCATCAAAAAAGCGACTCACCTGCCCGGAACGCCCAGACCATTGCTTGCGCCTGATGTAACGAGTTTTTCGTTCCGCCTCGCCCCAATCATTAATTTCCGTGTGGGTTTGAGCGATCGCCTGGTAATCCGCGCGATCGCCCCGATACTGAGCGATCGTGTAGGCGTCGAAAATCCAGAACGGTAAATAAACCCCTTGGAGCCGTTGCAATTGGCTTAATTTGACCCGGGGAGTTAGAGAAACAGGCAGTTTGGCAATCCAGCGTTGAATGCATGCAGTGGCGGTTTCAGCGTCGAGAGCAAACGGAACAATGCCCGTGGGACAGACACCGGGGGAAGGGGTTTGAGGTGGAGTAGCGATCGCCGAGCGACAACAGGGACATTGAGTTAGCACCGTTGGCGGTTCAAAGACAACAGCGGTGTGACAATGGGAGCATGTAACCTGCACTGCAGCTTTGGACAGACCCCCGCCACCAGAGTAATGCAGATGCATAGCCTCAGAAGGTTCGATCGTCTGCTCAGTGGTTTGGAAAAGCGACGCTTTCCATCCGCAACGAGGACACTCTCGCTTGCCCCAGCGGGCATAGAACTGTAGCGTTACGCCACAGCAAGGACAGGGAAAATCATCACCCCCCTCAGTGAAATCCACCATTGTAAGTTGAGCTTAGTTCTACAGTCCAGCGCACGTGAAGCCAAGCCTAACAGTAGTGATGACTGGCTTGCATGAGGAGGTTTTCACGATTATTGTAATTGGATTTCCCTCGAGAAAGGGATCGAGGGTAGGGAAAAAAATTTCCCCTCTTGAGGCAAGGTAGACAAGAGGGGAACACAGGTGGAATGAGTGGAAAGGAACAAGAGGCGATCGCCCCTATTCCCGAACGCCCAGCCTCTGCAGGGAGAGTGAATTATAAAGGACGATAGACGCGATAGTTAACTTTCGGGAAGATATTGTCGATCGCTTCGACCTTTTCCAACCAACCCGAATCGATTTTGCCCTGGTGGAGATCTTCATTGAGCTTGTGAAAGCGCATCAGATGCGATCGGGTGCGGCGTACTGCATAGGGCACCATCGTTCCCGTTCGCATAATAAACGCCCAATCCGAAGACTGAGCCAGCAGCAGTTCGCGCGCCGCTTGGTTGAGCGCCCGCCACTCCAGCTCATCAGCCGGTTCGCGCTTACTCAGCTCGATCATCCGTTCCGTAGCTTTGTGCAGGTGGGGGTAAATCCAAGCATTCGTTTCATTGAGCCAATACTCGTGGAATCCCTTGTAACCCCAGCTTGACTGAGAAGGACGGCAGACCTGCTGAGTTGGATGCCCGCGCAGATAATCTGCCAAGTGGGTCATCTCATAGGTATTTTGGTCATACCAAGACTTGCGGAACAGATAATCGATAAACCACGGGCCTTCATACCACCAGTGACCGAACAACTCAGCATCGTAAGGAGAGACAATAATGGGTGGGCGCTGCATGATTCCGTGCAAGTGATGCACTTGGGTTTCGCGATTGAACATAAAATTCCCGGCATGTTCAGCCGCCTTTTCCCTTGCCCAATAGGGGTCATAGAGCGCTTTTTCCCCTAGATCCAGACCGCGCCCGGTAATCTTGTGGTATTTGATCCCGATATTTTTGCGCTGGCCGTTGGGCATGATGTACGGTTTGATATACTCGTATTCCGCTTCCCAACCCAAATCCTTGTAAAACTCGCGATATTCTGGATCCCCAGGATAACCCACCTCAGACGACCAAACCTGCTGAGAAGATTCGTGGTCGCGACCGAAGACCCCCACGCCGCACTCGGTAAAAATCGGGGCATAGGTACCGAAGCGAGGACGAGGACGAGCGTAAAGAATGCCGTGACCGTCCGTGAGGAAATACCGCACACCCGCATCAGCGAGCATTCGTTCTAAGCCTTCATAGTAGGCGCATTCTGGGATCCAAATGCCTTTAGGAGGACGGCCAAAGTTTTGCTCGTAGTGTTCGCAGGCAACCTGAATTTGCGCCCACACTGCCTGCGGGTACATTTTCATCAAAGGCAAATAGCCGTGGGTCGCTCCGCAGGTAATGATTTCGAGATTGTTAGAGTCTTGGAATTGTTTGAAAGCGTTGACCAAATCGCCATCGTAGCGTTCCCAGATTTCGCGAGCGGTATTGAACTCAGAGGCGTAGTGTTCCGCCAGGTAACGGATATGGCCATAGTGTTGGTTATGCTCGATTTCGAGTTCGATGAGTTCCTCGAGTTTAGCCAAGTGTTCCTCGTAGCGCTCTTGAAGCAGAGGATCGCGCAACATGGACACCAGCGGAGGGGTCATGCTCATGGTGATTTTAAAATCGATCCCATCGCGCTTTAATCCTTCGAATACTCGCAGTAAAGGAATGTAGGTTTCGGTGATGGCTTCATAGAGCCATTCTTCTTCTAATACATAATCGCTTTCCGGGTGTCGGACAAACGGAAGATGGGCGTGCAGGACGAGAGCAACGTAGCCAATAGCCATAGGTACGATTTCTGGGTAATAGATAAAATTGAGGGAGGCTTGGGGAAAGTTTACAGTATTTTTAGATTTTAAAATCAAACCGGGTCGTTACAGATTGTTGCTGCTCCCTGCCTTGCAAATTCTCGCGCTTTTCTGTTGCTGCACCGGTTTGGGGTTTCGCCTCGGCGGGGATTGCACTTCGAGCAAGAGGCTGGCGATTCCGATGGGTGGCACTTTACGGATCCGTGAGCGTCTACCATAAAAGAAAAACCCACCAGGACCGAGTTGTGCCGATGTGAAATGAAAACCGTTCGATAAACAATGAAAAGGACGATCGATCCATGCTAAAAACCGCCACTTTTGGCCTATTGTGTTTGTTTTTGGGTGCCATGACGGGTACCGTCAGCGCAACCGCCGAGATCGAACCACAGACCCCTGAAGCGAGGGTTGCGATCGCAACTGAGCTTTTGGCACAAACGAGCCAATGGTCAGACGTAACCATCCAGTTGTCCGATCTTCCTGAGGGTTTTACGGCGATGCCCGCCTCCGAGTTAGCCGAACTCAAGGAAGAACTGGCGCGAGACGATATTGATGTGGAAAACGTCTTTGCCTTCGTCGCGCAGCAACGCTTTCAACTGATTATGGGGATTACCACCCTCCTGCAAACCCAGCAACAGCAGGAGAAATTTGATGAAATTCTGCGCGATCCCCAAGTGCTGCGAACTTTAATTGCCGAAGAAATGGACACGCCCGAAGATCCTGCCGAACCTTTAGATGTCAAGAGGATTGGCGATGCCGCAGGTGGGGTGCGCTTGCCGGTGAATCTGGAAGGGTTAATGGCACAGTTAGAGATTTTGGCGTTCCGCCAAGACGAAATGGGGGCGTTTATTTTCGTACTCTATCGTGAGGGGGAACGACCCTTGGTGGAGATTGCGGAGATCGCCCGCCAATTGGAAAGTCGCGCCCAAGCGGTGGTCTCCCGTCCGAATTAACTCTCGGGTTAACTTCGCGCGATCGCCTGCCCTTGCCAAAAACCTGGCGATCGAAGCCAAATCTAGGTTGCGCGTGCCATTCGGGGCAATTTTTGCGCTATGCGGCAGGAAAAGGGGAACAATAAACTTAAGCAGCGCTCCTTCGGGTGGCGAGCCGACAGCCTGTTCCCAGTAAAATTCCCCTGCATTCTCCACCAGGTTGGCTCTGGGCGCTGGAACTTCAGCCCGGTCAGACCGCCCGCCAGGGACACCCAAAGCGCCGATGATGGCCTCAATTTTTCAAGCATTATATGGGTCGCTGGCGATCGACGTAACATCGGCTCAACCAAAAAAGCTCCATATTGAATGGATTGTAGTTGATAGCATTTTTGACACCTATGACTGCTCCCGTGCATCTATCGGAATCCAATATCGAAAAAATTGTGGATCGGATTTTTACCACTCATCGCATCACTCGCGCCGATCAACAAATGTTTATGAAAACCCTGTTATCCAAGAATGCGCTCACCCCCCGAGAGCAGGTACTCATCGACCGCGTATTTGACGCACTGCGTAGCGGATTATTGCGAGTTGTAGATTAGATCTGATTCGTGAAGCAGGGACACCCAACATAAAAGCACGACAAGTTTTGTCGTGCTTTTATCTGACATTCTCCCGACAGTGACCCCGATCGCTTCGGTGCGGGGTTCCTCCTTCAAGGAGCCAACTTACTCGAGGAGTTCTCACTTATCGCGCAGGGGTGGCACTCTCCAGAGGCGTTTGCTGGTTCGATACCAGCGGTTCGGGACTGCACCCCCCTACGCAGATAGAGTCAAGCCCAACGCCAACGAACAGGACTTTTTCTTTATTAAGAGTTATGAAATAAATTTACCATAAAATACAACAATTGGCTAGCGCGATTCATCTGCGCGATCGCCCATTCGGGTAGCGCGCGAGATGAATCGCGGGTTTAGGTAAAGTGGTATTGTTCAATATCGCTCTCGGGTGGCCAGACAGTTCCCCGGGCAGGTTAAGTTTTCCATCGTCCAACACAGCACGAGGAGAGCGCGTACAATAATTCTAGAGAGAGAATTCTCCTCAACCGCCCACCTGGGAGCTATTCACAGACCCCCTGATGAGCGATCGACCGCCGATCGCCTCGCGAACCTTTAACCCGATAGAGATTTCAGGTTGAATGCTCTAGCTCGACCGAACGAGAAAAGGGTTGGAGGTGGGTATTCTCAACAGTAAAATTATTTTTAGATTTACGCACCCTTTCCCATGCCTCTATTTAATGCACCGACGCACCAAAAAGAACTGGCCAAACAAGGCCAACCCGAGGCGATCGCCGCCGTGGTTAACCATGCGATCCAATCCCAAGGGATAACGGCAAAAGCGGTTCTCAAAGACGGCTCTTTGCTGCTATTACTCGAAGCGGCAGAAGTTCCCGATCGCACGGCATTAGTTCCCTTTATCAAAAAGGGACTCAGCGAGTTGGGGATTGACTCGCTTCCGACTCTGAAAATCTACGGACGTCAACTGGGGGAACGTCAGCCGGCTTGGCAGGAAGAAGTTGAATTAGAGCCTTTCCCCGAACCCACTATCGATGAAGATGAGGAAATGCTCATCGGCGATGACCAGGAAATGCTCATCGCTGATGATGAAGAAATGCTCGTGGGCGATGATGAGGAAATGCTCGTAGGCGATGATGAGGATTTTGCCGATGACGAGGAAATGCTCGTGGGCGATGACGACGAGATGATGGCAGAACCGGATTTAGAGGAGGATGAATTCGATGACGAAGACTACGAGCTAGAAGACGAGGAGATCCCCGAGGACTCGACTCAGGACAAAAAATCCGATGGGAAAAAACTCTTTGTCCTGGTACCTCTGGCGATCTTAGTGGTGTTGGCAGGGGGCGGTGGGGCATACTGGTTCTTTATGAAATCACAAGGGACGAGCGAACCGACCCCCGTACAATCTCCCACCCCGGAATCACCCACGGCACAATCACCCGCCCCGGAATCACCCACGGCGGAATCTCCCGCCCCGGAATCACCCACGGCACAATCTCCTGCCCCGGAATCACCCACGGCGGAATCTCCCGCCCCGGCGGCAGATCCCTTTGCCGAAGCAGTCCGAAAAGCGACGGAAGCGGCGAATCTCGCCCAAACTGCGGCAACTCAGTCAGAGTGGAACCAGGTGGCAGATCTGTGGCAGCAAGCTAGCGATCTGATGGCGCAAGTGGCGCAAACCAGCCCGAATTACGAACAAGCGCAACCTCGAGTGGAGCAGTATCAGCAAAATGCGAATATTGCCGAGCAAAACGCGGCTGCTGCGGTTCAGTAATGCCGATCGCGCAGTTGTTCTAGCCAACTCAGGTGCCCCACAATCCCTAGGGGCAGCAAACGGTGGTTCCTAGAGGATCCCCAACTTTGCCGTTCGGATTGTGGGGTGGAAATTGTCCACCTGCCGCACTGTTGCCTCGAATCCCTCGCAGAAGGGGGGGATCTGTCTCGATCTCATCGGCTGCTAACCCCTTGCGCCCTGACAATCGATCTCAAAATCACTCAGGGATGGGGAGAGTCGCGAAGGAACTTTCTGTGTTTAGCGTTCGGGTTAACGCTATCCTTAGAGTGATGCGCCAGCTTCGTATGATTTCCCAGGACCAGCCATGACCGAAACTGAGCTTTTGGAACTCGCTAAACAGGGTCGCCCAAACGCGATCGCCGCTTTAATCGATCGCTCCTTGCGACCTAAAGGGATCTCGACAAAAGTCTCCCTCAAGCAAGGGTGTTTGAAGGTGATCCTCTGCGCGCCCAACAAGGTTCCCAATAAAAAAGTCTTGGCTGACTTTATTTATCAAGGAACGCTCGCTTTAGAGCTGACATCAATTTCCTCTTTAAAAGTGTATGGGATTAAAACCGGCAACCGCACCCCGGCTTGGTTAAAAGAATTCAAACTCGCCCCTCACTCGAACGGGCGGGCAACACCGATTGGGGAAATTGCTACGGGAAGCGATCGCCTTGACACCTCCCCCAACCCATCCCCCACAACCACTCCCTCTAAATCCCCGGGAAAAGCGGTTTCCACCGCCGCACCAACCACTCGCCTCAAGTCCCGAAAAGCGCAGAATCAGAAAACTTCTCGTTCTACTGTGGTGGAGGAAACACCAGAATCCACCTCGACAGATTTATCCTCCAGTTTTACCGCACAACATTATGAGGAATTACTGCGCGATCGCGTCATGCTCCCCCCTCGGGGAAAATGGGGATTAGATTATTACGTGGCTATTCCTAAACTTGCCAAAGCCTTGGTGGAGTTTCCCCCTGCCAAAGGAGAGATTTTCTCCGCGATCGGCGTGCGATATCAAGGAGAACTAGCTTTTTTAGTGCTTACAAAACGACATCTTTCTTGTTTTGTCTTTCCAGAATTTTCCAGCAAACCCTTTAAACGTTTTGCTTTAAATTTTAATAAAATTTCCCAAATAGTGGCGACCAAAAAGGGATTGATTATCCATCGAAAAAACGGATTGAAATTGCGAATTTATTTTTCGCATTCAAAGTTAGCGCGCAAGTTTATAGAAGAAGAACTGTCTAAGTTTATTGATATCGAATCCGGGCGGTGGATGGCCGCCGACCGATATGAAATCTCGTTAACCTTGTTTGGATACCTAACTATTTTACTGGCGGTGGGCGTCAATTTAATCGGTTTGTTTTGGGTAGTCAAACTATGTCTCGAAACCCTACTTGGATCGTTAAGCTAACGTGAAAATAGGAGGAGCAAACGGCAGCGATCGCAGTAATTTTGCAAGAGCACTCATCAGGGGTGAACCCCATGCAAGCCTCGCCATAAAAAATTTTCCGAGCCAAATCGGCATTCGATCTGCTTACCAGAATACTCCGCCGAGTGCTTCATCTGCTCAAAGCTTCGATATCCCGAGAGCGGTTTAGAGAAAAAAGAGCGAGCGATCGCAACAGATATCGGCGAGGCAGTGTGGAAGAACAAGCCTTCGCTAAAACATCTCTCCTGCCTCGCCATCTCCTCTATAGATCTCATCAACGCTTTTACGATTCGTTTTCCTTGCGGATTCTTTGTGCTTGAGCTTGAGCCGTTTCGCTGTTTTGCAGATAGAGCGCCGTGCGATTCTGAGCCGTTTTGTAACGGGGATGATCCGAAGGAACCGAAGCCATCAACTCGGATGCTTGTTGCCACTTAGCGGCGATCGCCAACCATTCGGCAGAAGTTTTCGCCACCTTTCCTTCTGCAGAAGCTTGTTCGGCAAGGCGCACTGCTTGTGCAAAAAATTCTTCCCTGGGGTCTGGTGCGGGTGAGGCACCAGCTTCTCCGGTTTGGGGAGAGTTAACAGCACTGTGCTGCGATCCGAATAACGATTGGAAAAAAGACCAATTATAAAGACCAAATCCAACCCCCACCACCAGCAAGCTGACGCCAACTCCACGGACGATTCCTCGGCGGAATTGGCGCGACTCGCGCACTTGACGGGAAGAGGAGGGTTTGGGGAAGGCGGGGTTAGTCCGAGATTTTGGACGAGTTTTGAGATCGAAAATGAGCTGTTGAATAATATTCGGCTTTTTGAGCGTAATTTGTTGTGACCAGAGAAGTTGATTTTGCGGATCGCGATTAATTTCGTCAAACCAGAGCAACTGCTGTTCGCGAACCAGTCGAGAGTTGATTTTTACTCGACGAATATTGCGCGGTGCGAGGGATTCGAGAATGTCGCGGATCCGATCGACCAAGGGATCTTGCTCCAGGCGCTCGACACTAGGGGCTTCGCATAACAGTTGCAAGACGCCATCAGCCAAGACAGCGCGGGTTCTGACACCAGAAGAAGCCAGTTTGTGGTTAAGGACTTGAATAATCGCCGAAACACTGCCCTGGCGAGCTTGACTGGCGATATCATCCATCGGATGTACCATGCTTTGGTTCAGCAATTGATGATTAGTCAACTCTATCTAGCGGTAATAATTTACATTTAGAGATATAGCGTATCAGTTTTTTTGTCAGAGTACCCCGTTTAAGTCAGGACCGATCGCGCCGATTGCGATCGCCCCCTTATCTGCAATCCGGTGGGACTTAAGCCCCTGTTAAGCGTCACTGCAAGGCAAAACGATCGCGAGATTTTTTCGGCGCTCCATCCTGTCGCCGCGTTGGAATTAGTTGTACTTATCATCTGCCCTGCGCTCGAACCAGGATAAAACGAGCAAACGAGCGATCGCACCACCCGCGCTGAGAAATCACAGCGTAACGAGAGAATTATAGAACCATCTGATGTTAAATCACCGAGTTGAGAGTCAACCGGGAACGTTGTGGCAAAATGGATGGCAAACCCACCCGAAACAGGGCGGAGCTTACGCCATCTAAGATTAGCCATAATTAATTAGGTTGCGCCAAGTAATGGTAGATCCACATCTGCCGTCGGTAACGAACCAATTCAGTCAAATCCTCTTAAGATCGCGAACACTCAACATGCCTACCTATACTGGAATTTCTAGCGAAGCCTTTCGCCATCCCCTCGACGTCGGTGCCGAGCAAGCGTTACGAAACGTGCCCGGATTCGATCTGGTTGCCCGCAAATTTGTAGAATTCCTGGTGGAGCGTCCGCAGTACGTCTATTTGATGGGCAATAGCATCCAAGTCAGTCCGCGTCAGTATTCCACCCTGCACGGAATTTTTCGCGAATGCGTGCGAGATTTAGACATTTCTCCCGAACCGACTTTATTTGTCTCCCAAACGCCGTTAGTCAATGCCTATGCCTTGGGGCAAGACCTGCCGTATATGGTCTTAAACACCGGGTTAATCGACGTGCTGAGCGAACGGGAAATCCGCGCGGTAATCGCCCACGAACTCGGACATATCAAATGCGGTCACACGCGGTTAATTCAGATGGCGAGTTGGGCGATTACGGCGATTTTTTCCCTTGCGGATTTGACTTTAGGCTTGAGCCGCGTTCTGAGTACGGGATTGATTATGGCGTTTTATGAATGGTTGCGAAAAGCGGAATTATCTGCCGATCGCGCCGCTTTATTGGTGATGGATGATTTAGAAACGGTGATGCGGACGATGATGCATATGGCGGGGGGGTCTTCGCGTTACGCTCGGGAATGCAGTCTGGAGGAATTCGTCAGCCAAGCAGAGCGCTACGAACAACTGGATGAAGATGGACTCAATCAAGTTTATAAGTTTTTTCTCTATAACAATCTTTCGCAAGGGGTATTTTTGACCCATCCGGAAAGCGGTGGAACGGGTGACTTACTTGCAGCAGTGGGCGAATTCTGAAGAGTATCGAGATATCAAAGCCGGTCACTATCGGCGATCGTCGGCAGAAGAGTCGGTAGAGGAGGTGCCATCGTCCTCGGATGCGGAGGAGGTGGAAGCATTGCAGCGTCAAATCGAACAGTTACAAAGAGAAATCAACCGCATCAAGGGTCAATAAAAGACGAGAAAGGGGGACGGCGTTTTGTCGAAGCATCTGTATCATAGGAATCGGTTGTTCAATCGGGGCAGCTAGCCCCCAGTCAATTTTGATTTTGGCTAACTCAGGGACTCCCTACCGGAGTATTATTCGATAGCGATTATGCCAATAGCCCATATTTTTCCATCGGTTTTCTCCGCGATCGCCTTACTTGCCTTGGCGACGGGCTGTTCCACTGGGATTTCACCCCAGGGAAGCGATTCGTTTGGCACCAGTCCTGCAGTGGCTCAATCCCCTGTAGCTCAGGTGTCGGATCCGTTTGCGGAGGGTATCAAGTACGCCACCCGGGCGTCTTCGTTGGTTCAATCGGCACAAACGCCGGCAGACTGGGATGAGGTGTCGAAACAATGGCTGCAGGCAATTTACTGGATGCAGTCGGTGCCGCCCTCGAGTCCGCGACGGGCTTTTGCTCAGAAAAAGGTGGCGGAATACATGCGCTATCTGGCTTATGCCCAACAAAAAGCGACGGTGAGTTCTCGGCTTTCTTATCCGACGTTTAATAGCGATGTGCTTGACGAGCAATTGGGATTGTATTTGTCGTACATTGCGGCGATCGGTCGCCCGGATGTGCTGATTGTCGGCAGTTCGCGGGCGTTGCAGGGTGTGGATCCCACAGTGCTGCAGCAGGCGTTGGGAGCTAGGGGCAAAGGGGGGCTGAAAATTTTTAATTTTGGCGTGAATGGTGCCACGGCTCAAGTGGTGAATTTTCAATTGCAGCAATTGTTAAGTCCCCAGCATTTGCCGCGCATGATTCTGTGGGCGGATGGGGTGCGGGCGTTTAATAACGGACGAAGCGATCGCACCTACAATGAGATTCGCCGTTCTCCGGGCTACCAGCGTTTGGCTTCTGGGATTCGTCCGAGTTTAACTTCTGCAAACTCCACTGCCTCTTTGGTGGAATATCCCCAGGGGTCAGCATTTCTCCAGCCGGTGAGTGACTCGCCCGATTGTTCGGGGTTGGCGGAGCTGTGGCGTAAGGTAGGCGAGACACCGGAGGGGAAGCTTCCCCTGCGTCTTCATCCGGCGATCGTTCGGCGCATGAATTCCCGGTGCGAAGGGCATCAGTTCACGGTGATGCGATCGCCAGAAACCACCACGGGGGCTGATGTTTCTCAGGCGATCGCTGCCGCCCCCAGGCAGATGAGTGCAGTGGGTAAGGCGATTGACGCTAATGGGTTTTTCCCGGTCTCTACTCGCTTTAATCCGGCGAGTTACTATCGGCAAAATCCGCGAGTAGCCGGTCGCTACGACCGCGATTATGCCAATTTTCAGCTTGGCGGCTCTCAAGGATCGGCGTTGAATGCAGTGGCGGCTTTCGCCCAATCTCGCCAGATTCCTTTGGTGGTGGTCAATCTGCCCGTGACTCAGGATTACCTGGATCCCACCCGCAGCCTTCGCGAGCAGCAGTTTCGCCAATATATGCGCGCGGCGAGCGTACGCGCTTTTCTCTGGCGGGATTTATCTGCGATCGCTTCCCTGACTCGCAATGACTATTTTCAAGACCCCAGCCATCTCAATCGGTATGGAGCCGCTGCAGTGGCTCGCCAACTGGCGGCGGATCCTAACATTCCCTGGCCCACTCGTCAGCAGTAGGCTCCCCGCAAGGGGAATTTTTTCTCCCAGATTGGTGATTCTAAACCTATTTCCTCTGCAGTTGTCAATCCTCAATGGTTGATTGTTTGTTGCGAATTAACAATCGGGATGCCACCCCCACCGATGGCATCCCGATTCTTCGGGACTTTAGCCTTACGCTAAGGCGCGATTACCAGAGCGCTCTCACGGGCTGCTGAACGTTAGAGACTACATTATTGCTCTCGTCCACATCCAGTTCCACCCGGTTTCCCGGAACAATCACGGCTGTGGTGCAGACATCCGGGGTGACGACGTAATTTCTGATACTGCCGTCGGGTAGTCGCAATTGCAAAATGGTGCCTTCGCAGGAAATCACATCCCCGGTGATACGTACCACTCGGGTGCTAGTTGGAGTGGTGGGGGTGGTGGTGGTGGTGGTGGTGGAAGTGCTGGTGGTGGTGACCTCATCGGTGGGTTCCATGACGGTGACTTCTTCAGCTTGCAAGCCGGTGTCATCCAACGTTACCATAATTTCCATTCCGGGAAGCAAGCCCAGCCGCTCTCGGTCGATTTCGTCGATTTCTACCACTTGGGTCTCGCCGTTGGGAAGACGCAGCACCACTTGATTGTTGGCACCAATCCGTTGAATGGTGCCTCGGATAGTCTCGTTGGGACGCGCTTGGGCGATGGATTGCTTGTCTCGCGTTTCCACCTGGGTCTGCGCTAATGCCGGATACCCGGCAACCAAGGAGAGTAGCACCGATAGCATTGCGCCTGTTAAGAGTTTCATATTTTTAATCCGCATTAGATCCTCACTTCAAAATTTCGAGGGAGACAAAAAAGTTTTCCCGGTTAGTCTAGATTTACCAACGTTGATATTTTTGAATGAAACATTGTCCTTAGACTAACCGTCCTGGGTTCTGGCTGTAATCTACCGAAAGATATAGGTGATTTTTGTAACAGCCCTTACCCAGCTCGAAACGGTTCGAGAGTCAATACAATTCCTGCAAAAAAGTGGCACTCTTTGCAGAGTTCAGATACAATCTTACCAGTTTTTCTTTAAATTAGTATTAAGAGTTTGTTAGGAATTAGAAATAAACGAATGGTGCGAGGAGATTTTCTATCGAAACGGTTTATTCTGCTAAGCTTGAGTACGGTGTTCCTGTTCAGCTATGGGTCAAAGCCAGCTTGGGCAGAGAATTCAAGCTCTACTGAGGTATCAGCGAGCAATTTGGGGACTTCGGAGTTTGAATGGGTGCCGATTCCGGAACCGGAATTGCCTCCTTTGGGAGATTATTCCAAATTTATTCCCTTTGAGCAACTCTATCCGGGTCAGACGCCGCTACAAACCCATTTAGTAATTCGGTTGAGCGAGCGCCGAGTCTATCTTTATCGCAACGATCGCTTACAAACCAGCTATCCGATCGCCGTGGGAAAGGCAGGTTGGGAAACGCCTACTGGCTCGTTTGAAGTCATGCAAATGCAGCGCGATCCGATTTGGGAACACCCCTGGACCGGCGAGATCGTCTATCCCGGACCGAATAATCCGTTAGGGGCGCGCTGGATCGGGTTTTGGACCGATGGAAGAGATTTTATTGGTTTTCACGGTACGCCGAATGAGGAATTGGTGGGACAAGCAGTGTCCCACGGCTGTATCCGAATGCGAAATCAAGATATTTTAGCATTGTATTCCCAGGTAGACATCGGAACCCCAGTGACGGTGGAACCTTAGTGAGTCACAAAAAAGAACAAAGAAGTGTGAGTTACTAAAAACGTCACACTTCTTTTTGATTTTAAGGGAAAAAGTGTAAGCTAGACCACAGACGGCTGGTCGTTGGTCGTTGGTCAATTGTCATTGGTCATTGGTCATTGGTGGTTTGTGGTAAATTGTCATTAGTCATTGGTCATTGGTCATTGGTGGTTTGTGG
>NZ_JAJENT010000265.1:0-5361 GCF_035615515.1 Phormidium sp. CCY1219
ACTACCGGTTCGGGTGCGATCGCTTCTGGCGCAGGTTTCTCTGATACTACCGGTTCGGGTGCGATCGCTTCTGGCGCTTCACCCTCTCCCTCACCGGAATCCGGCGCTTCCTCTACCGGCGCTTCCGCCTCACTCTCATCCGGCGCTTCCTCTACCGGCGCTTCCGCCTCACTCTCATCCGGCGCTTCCTCTACCGGCGCTTCCTCTATCGGCGCTTCTGGCGACACCGGAGGCGGGGTAATTGCTGCTTGGATATTCACAATTCCCCCAGTGGCGGTAGCGGTTCCCCCCGCGATATCCACCGTCACCGGACCGGTATAACCGCTGTAGTCCAAAGTATTGTATCCGCCAGTTCCGCCATCCACCAATCCCGTCACCCGAGACCCATCCGCAAATACAAAGGTATCGTCCAAAGAACCGCCAGTCAAATTTTGCACGAACTCGAAACTCACCCCATTAATCCTCCCGCGATTCGTTCCCGTCAGCGTCCAAATATTGGTTGTATTCCCCGCCACTACTTTATTATCTTGCACCGGATTTCCCACCACAGATTCGATGCTGCTAATCTGACCTCCCACCCCAGTGGCGCGGTTTTCTGCTAAATTCACGGTAACATCATTATTGTAATTGGAATAATCCAGAGTATCGCTAATTGCCACTCCCTGCAAATTTCCATCAATGCGACCATTTCCCGCAAACTTAAAGGTATCGTCTACATTCCCGCCGGTTAAGTTTTGGATTTGGGAAAAGGAAATTTTACTATTCAGCATTCCGGAATTAACTCCAATAATTTCCCAAACATTGGCCATATCCGCCGCCACTAGAGTATTGTTCCCATCGCCGCCTACAATTTGCGACAGGTTGGCATCTGCTGCGAGGCTAAAATTATCCGCTTTGCTTCCCCCGCGCAGGGTTTGAAACTCGGAAAAATTTACCCCGCCCACGGTTCCGCTAAAATTGCCAATCGTCCAATTATTCTCGCTATTGTCGCCCATCAGAGTATTCGACTGCAGCGGATTTCCCACCACGGATTCGATACTGCTAATCGTCCCGCCAACACCGCTGGCGCTTTGTTGGGCTAAATTCACGGTTACGTCAAAAGTCGCATTAGAATAGTCCAGCTTATCGGTTTCGCCCACCCCGAACAAGTTGCCGCTGATGCGGGCATTATTCCTAAACTTAAATGTGTCATCAATTGCGCCACCTGTCAAGTTTTGAATTTGGGAAAACTTTGTGGTGCTATTCAGGATGCCGCTATCGGTAGCGTTAATTTCCCAAATATTGGCAGTATCGGCAGCAACTAGGGTATTATTGCCATCTCCGCCGTTAATTTGGGAGAATGTAGCATCCGGTGCGAGGACAAATTTATCGGTTTGATTGCCACCTTGCAGGGTTTGGATGCCCGAAAAACTGACAGTGCCTACCGTGCCTTGATGGATATCGGTCAGGTTCCAACTGTTCTCCGAATTTGGGCCAATCAGGGTATTGTAAGCTGTGGTATTTCCCAGGAAATTTTCTACGCTGCTCAGGGTTCCGCCTATACCAGTAGCGCTTTGGGTGGCTAAATTAATGGTGGCGTTAAAGTTGGCATTGGAATAGTCTAAGGTGTCGGTTCCGTCTACGCCGTCCAGATTGCCGCTAATGCGACCATTATTGGTAAAAATAAAGGAGTCGCTCAGGGTTCCGCCGGTGAGGTTTTCGATATTGGTAAAAGAGAGGGTCGATTGGAATCCGCTGAGAGTGCCACTGTCGGGATTGGTAATCTTCCAATCCGTGGCGCGATCGCTCCCAATTAAAGTAGACCCGCCCAACAACGAAACCGGACTTTCAAAGTTAAATGGATGCAGGGTAATGGTGGCGGTACTGTCGGATTGACCGATAATAATTTCCCCCCAATCCGGGTGCAGGGTTTGCAGTTCTATGGCGGTTAAATCTAAGGCGGCGCTGCTGTTATCGCTATTGGCGATCGCAATATCGCGAGAAGGGTCATCAGTTTGCAAGCGAATTACCCCTTGTCCGCGCACGGAGGTTCCGCGAAAATCGATTTCGCTGCTGGTAATTTCCAGATTCCCGCTATTCCCTAATCCGGTGGAATCGATATTTCCCACGGACACTCGCACTGGCGCAGAAAGGGAGATATTCCCGGCATTTCCTGTGGCGCTGGTGTCTAAAGTGCCACCGCTGGTATCGATCCTGCCATTTTCACTGGAAATCGCGATCGCGCCACTACTTTGTAAGGTAGAAATCGGCCCAGTAGCAATATCCCCCGCCGCCTCTAAGGCGATCGCCCCGGTAGCACTCAGGGTATATCCGGTAGTATTTATCTCCCCGCCCGGATTGGGAGACTGAAGGCGAATCGAGTCACTGACAGTCACATCCCCCGCTAAGGCGATCGCGCCACTCCCTATATCCGACCCCACCACAATCTGGTCGAATCCCGGTTGTAAGGTGGCGATATCGCTGTCATCCAGATTCAACCGCCCATCGGATACTGTCCCTCCCACAGATATCCCCACCGTCGGGTCGAGAGGTTGCAACTGAACCCTACCCTGACCCCTCACTTCCGTGGTTCCTTCCAGATCGATTTCATCCCCCGACAAGGCGATCGCACCCGACTGCGCCGCGATCGCCCCATCGCGCACCCTCACTCCCGGCGCACCTCCCGCGCCGGTACCGGCAAACTGCAAATTCGCACTTCCCGAAGATACTACCGTCCCGTTATCCAAGTAAATGCCGATATTGCTCGTCCCGCTTCCCATTGCGGTCCCCAGAAAATCCAAATTCCCCTCCGCCACCGATACCCGCGCATCCATTCCGCGCACCAATATCCCGTAATTCACATTAGTTCCACTCGCGCCAATTCCCCGCAACCGCACGCTTCCCGTTCCACTGGATTCCACCTGACTATTCAACAAATAAACCCCGTGATTGTCCGTCCCAATTCCGCCACCAGTGCCATTCAGGGTTAAGTTCCCATCGGTGGAACTCACGCGCGTATTGTTCCCGCGAATCCAAATTCCGTAATTAAAATCCGTCCCGCTACCCCCGGTTCCATTCAGGATAATTTCCCCAATCCCGGTGGATTCGACGATACTCCCATTGCGGATATAAATCCCATAGTTACTAGTGAGATTCGTCCCACTCGCGTCCCCAGTCCCCGTGAGGGAAATCGTCCCATCAGAGGATTGAACTACAGTCTGGTTATCCAGATGAATCCCATGTCCCGTTACCGCATCACCTACGATCGCGATATTGCCAGTTCCGGAATCTAGAGTCGCGCCAGACAGACTCACATTGCCCACATTACCCCCCACCAGATTGCCGCGACTGAGGGTAATATTCCCGCCATTGGTGATAATTTGCGACCCCGCATTCATCAGAAATTGCGGATTTGCCCCCAAATCGCGATCGCTCGCAATCGCACTTGCATCGTTAATCATCGCCGTAAAATCTCCCCCCGCTAAGGTAATTTTTCCCTGTTGTGTAAAGGAGATAGACCGTCCCGCCTGCAAGGTGAGTCCATGTCCCGGCGTACTGGCGGTAATCGTATCGTCAATTATAATATCGTTATTCGCCTGTAAGGTGACGCTGGCCAAATCGATAGCGGCGGCGAGATCCGCACCCGCAATCGTAGCGGTAGTGCCGACTTGTTCCCCAAATCCATCATTAGGCGCGATCGCATCACTTCCCTGTGCGGCGATCGTAATATTTTTCGGGTCCAGAAGCAAAGTACCCACAGATCCGGCGGGTGCAGATGTATCCACTCCTCCAGAAAACTGCAGGAACTCTTTCCCCGACACTTCCACCACGCCGCCATTTCCGCCGCGATCGCCCCCCGTCGCCCGAATGGTTCCCGCAAACTGCGTCTGGTTGTCGGACCACACGATAACTCTCCCCCCATCGCCATGATATCTCGCATTGGCCACTATCTCGCTTTCCCGATCGACCACCGCGCGATCCGCCTGGGGAAGCGCATCTGAACCGCGCCAGTCGCCGCCGATGCGGATTTCTCCCCCACCAGTGGCACCGGATGCATCGATTCTCCCATCCAATACCGCCACCCGATTCCCCAATACATTCACTTGTGCCCTCGCATTACTCCCCCGATCTCCGGATACATCTAAAGTACCCGAGGCGATCGCATCCCCAGTCTGCGGGTCGATCTCGATTCCCGATCCGGAAATCGCAATTGTGCCATCCGGGTTGGCGATCGCCCGAGTCTCGCCCCCAACGCCGCCTCCCGCCAGCAATTGCGGTAAAGAAAGGGGCGTCAGCGTCCCAGAAACACTCCGGGCGATCGCCGCTGCAGACTCAATCTCTAAACTCAGCAGGTGATTCGATCGAGAGATGCGAATCGCACTCTCACCCGGAACCGCCGCCAGGGTAATCCTTCCCCCGGGCGCAGATATCTTCCCCGCATTGAGTACCGTCCCTCCCATCAAGGTCACATCCCCTCCCGGCAAAACAGATAAATTGCCTAAGTTGACAATCGACCCTGCCTGTGGTAAACCAAACGCAAATTGACTCGGTTCTCCCACTAACTCTGCCCAATTATTATCGCCAATTGTGGCAAACCATTGGTCGCCAAACCCCATTCCCGTCGCCGCGATCGCCGCAAAATCTCCCGGTACATTTAACCGCGCATCGGAACCAAACAGAATCCCGGCGGGATTAATTAGAAATAAATTAGACCCCCCGCCAATAACGGAAATCGTCCCGTTAATTACCGATGCATCGCCCCCGGTGACGCGACTAAAAATGTTTTGAATTTCCGGTGAAGAGAGAAAATTAGCTGTATGACCTCGATCGAGATTAAAGCGATCGAAACTGTGGAATAAATTACCCCCATCCCGCGATCGCGACCCCCCAGTAATCTGGATGCGATCGCCCTGGGAACCGACTACCGTACCGGTTCCATCATCTGCAGGAACAATGGTTTGAGCAACCATCGCCCCACCTGGCGCGCGATCGGGCATGTTTTCCGCAGGCGGTGAAGGAACCGCACTCAGGAGATAAACGGGGAGAGGAACGAGAAACATCATAATTTCGGTTGAGACTCTTGTGTCTAGGGGGAACAGTGGCGCAAATGATGATGTAGATGCTCTGTCCCTGATGTTGTGCGAATCGGATCTCAACTTTAGGATTCCCAAAACTCATCCTTTCGGTTACACCACCCCCCCCGCGATCGCGTTTCTCCCTCAGTTGCTTTTACAGTTAAATTGCATCGGTGTAGGGTGGGTCGCGCCCACCTCCAGATTACCCCTTGACAAACAAAAGGGGTATCGGGTACAATGAAGCCGTAGGCGCAGGCAGGACGTATGTGCAATGCTTTAATTGCGTAAGCCAAACCCAGCATTTATC
>NZ_JAJENT010000266.1:0-11899 GCF_035615515.1 Phormidium sp. CCY1219
TATCTCCGGAAGAATTTACCCCGTTGTTGATGCAGTTATCTCGGGAGGAGTTGATTTCTCGCTTTCGCCAGTGAGGGAGGTTAGCATTTTTCGTTACATGGCATATCTATCGAAGGGTAGATTTGTGAAAAATCCATACCGAAAAGGCGATCGCCAGACGAAACCCCCGTAATTCTAATAGAATGAAAAGGACGAATTGGTTTTCTCTTTATGCAATGCAGATTGAATCAGCAGGGATTTGTGCGGTGGTGTGTGGCATTTCTTCTCACCCTGACCCTCTGGAGTCTTGGCGGAGGCGCGATCGCCGCACCCCACACCCTCGCCACCAATCCCGTTTCTAACCGCATTCCGAAGGATGTTGCACCCCTCGCCACTGGGCGCGAAGTGTTTGAAACCGCTTACAACGAACGCTACACTTGGGATGAGAATTTTCCCGGCTATCAGGCAGAAGTTTCGGTGAATGATGGCGGCAAAATCGAGCAAGGATTAGTTCGCGTGACGCCGGATTTGGAGGTTTCCGTCCTCAACATTTCCGATGAGGATATCCGCGATTTAGTGAAAGAACAATTGCAGATGGAAGTCATCCACCGCAAGTCCGTTCCCTTTGACAAACGGCACGAAAATAGTACCTTTGAACTCGAAGATATCGATGAGTTGGGAGCGGCAAAAATTAAAGAAATGGGAGAAAAATCTAATCCTTCCTATAAAGTGCAAGATAACCAAATCGTCCAAGTCAATCGCAGTTTCGATGATGTCGCCCTGACGGTTGATGTGGTCGGCACCATTAAAACCCCAGAAGGATTTTTGCCCATTCACACCCAAACGGTTTACCGCGATGCCGATACTGGGGAAATTTTACAACAAAATGACGTCCGGGATTTCTATGAAAAAATTGGCGGCTACTATTTGCTCACCAATCGGACGATCCGACGCTCAAAAGAAGGTAATCCGGAGTTACAATTAACGCCGGATAGCACCATCCGATTTAATGACGTGCAACCGTTGTAATCTCGCGTGAAATTAATAACTCGTTCCTAGAAGTTACCTAGGAACGGGTTAAATTAACGGAGATTTTATCGAAGGTAAAAATTAGTTTAGCGTCCTCACAGTAAGGACTTGAGGCGGCACGGAATCCGGGGGATAAAGGAAGTCTACTCGCAGCGATCGCGCTTCTGTCGGTGCTAAATTCAGCGTCACTAACGGATCGAAAATCTGACTGCGCCGATGGCACAAATGCAGGAGGTAGCGCGTCACTTCCTCACCCGCATCATCTTCATAAACCTTGGCGCTAAGTTTCGGGTTGATAAAAGTTTCTGGAAATGAGGTAAAAAAACCCCTGCTCTCAATTTTAGCGGGATGGGATGGGCAATGCCCACCCTAAAAATAGAAGCTCCGGGTTATTTTTGGCGGCGGTATTTTTCTCCCACTTAAAACGCGATCGCCATTCCATCGGTGCGGGGTTCGGAACCAGCAAAAAATACCCCATTTTCCTTTAAAATAATTTGCCCGCGTCCGAACAAATGCTCTCGGTTACTCACGCGGACTTCGTGAGCGCGATCGCGTAAGTCGTCCACCACCGACTCGGGCACACTGGGTTCGAGCAACACGCGATTTCCCCGCACAAAATGCCATCTCGGCGCATCGATCGCCGCTTGCGGATTGAGGTGATAATCCACTAAATTAGACACCACTTGTAAATGTCCTTGGGGTTGCATCGGTCCGCCCATCACCCCAAACGGTCCCCAAGGGCGATCGCCTTTAGTGAGAAACCCGGGAATAATCGTATGAAACGGACGCTTTCCGGGGGCGAATTGATTCGGATGTCCGGGTTCTAAGGTGAAACCACACCCACGATCGTGCAGGGAAATACCGGTTTCGGGAATTAAAATCCCGCTTCCAAATCCCATATAATTGGATTGAATAAAGGAAACCATCAACTCGCCATCGGCGGCGGCGAGATATACCGTACCGCCTTTGGGGAAACCGGGTTCCGCCAGGGCGATCGCCCGTTCGCAAATCCCCCGAGTGCGATCGCGCGCGTAGTCTTTCCCTAACAACCGATCCACCGATACCTCCATAAACGCCGGATCGGCAGTATAGCGATGCAGGTCAGCACATGCCAGTTTCATTGCTTCGATTTGCAAGTGATATCGCTCCCCGGACTGATGCGGATATTGGCTTAAATCGAAGCGTTCTAAAATATTCAGGGCCATCAAGGTAGCTAATCCCTGGGTATTGGGCGGCATTTCCCACACCGTCACATCCCGATAGTCAGTGGCGATCGCGGCCACCTCAAGGGCTTCATGTGCCTCTAAATCGGCTTTAGTGAGAAATCCGCCAGTAGCGGCGGCAAAACTGGCGATTCTGTCGGCGAGTTTGCCGTGGTAAACGCTTTCGCCTCCGGTTTGGGCAATTTCTCGCAATGTATCGGCATGAGCCGCACTTCCCCAGACTTCTCCGGGATAGGGAGCGCGGTTATCCGGGAAAAAGGTTTGTTTAAATCCCTCGAATTCCGCCCCCTTTAACGGCAGATAAATCGATTCAGCAACCTTCCAAGCTTGCGCCAACACGGGAGATACGGGAAATCCTTCTTCGGCGTGGCGAATGGCAGGGGAAAATAACCGTTCAAACGGAAGTTTACCCCAGCGATCGCTGGTGGCCCGCCACGCCGATACCGCACCGGGGACGGTAACGGGCAACCAGCCGTAAGACGGCACGCGATCGCACCCTTCAAATTTTTTTACCGACAAGCCTTGCGGGCTTTTCCCCGACCCATTGATGCCGTGCAATTGACCATCCCACACCAGAGCAAAGGCATCGCCGCCAATTCCGTTCGCACAAGGTTCCACCACGGTGAGCGCGATCGCCATCGCGATCGCCGCATCCACCGCATTTCCCCCCGCCTGCAAAATTTCCATGCCGGCGATCGCCGCTAGCGGTTGACTCGTCGCCACCGCCCCCCGCTTGCCCATCATCACTCGCCGCGCTGAGGGATAGGGGTACTCCATTAAATGTCCTGGCAGCATAATAAACCCTGAATCACTGATTCTTCTCTTCGGGCAAAATTATAGGCGAGTTACTCTTGCTTTTGCTTAAATCTTGTGTTAAATTAAAACTAACCGCAGCCCAACTGTGGGAGCTTACATACTTTACGTTTCTACCAACGTTCACGTGCCAAAGCTCCCCGAACTTCTGCGGTTTTTCAGATTTTTTATAAAATTAATCGAGTCGCGGCAGTTGCCAGAATAGCAGAAAGTGACGGCGAATCGCGATCGCCGTCACCCTCTGGGAGGAAACTGTTTTGGTAGCAATTAGCGAACCAAAGCGGTTTCTTTTTCTTCTGCTGCGGCTTCTTGCACCGGCGCTTCCACCGCTTCAGAACCAAACACTTCATCGGCGCTCACCAGCTCATCGGTGGAGGAAAATTCCGGGTGTTCCGCACGACGAGCATCGGCGAGACGACGCACCGCGAAAATGCCAGCACCAGTCGCCAAGGCGCTGCCCCCCAGAATTGCCGCTTTAAACGGTAAAGCGCTATTGCCGATATTTTCGGAAGACTTGTTGATTCCCTTGGCGAAGGGGCAGCCCACCGCTTGCGCTTCGCTCGCCAGCAAGACGCCAGCGCACAGCGCGGTAGTGGAAACCAGAGCAGCCAGGAATTTATTCGATTTCATATGGCGATTTTGTGAAGAATAATGACAACTGTTTTAACTATTGTGTACGAAATTCAGAAAATTGCAAGTGGATCCAATTGGGTAAGTTTCGGGGTGGCTGCGAGAAGGTCTTATGGCGCAGAATGCTTGACAGGTAACGATTCTGGTTAAGATAGTCAGAGACTATCGTACAAAAAAAAGTGTCATGGAATACAAAAAACTCGGCGATCGCGATTTATTAGTATCTGAAATCTGTCTGGGAACCATGACTTATGGGCAGCAAAACACCCTAGACGAGGCCCACCAGCAACTCGACTATGCCATTGGCGAAGGCGTCAACTTCATCGATGCGGCGGAAATGTATCCCGTCCCCGGGCGCGCTGAAACCCAGGGCAAAACCGAAGAATTTATCGGCAAATGGTTAGTCAAGCAGCAGCGCGACAAGCTGGTGGTTGCCACAAAAGTCGCCGGACCTAGCCCTCGGTTCAAGTGGATTCGCGGCGAAAACAACAAGCTCGATCGCCCAAATATCGAGCAAGCAGTCAATGACAGTTTGCAACGCCTGCAAACCGATTATATCGACCTTTATCAAATCCACTGGCCCGATCGCTACGTCCCCTTATTTGGTAGCCCCAATTACGACCCGAAATACGAACGCGAAACCGTTCCGATTGCCGAACAATTGCAAGTGTTCGCCGACTTAATTAAAGCCGGAAAAATTCGCTATCTCGGATTGAGCAACGAAACCCCTTGGGGCGTCTGCGAGTTTTGCCATCTCGCCGAAACCATGAACCTACCCAAAGTGGTTTCGATTCAAAATGCTTACAGCTTGCTCAACCGCGTGTTTGAAATTAATCTCGCAGAAGCTTGCCGATTCGAGGGCGTGGGATTGCTCGCCTATAGTCCCCTCGCCTTTGGCATGTTAACCGGCAAATATATCGATGGAATTCCGGAAAATTCCCGCTTAGCTTTGTTTGAAGGTTTCGGTCAGCGCTATGAGAAAAGTAACGCCAGCGTCGCCGTGAAACGGTATGTGGAAATTGCCCAAAAACATAGCTTGACCCCTGCTCAATTAGCCCTCGCATTCGTGCGATCGCGATGGTTCGTCACCAGCACCATCATCGGCGCAACAAACCTGGAACAACTCAAAGAAAACCTCAGCAGCGTTAACGTGGAATTAACCCCCGATATCCTCGCCGAAATTAACGAAGTTCATGCCCAATATCCCAACCCCACCCCTTAATCTCAATTTTCTCCCTTAACCGAATCCCCTTTTTTCCGCTAACTTAGGGACACGGCACTGCCGTGTCCTGACAATTATTTACCTTCCATTAAATTCATTAAAAACTGCATAAAAAAGCGGGATAGGTTTTGATTATTAGGGGGATAAACGAGATTAAATGATTAATTCGAGGGTTGCCTAAACTTTTCCACGAAATCCTGCATTTGTTCATAATGAGAACCCTTCCAGTAGATTTTATCGCAAGCCTCACAGCGACGGAAATCGTCATAGTGTTCGCGAGTTTTAGGTTGCAAGCGATGTAAAATATCTTGCTTTTCTACAACTTCTAGAGTTCCATTGCAGTGGATGCAGCGAGAAAAAGGAGAGATAGAATCAAACAACTCGAAGCGGCGCAAAACTTCCTCAAGTCGCTGATGCGGATTCATCGATCGCACCCAATAGCCGTGGGTGACAATTCCCCGTTTCAGCAATCCGATATCTCGCGTCAGCAAAATGCGATTTTCCGTACTCGAAACCCAGGCTAATTCTTCATCCGGATAGTCATTGCGATAAAGCGTATCGAAGCCCAACATCCGCAAAAATCCCGCCAATTTGCCCAGATGAATATCCAGCACGAAGCGCGGTTCCGGTTGCGGGCGCAAAGGGACAACAGGGGAAATATCCACCGATTGAGAAATGGGATAAATGTCGCAGCGATCGCCATCTTTTACCCCATAAGCAAAATCCACGGATTGACCATTGACCACAATCAGATGCACTTCCGGATGCGGCACCCCAAACGACTCAATCGAATCTTTAATCGCGGGATTGTCTTTAAACTGATGCGTCAGGGTGGCATTGTGGCTCTCCGGAGGCAGAAAGTCATTTAATTCAGCATAAAAGCGATATTGTGCTCGATTCATTTTCCTTAAACGTCGGGATAAAAAATGGGGATAGTTTGAGGGTAGCAAATAAAAGCGCCAGATGAAGGTTTCTCTCGGATGATTCAGGGTCTATTCCCCTGGGGTTTTTTCAAAAATGAACGAGATAAGCAATGATGCACAATAAATTGCCCGGGGAGAGTATGTACTGCCCCTCGCGCTTGCGGTTCGATCCGATTCACCCTGGGTTCTTATTTAGCGTGGATTATTTATAGTTAACCGAGTCCCACAGATCGCGGGTTACGATCCTTGGAGAAACTCCACTACAGATAGATGCGATCGCCCGAACTTGCGGCTACCCTAAAACCATAGAGTTCATTCAACAGAGAGAAACCGTGAACGCAACCCTGGAGCGAGCTTGGGAACTCAAGCAACAGTTAGTTGATTTCGTCCTCGACGCTGAAGGAGACTTGGCAATTGCCCTGGAAACCTACGCCGCCGAAAACGCTTCCACTCAGCAAGCGGATATCAATCGCCGCAATATGCGAATTGATTCATTTACCATAGAAGGAGAAGTCGCAGAGAAAACTCCCCTCGACATTTTTATCGAAACCGAACCCGACTTATCCGAAAGCGATCGCCAACTCATCCAAAACTGGAAACAAAGCTTCATGGGATTGTTTGAAATCAAAGAAATTCTTCCCGATGGCTTTGAACTGATGAACTGGCTCACCGCCAAACAATATTTTGTCAAGCCCAACAATACCGCCCAAGCCGAAAAAATGGCGCGCATCAAACCCGGAGAAATTCTCCTCACCCGAATTGCGCCCCTTTCTGACAGAGAGTGGATGTTCTTTGGAACCTATGTGCCGATGGGTAAATTAGGGAAACCCAAACTTGCCGTTGCGGTGGGAAACTTTAAAGACAATTACAAAAACCATCTGTATGGCGATGCGCCGGAGATGTTAGAACAAGCCTGGGAATCGGTGAAGCAATATCACGATGAATTTGTGGAATTTTTCGGCAGCGATCGCTTTACCATCTCCGGCTACGAACTGAACAAAAAACTGGCCGAACTGCAAGAAAAAATGACCCAGCGCCGCCTGGAAGCCGCCGGGATTGACCAATCAAAATCCTTCGACGAAATGGCAGAAGAAGCCGGCGTCGATCGCGAAGAAATCCTCGCCGCCGCCGAAGAAGCCGGTGCCGATCCCAAAGAAGTTATCAAAGCCTTCGAGAACCCCGACACCAGCGACATGGTAACGCCAAAAGTGCAGTTACCGGATGACATCAAAAAAGCGGAAACCGTTACTTGTTTTTCCGATCCGCGCTGGGGTCAGATGTTTATTCCCACCTACGAGAAATTTCAAGCCACCTTATCAGCGCCGGAACCTGCCAGTCTCCCAGAAATCGAACGATTTTTGCGCTATTATTTGGAAGACCCTTCGATTAATTATTATATCTGGCAGCAATTAGCCGAAGAGTATCCGAAGCAATTGGAAAACCTGGTGCAAACGGTATTGGAGCGCCCGGAATTTAATTTAGAGCGTGACCTAGAATCGCTCTTGCAGGAATTTAATAAACCCTCAGAACCGACATTACCCGAATCTGCCTCCATTCCAGTGCATTTGCACGAGTTATTTGAATCGGCACTGATGCAGGTTCACAAATCTAAATCGAAGTCGAAAGGGAAAAAGAAAGCCGCCAAAGGGTTTCAACCTGCTTAAGCGGTGGGGGGATATCTCCCCCGCCATCCTCAGCAGTTCTGCACCCTGATTTGGGGTGTAATTTTTATTGGTTAACAATTCTATATATTTGAGTAAAATTGCTACAGAGGGGGAACGGGCAAGTGGCGCGATCGCCCTGGGTACAGAGGACAGACTCTGCCGGTGACATGGAGCCTCACCGGACCGGATAACCAGTCACCCCCGGAATTTAATTTGCTCCCCCTTGCACGATTTGCCAATCGGTCACACAATAAAGTAGAGAGGCGCAGAGGTTATCCGTCATCTATCTATGGTTAGAAAAAACAATCGCTTCGTTATTTATATTGTGGTGTGTAGCGCGCTTGGCGTTATTCTCGGAGGTACCGCCAGTCGGGCGGAACTCCATCAGTGCTTAATGGCTCCCGTACCCAGCAGCGAATGCTTGATGCAAGATCCGTTAATGAAAACCCTCGAAGGCATGAGCTTGGGTTTAATTGCCGGTGGGGGGGCGGCATTGGGTGCCACCTGGCAAATGTTGCAAAAAGAGAAATAACGACTGTGGCGATCGCCATTCCCGTGAGTTTATTGTACTCCAACGACAATGCGCCGACCCTGCTTATCCAAAGGTCGGCGCATTGATATTTTTCCCTTTCCCAAGACGGTGCATCTCTCGCATCGGTGAGTTAATCCAGTGGCAAACTGCGCTTTTCGGGAGGGTTCCTTCGCAGCGGCGGGAACCGCAGGGAAAAACGCAGCCGCGCTCTAAGAAAGCATGGGGTACGGGGGAACCCTCTACCCCATCATTCTAGATTTTCCCAAACTGAAAATAATCTGCACCGTTCAACTGAGGCTACACGACTAGGAAGCGGTGCGCGTGACCAAACCCCAGATGAAGATCAGGAGCATTGCCCCTAAGACAGCAGCAATAATTCCAGGAATGCTCAATCCTGTCGCTGAAACCCCGAAAATAGCTTTTCCGAGCCAACCGCCGACTAAAGCACCGAGAATTCCCAAACCAATGGTGGCAAAAATTCCACCGCCTTGATGTCCGGGATAAATCAGTTTTGCTAATGCGCCTGCAATCAGACCTAAAACGAGCCAAGTTAAGATACTAACCATATATTTTTCTCTCCTTTGATTTTCTATCGGCCTCTTATGTCCCTACACTAACAATTTAACGGGCTAACCCTCATCTATCGCAGGGAATAATTTGGCTGAGAAGCTGTCATATCGTTAGATAGAGAAAATTGTAGCCGGGATGAAAAAGAAGACACAGTGGCCAGGAAAGTGTTAGCGGAATTTCACAGAAGGTTATCGAAACTGCAGCTAGATGAAGCTCGTACCCGCTGCCCGATGATTGGCTGACAACGGGAGCGATCGCGCCTAAAAAGCCGCCGTTCCCATTCGCGGCCAGACTATTTCGATGAACTGCCACACCTCAACTCCAATTCTACCGGCCTTTTTCAGAAAATCCGCAAAATATTAAGAAACGATAAATCCTGCGAAATTGTTAAAACTTGCTTGAAGCACTACTGGTAAGATGTAACCATCAAAAATTGAGAAATCGTTCGAGTGCGGTCAACTCCAGGGACGCAAGGATAATTGCTGGCCCTTGAATGGACTGACCCACTCGCATCGGGGTGCCGATAGAATCGATAAACGCTCTTGAATTTCACAGGAGGAGGACATGTATCGCAAAGCGCTCAAACTAATAACCGGGACAAGTTTATTCCTGTCTATCTCTCTCGGGGCGATGTACCCCGCCATTGCTGACACCCCCCAACTCTCCCGCGAGGGGACTGCGATCGCCCAAACCATGCGCGGGGAACCCCTTAGAGGAACCGTGCAATCCATTCGCAACAATATCGTCACTCTCGAACTCCCCAACGGTGACATCGAACTGGTAGAGATTCCCCGCATCGAACAGGAAAGACTCGGATTGCTCCCTGGAAAAGAGATTCTGGTCTATGACGACAACACCGTAGTTCTTTATGAACCGACAACGGAAACAGACGTAGCGGCGGATACCTCCGTGGATGAAATCCGTCGCATCTTTGAAGAGATTCGCGCCCGCCGAGAAATCAACAAACCGATTTGGACGCCCCCTGAACCGATTTCGACGCCCGCTGAACCGCAACTGATTCGCAGCCGGCCCACCGCTCAACCCGCACCCGCGCCTACGCCGGTGCGCGTAGAAACCCAAC
Source organism: Phormidium sp. CCY1219 (assembly GCF_035615515.1). Classification (GTDB taxonomy): domain Bacteria; phylum Cyanobacteriota; class Cyanobacteriia; order Cyanobacteriales; family Laspinemataceae; genus CCY1219. Next base: position 9,667 of record NZ_JAJENT010000266.1, read on the forward strand.
CTCGAGAGCCAGTGCGTGCCCTGTGGTAGTTCCCCGCAGCAGATAAAAACCGTTTTCAGCTCGACGTTATTATCCAATCTCTTGCCGCTTTTCTCGTGCAAAGCGGCTTTTTTTATCTTGTCTCGCAGAAAAATCCTTTCAGTAGCCTCGGTGCATCAGACGCGGCGCAATTAGAATAAACAAAGGCAACGGTGCCTGATGCCAAACCCCTAGCAAGAGTTTATTCGCCATGTCAGAATCTATCTCATTGCCCGATCGCTATCTCCAACTCATTGATAAAATCGTCGATACCACCCTGAAAGGGAAAATTCGTTCCCAAGAGCAAGTGTATCAAATGCTGCTGCGAGAAGTAGAAAGCGGCACGGGGGAAATATTCGAGCGCGCCTTGAGCCAACGCCAGAGCGCCATTCAATCCCAAATCGATAGGGAAACCGATGAGTTAAAACAAGCCAAGGCAAACCGGAAATACAGAGCGTTACAAACCATCGCCCAACAGTGGGAACGCTGGGAAAAGGAAAACAAAGTCGCCGTGGCAATATCCCAGGCGGTGAATCAAATCTTCGACGCGGAACCCCCGCAGCGACTGACTGCATTGCTGCGCGCGATCGACCCCAACCAACCGGAAGCCCTCACCCAACAACAACAGCAAAAACTGGCGAAATTCCTCCAGCAAAAGCTGGAAAAAACCAACAATCCCGAACTTTCGCAGCAGATTTTGCCCTTAGCGATGGGATTGAAAAAAGGGTGGGAATCTTGGCAGCAACTCGAACAACATTTGGTCAGTTGGATTTACGATCGCGGTAAAGGTTCCCTGGGTTTTGGCGGGGTACCCGGAGAGGATGGACCCTGGGCGCTGTGGTCGAAAAAGCTGAATCGTCCGTTTCCCAAAGCGCTGTTAAATACCCTGGCATTCAATCGCTCTTTCTCGGATTTTTTACGGCAACAACCCACCCCAGACATGAGCGAGTGGGTGGAAACAACGGTGATTTTTCAGAGTTTGCAACGCGGTTTAGTGGCCTGGTTCGACAAAATGGTGTATGATTCCAAAGTCGGCGCTAAATTGTCGATTTCGACGTATTTAACCTTTGCGGTCATTTGGTCGCAGTTAGCCAATGCGGTTCGCCAGTCTGCTGGGTTGAATTCGACTTCGCGAGAGCAATTGGCTAATGCTTGCTTTCAAGTGACGTTACAGATTTTGCGCGCCTTTGCCCAGCGAGATTATTTTCCGCTTTATGGGGGGATTTTTGCCGCGTTTACTGGGGAATATTTGCGCGGCGCACTGGAATATTTGTCCGAACCCCTGCGACGAGTGGAAGGAACGGAAGAAAAGGCCAGAATTTTGACGTTGCTTGGTTATTCGATGCGAACGATGGGAGAATACGAGCGCGCTTTGGGATTTCACGAGCAAGCGTTGGAAATTTCCCGGGATTTTGGCGATCGCCCCTGTGAAATTGCCTCGTTAAATCACCTCAGTCGCACGTTTGTGGCGCAGAAGAATTATCAAGAAGCGATTCGCTACAGTCAGCAAGCGTTAGTGTTGTCCCGACAAGCCGGCGATCGCCTTTCTGAAGCCAATGCTCTGGCAACTCTTGGGTTTAGCGAGGTGTTTCAAGCGCGCGATCGCGGGGAATTGGAACCGGAAGTTTATGAAGTGGCCATTAATTATTTGCAACAGGGTTTGGCATTAGCTGAACGCGGCGGCGATCGCCAAAGTCAAGCGTTATGTTTTAGTAGTTTGGGGATTGCGTATGTGGAAATCGACCGCTATCAAGAGGCGATCGGATATCTCCAAAAAGCCTGGGAAGCCGCGCAAATTTCGGGAGATTTGTACCTGCAAGGTTTGACCTTAGGCTATCTCGCCCAAGCTTTTTTTCACCAGTCAGATTTGCCCAAAACCATTTTCTTTGGCGCGTTGGGAATGTATCGCCTCGAACAAATTCAGGCAACGGAATGGCGGCGGATCGCCGGCTTGCTTACTATTGTGAAAGGGCAATTAGGTGAGTCGGGGTTTCAAGACTTATTGGCAGAACAACGCCGTAATTTTCTCCCCGCGATCGGCGTCGATGGCTATGATTATCTGCCAGAATTGTTGGAAAAATACCAGCGATCGCTCGAATAAGCAAGGGTGCAAATTAGTCTCCCTACCCACTTCATCAACCACAAACCACCAATGACCAATGACCAATGACTAATGACAATTTACCACAAACCACCAATGACCAATGACCAATGA
>NZ_JAJENT010000267.1:0-3593 GCF_035615515.1 Phormidium sp. CCY1219
ATGTTTTTCCCATCCCTGGGAATTGGACTAGGGATAAATAACCATTGCGCTAATCGGCATGTTTTTTTCCCATCCCTGGAGTTGGACTAGGGATAAATAACCATTGCGCTAATCACTATGTTTTTTTCCCATCCCTGGGAGTTGGACTAGGGATAAATAACCATTGCGCTAATCGGCATGTTTTTTTTCATACCTGGGAGTTGGACTAGGGATAAATAACCATTGCGCTAATCGGCATGTTTTTTTCCACCGATCGCGTGGTGGTGAAATATAGCAGGTCTGTTGCTTGATGTAATCTGTAGCCGAATAGTCCCAACCGAGCTTGCACCTTTGAGGTAAAAAATTCGTTACCTCACCCATATGAGAACTGCTATATGCAAAATAATTTGCAGGTTTTCACTCGTGAACTCGTTTAACTCGTTCCCCCCTGGGGGGAACGTCCCTCCAGAGCTACCGCCTCCCCCCCAATAAATAAATGTGCTTGCATAATTTGCCCCCTTGCTTATGCGCCACATTTTAATTTAGATTAATGCGAAAAATTGAGATAAAAAATAATGGGCAACGGCGATTAAGGGTTGACCATTATATCCTGTCCTCATAAATAGGTTTTAAAAAAATTAGTCTGCGTCGGCGGACTATAGCGCTGTCGCGACCCGGCTACGCGCTTGGCGCAAGTTCGGCGCGATTTCAATCCCCCGCATGAAGCTGGCATTTGAACTGATTTAGAAAGAGTTGGCCAAGGGTAGGTTAAGGGGAATTGCGTTGTAACTGTTCGAGTTCCTTGAGGTAAACTTCTCCCAATTCTTGTCCGGCGATCGGAATGCTTTGATAGGTGACTTGACCCTTGAGGATGATTTCATCTCCCGGGGAAGGGAGGGGTTGTTCGCTGACGATCCAAATGCTACCGGTATCATCCCGGAGGAGGTAAGCGCCAGTACCGAGAAAAGGGGCTTTATTTTCCACATTACCTTTCAGGTAAACCGTGGAGTAATTCTGCCAATTTTGTTTGATGTCGCCGATATGCGTCACCCCCATCCTCGACTGAACCAAACTGTTACAGCCGATGAGTCCACCGAGGATGAGGGATAAGGCGGTAATTTTAAAGGGTTGAAAAGAAGCTACAGGTATCATATTAAGGGCGATCGTAGAAGAAACAGATCTGGACAAATGCGGGGCGATCGCTATTCACGAGAAAAATCCTTTCCCATCCGGAAAATCCGGTATGAAGTCGATAGAGATGTCACCCCGCGTCAAATCAGTGGTCGAGAGAGGGTTTCTGGGAGCAAACGAAGCGATCGCAGGGGACAAGTATAAGCAGACACACAATTGCAGCATGAATGCCCGTCGAGAAATCAATTGCAACTCGCCACCGGAGACGCGATCGAACATCACCGACGTGGCGAGAGAGATTGCTGGATGTGCCCTTAGTGTAGCGTAGTTCCCAGAAAGGAGAAAGCGATCGCCCAGGGCGTTGAACTTTTCCGGTGGACAAATTAATCAGCTTCCGGGTCTTTAGGGGAATAGTGTTACAATTTTTTTTTAAGAAAAAGACACCGCGCTGGCGGCCTTCGAGCTTGTCCAGCGAGAACCAATCGTCTGCCGATCGCTATTGAGGAACACTTTAGAGAGGTTATCGTGACCGAGACTATCAACTGCGCTGAAGCCTGCGTCAATGGCTGCGTATTGGGAGACAAATGTCCCAACCGCGAATATGCAGCACAAACCTCCCAATTTATCAGCGAAACGTCATTAGATCGAATGCTAGAGATGGCGGATGAAGCCGTCAGAAAGAAACGGATGCAGCCCCCGCAGTGGGTGATTCCCGATTTTCCCGAATAATAGAAGTTGCGATAAAAGAGCGATCGCGCGTTGGGGAACAGTGCCTAGCGGCGATCGCTCCTGCACGATCGCCCCTACAGGCCGCGTTTTTTCGATCCCCTCCCCTTCGTTGCGGAGGGCTGAGAAACAATATCGTTAAAATTGAATTAACTTGCTGCATAGGGGAAATATCGCCCCTACAGAAAGCTTGCCAAGCACGCAGAAGTGCCCTGATGGCGAGAATCGAGGCAAAACATCACCTGCGCCAGGAAAGCAGCCTCCAGCGCCTCCCGTGGGCAATTTGTCCCCTTTCCAGGGAGAGAAGCGCAACGGAGGCCAAATCCTCCCATCACCCAGGAGAGAGTCCGGGCCGTGGGGGAGACTAGAGCGCCCCTGGGGTGGATCCGTCCATGTCAGCAGTGAACGAGTCCGGGTCAGTCGTCTTAACAAAACTTAACCAATAACTTCAGCATCCGGGAGAGAGACGGTGCGGGAGGCGAGGGAATGGAATCGTCCGAGTGCTCGTGTGGGCAAGGGATTGAGAGAATCCGAGACTGAATGGGCAGCACCACAGAAGCGATCGCGATCGTCAATTTGATGAAGTTTTTTAAAGCTAAGGCAGAATTCTGAGACTAGAGACCCGCTCCGTGCTTAGAATATGACGTGAAGTTCTTTTACTGATTTTCAGATAGAGAGGAAAAAAGTATGGCCAATTCCAGAGACATGGAAATGGTGAAGCCCTATAACGAAGATCCGTTTACGGGTCATCTCGCCACTCCAATCAGCGCATCAGGGTTTACCAAAGCCTTCGTCAACAACTTGCCCATCTACCGCAAAGGGCTATCGCCCATCCTGCGCGGAATTGAAATTGGCATGGCCCACGGGTATTTCCTGATCGGACCTTGGATAAAACTCGGTCCCCTGCGCGATTATCCCGAGGCCGCCAATCTCGGCGGATTAGTGTCCGCCCTGGCATTGATTTTGATTGCCACCGGCTGCATGTCTGCTTATGGCATTGTCTCGTTCCAAGACAGTGGCGACGCCGCCAGCGAAAATCCCCAAGCCCCCGACTCCTTGAAAACCGCAGAAGGCTGGAGCCAACTGACCGCAGGTTTCTTCGTCGGTGCAATGGGTGGCGCATTTGTTGCGTACTTCCTGCTGGAAAACTTTGCCGGCGTGGATGCCATTTTCCGAGGATTGGTCAACAACTAGAGCCAACGCTTCGAGATAGACTCAGCGGGGGCGATTTCGCGAAAAAATCGCTCCAGCCGTTGGATTCTGGTGCCTTTCTTTGTATTCGATTCAGGCGTGCGATCGCGGGAATGAATAGTGGCTGATTGTAAAGCAACTGATTTTAACAGATCCGCGATCGCCGATCCGCGAACCCAAGAGTGCCGCTGAAAACCAACCCGGGCTACAATGGTGCTCATACAGTGTAAAACCCACTTGAAATAGGAGAAATTTGACATGACAGGAGCATATGCAGCTTCTTACCTGCCCTGGATTTTGATTCCCGTCGTTTGCTGGCTGATGCCCCCCGTGGTGATGGGTTTGCTGTTCATCTATATAGAAAGCGAGTAGTAAGCCCTGTAGCGATCGCCGGCATCGAAAGTCCAGAGGATGCTCGATGCCGGCGATCGCCACCTCAATATCCCATAAAAAATCCCCCGCCAAAAAGCGGGGGATTTTTTATCGCTGAATCAGGCAGTTAGAGCCTCATCAACCGAACTTACTCGCCGTAGAGGCAATCAAGAACGCCGCATAAGTCAGCACAT
>NZ_JAJENT010000268.1:0-15165 GCF_035615515.1 Phormidium sp. CCY1219
ACTTTGATAATGCCTTTAAGAGTTCAGTTTTGGACTGCTTAAGAATCCCCGCGTCTTCAGCGCGGGGAGTATCAAAACGGTTGGCAATCTCCCTTTTTTTTCCAAGTAATTTCCGCGAATTTGGGTAGTTGTCGCGCTCTTGTTAACCCAAATTCTCTTTATTCTCCCTTGACTAACTTTCGGGCACTGGTTCCTGGAGTGAACCGAGGAACCTGCTGAGCGAGCAATCGATTCAGAAAATTTTTATGCGTGGGATTTTATCAAACGCAACAGGGTTTGTCAACCCCTCTGGCGACAGATGACTGACACAGGACAATGAGATAATAATTGAGATGGGAACTAAATCATTGCTGTTTTTGTCTGTCTAAAGAAATATATCTTTCTCAAGCAGTAGATTGGGGCATCTCACTCCTGTTATCCAGAAAGACGAGAGCCTAAACGGCGATCGCGATCCAAGTCAGGCAAGCAATGGTTGCCCGAAGGGAAACGCCGATCGCGCTCCTCCCAATTTTTTAATACTACCCGAAAACACAAGATGAAAACCAAAGACTTAAATCGGATTAAAACACCTCTCGATATTCCTCATAAGGGGGAAAATCATTGCGCCGCCGAACGGAGAAACCACCCGCTTGCGGTCAGGAAAAGGGGTGCGATCGCCGGTGTGAAGACAACCGCAACCACCGCGCCCTAACGGGATGCTGCATCCAGCAAGCGCAGAACCAGCAAAGATGGGTTTAGTCGAGAATTTAGCTGAACAGAGGCGAGTATGGGGTTAACTTTTAAACGGACCGATCTGTGGCGCTACAGCATTGCGGTGGTGACAGTGGCGATCGCCCTGCTGCTGTCGCAGTGGTTGCTATCGCCTGCACAACCGAGTGCTTCCATACTCTTTTTTGTCGCCGTGGCGGTGAGTGCCCGGTATGGCGGCACCGGTGCGGGATGGCTGGCTACTGTTTTGGCCGGTTTTGCCCTTCACTATGGTTTCGATCCGCTAGCCGGGTTTGGAGTGGGGGAAGCGATCGCCATTGTCGCATTGGGGTGGATCGCGTGGGAAATCGGGGAAATGCAAGCGCAACAGGGGCGATCGCGAGGGGAGGAGCAAAACCAAACACACAGAATGCAGGCGATCGTCGATGCGGTTCCCCTGGCTATCTGTTACGTGGATCCGCAACAGCGCTATTGCTTTTGCAATCAAACCTACCGGGAATGGTTTCCATCCGCCCCCGGCGAGATTCGCGATCGGCACTTGCAAGAAATTCTCGGCGATCGCAGCTATCAGCGAATTCAACCCCAGGTGAACGCTGCATTATCCGGGCAGCATGTCAGCTACGAAACCCAGGTATCTCCACCAGAAGGCGGATCCCGGACGGTTCGCGCCACCTACGTGCCAGATTTTGGCAGACGCGGAAACGTCAAGGGCTTCGTGGCACTGATTGAAGATATCACCGAGGAAAAGCAAGCGGCAGAAAATTTGCGCCAGAGCGAGCAAAGACGTCAACTCGCTTTCGATGCGGCGAATATGGGCATCTGGGAGTGGGATTTAACGAGCGCAAAAGTCACCCGATCGCCGGTGGTGGATCGGATTTTTGGCGCGAAAACGGGCAGCTTTGAGGGCACCTATGAGGAGTTCGTGCAAGACATTCATCCCGAGGATCGCGATCGCTTCATCCGCACGGTAGGGGAGGCGATCGAACGCCAGACTAACTACGAAATCGAATTTCGCATCATTCAACCTAATGGGGAAATCCGCTGGGTGATGAGCAAAGGACAAGTGCTGCCCGATGAAGGAGGCACATCGAGCCGGCACATCGGCGTTTGTATGGATATTACGGACAATAAATATGCCCAACAAGCCTTGCAAGTGAGCCAAGCAAGGTTCCGCCATTTATTTGACTCCAATTTGCTCGGACTGGCGTTTGGAGATGGTCAAGACCACATCACCGAAGCCAACGATGCCTTTTTACAAATTGTGGGATACAGTCGCGAAGACTTGCGGCGGGGGAAAGTGAGCTGGACGCAACTGATTCCGCCTGACAGCGATCGCGTGGCTGGCACGATGCAAGACAATCTCTCACAGACACATTGCACCCCCTACGAAGTGGAATTGATTCACGCCCAGGGTCAGCGGGTTCCGGTGTTGATGGGGAGAACTCCCTTAGAAGACTATACGAATTTGGCGATTAGCTTCGTGCTGGATGTGAGCGAGCGCTCCTGTGCCCGCGCCGCGATCGCCGAAGGCGAGGAACGACTGCGATTAGCCTTGGAAGCAGCGCAGATGGGGATGTGGGATTGGGATATTGCCACGGGAACCATTGCCCATTCCGAGATTGTCGATCGCCTGTTGGGGTTAGAACCGGGTACATTTGGCGGCACTTACAATAGCTTGATTAAAATCGTCCATCCCGACGATCGCCCCCGCTTCAACCAAGCGGCGATCGCCACGATGGAACGCGGTGCAGACTTCGATATCGAATTTCGGGTGGTGAAACCCAACGGGGAAGTGAGCTGGGTGGCGAGCATCGGCAAACGCTTACCGGATAAAAGCAAGCAAAGCGATCGCCTGATAGGAGTATGCATGGATATCACCGAACGCAAGCAAATCGTTGCCGAACTGTACCGTCGCGAGCAGGAATTTACCGCCCTGGCGGACAATGCGCCGGATATCATCGCCCGCATGGACCGAGAAGGACGCTACACGTATATCAATCCGGCGATCGAAACCGCCACGGGAATTCCCCCGGAACGATTCATCGGCCACACCTTTTCCGATTTAGGATTTCCCCCCGAGATTGACGCTTTGTGGCAAAAGCGCATCCGCCAAGTGATGGAAACCGGGCGAGAGTGCATTGTGGAAAATGACTTACCCACGGTGCATGGAACGCGACACTATCAGTCTCGCTTGGTTCCGGAACGAGCATTAGATAATTCTATATCCTACGCGATTTGCATCAGTCGCGATTTGACCGAACTGAAACAAGCAGAGGCAGCCTTGCGAGAAACGAACCAAACTTTAACGGCACTGATTCAAGCCTGCCCCTTGGCGATGATGGTACTTGACGTTGAGGGGCATGTGAAAATTTGGAACGAGGGCGCACAAAGCATCTTTGGCTGGGGCGAAGCAGAGGTACTCGATCGCCGATTTCCGGGCATCGCTCCCGATGGAATTGAGGAATTGCGCGCCCAAATTTGCGCTACCCTGGCGGGAAACCCCTTGATGGGGTTCGAGACTCAATATCAGAACAACCAGGGTCGCCCGATTGATGTGGCGCTTTGGACGGCGGCGTTGCACGATGCCAACGATAAGTTGAGTTGTTTGTGCATTGTGGCGGATATCCGCGATCGCAAGCAAGCGCAAGAAGCGCTGCGCCACAGTGAGGAGCGGTTCCGCACCTTGGTTAACTCGATGGATGATATCGTGTTTACCTTGGATCGCCAGGGAAGACATACGGCGGTTTTCGGCAACTGGCTGGAACGAACCCAAGTTTCGCCGGAGGTGTTTTTGAATAAAACCGCACGGGAAATCCTCGGCGAATCGGCGGCGGGCATTCACGAAGCCGCGACGCAAAAAGCTCTGAATGGGGAACATGTGGTATATGAATGGAGTTTTAAGAGCGCGATCGGGGAGCAACATTGTCAGACGTCTCTCTCGCCTTTGCGAGATGCGGAGGGGAAAACGATCGGCGTGGTTGGAGTGGGACGGGATATTACCGACCGCTATCGCACGGAACAAGCACAATCCTTCCTGGCTGAAGCTTCTTCCGTGCTGGCGTCTTCTCTGGATTATCCCACGACTCTGAAAAGCTTGGCTAATTTGGCGGTTCCCCAAATGGCCGATTATTGCATGATTTATATCCTGGAAGACGGGGGAGAAATCCGGCGTCTGGGAATGGCACATATCGATCCGGCCAAAGAAGAGATGTTACGCGAACTGGATTCCCGCTATCCCCTGGATATCGGGCGATCGGATCCGATCGCCCAAGTCATCGATAGCGGAAAGTCCATCCTCCAGCCAGAGATGTCTGAGGGGTGGTTATCCGAGGTGAGTCACGATCGCCACCATCTGGAAATTCTCCAGCAGGTGGGCTGCAACTCTTGCGCGATCGTGCCCCTGGTGGCGCGCGGGCGCACCCTGGGCGGCATTTGCTTTGTCACCGGGGAGTCGGGTCGTCGCTATGACCAGAAGGATTTGATGCTGGCTGAAGAACTGGCGCGCCGCGCTGCTTTGGCGGTAGACAATGCGAGGCTATATCGCGCCTCTCAGGAAGCTAACCGGATGAAAGACGAGTTTTTAGCGATTGTTTCTCACGAGTTGAGGACGCCGCTGAATGCCATGCTGGGTTGGGCGCAACTGCTGCGGGCGCGCAAGTTTGATGAAGCGACCACCGATCGCGCCTTGGAAACCATCGAACGCAATGCCCGGGCGCAAACCCAGCTCATTGAGGATTTGCTCGATGTGTCGCGCATCCTGCGGGGCAAGGTATCTTTGTGCTTGCAGCCCGTTGCTTTGTCACAGGCGATCGATGCGGCGATTGAAGCGGTTCGTCCGGCGGCGGAGGCGAAACAGATTCAGATTAAAACGGCGATCGCTCCGGTCGTGGGGGTGGTGTCGGGGGATTTCAATCGCTTGCAGCAGGTGATTTGGAATTTGCTCTCGAATGCGATTAAGTTTACTCCCGAGGAACAAAGCGTGAAAGTGCGACTGCAGCGATCGGGCGCTTATGCCAAACTTCAGGTCATCGATCCGGGGGCGGGCATCCAACCGGCGTTTTTACCGTTTGTGTTCGATCGCTTTCGTCAAGCGGATAGTACCACCACGCGATCGCACGGCGGACTGGGGCTGGGTTTGGCGATCGTGCGTCATTTGGTGGAATTGCACGGGGGTCGCGTCCGCGCCGACAGTGCCGGTGAGGGCAAAGGTACGACTTTTACCGTTTTGCTCCCGCAACTGGAGGAGGAGTCTATCTCCCCAACATCTCCCGTAACTTCCCCTTCTACTCTCTCTTTGGAGGGTTTGCAGGTGTTGGTGGTGGATGATGAACCGGATACCCTGGAATTTCTGGCCACGGTGTTGCAGATAGCGGGCGCAACGGTTACGGCGGTGCCTTCCGCCACTGAGGCGATCGCCGCGATCGAGGCTCAGACTCCCGATGTGCTAATTAGCGATATCGGTATGCCAGAACAAGATGGCTATTCTCTGATCCGTCACGTGCGAAATAACGCAACTGACGGGCACGAACTCCCCGCCCTGGCCCTAACCGCTTATGCTAGAGATAGCGATCGCACCCACTCCCTAGACGCTGGATTTCACAAACATGCGTCTAAACCCATCCAACCGGATGATTTAATTGCCCAGGTGCAACAACTCGCTGCCCGCAAGCGGAAATTGCGGTAATTTCTGCCTTTTGATAGATGCGATTTTTTCTAAAAAGTTCGTCGCCAAATCACCCTTCACAAGCGCGATTGGCTTCTGCTATTCTTTAACTATCGCCATCAGGCAATCTGAGTGCAAAACACCCTGGTTCTGCGATCGACTCCTTCGATTCGTCTAGCTGTGGAGTGAACATTGCCCACTGGCTTTCCCATGACTATCTAAAGCTAGGAAGCCAACTCACCCGACTCTATTCCCGAGGCTCCGCCTCCCCACCATAAATCAAGTTTAGCCCATCGCCAACCCTTCGCGAACAATTGTCCCATGAAAAACGACCGTCAGGCAATAAAATGGCCGAAATTCCTCTATCGATATTCCCGTTCTCTTCTCCTCGGATTGATGACTCTGGTAATAATATTGGGCCTGCATCTCCTCTGGGGAATTCCTGGATTGACTCAAGAAACCACCACGTTAAAAGTGCTGGTTAATGCCTTAGAAGCCAAAGAATGGTCCTCCCTGGTGGAAGAATTCGAGGAAAAAAATCCGCAAATCGAGATTGAAGTGGTGGAAGGTCCGACGGATAGCAACCTGGTGGAAAACCTCTACAGCACCGCTTTTTTGTTGGGGAAATCTCCCTACGATTTAGTGTACATGGATATCATTTGGGTGCCTAAATTTGCGGCGGCGGGATGGTTGCAGGATCTCTCGGGCAAAATTGCGCCAAGCGAATTGCAGGATTTTTTAGAGAAAGATATCGAAGCGGGACGCTATAAAGGCGGGTTATATCGGATTCCCTTTCGGTCGGATGTGGGTGTGCTTTATTACCGCAGCGACTTATTAAAGCAAGGCGGATACGAACCTCCGGAAAATTTCGATCGCCTGCAAATCATTGCCCAAGAATTGCAGCAAAGCACGGAATCGAACTGGGGATATCTTTGGCAAGGGAAGCAATACGAAGGACTTTCTGCAATGTTTGTGGAAGTTTTGGAAGGATATGGGGGCGTTTGGATCGACCCAGAAACGAAAGCGGTGGGACTGGATAAACCCGAAGCGATCGCGGCGGTGGAATTTTTGCGACATGCGATCGAATCGGGAATTACGCCCTCGGGGGTGACGACTTACACGGAATCGGAAAGTTTGCGCTTTTTCCTCAATGGCGAATCGGTGTTTTTAAGAAATTGGCCTTACGTATGGGCAGAGGCGAATAAACCGAGTTCTCCCATTCAAGGGAAAGTCGGTTTAAAAGCAATGGTTCACGCCCCGGGGGAAAGTAGTGGTGCGGCCCAAGGCGGTTGGGGTTTGGGAATTGCCAAAACTTCCAAACATTCGGAAGAAGCTTGGAAATTTATCGACTTTTTTACCAGTCGGGACAGTCAGAAACAGTATATCCTCGATTATAGCTACATTCCCTCCCGGCGATCGCTGTTTAGGGATCCGGAAGTGGTGGACAAATATAGCTATTACCCCAAACTACTCCAGGCGATCGATAACGCGGTTTTGCGTCCCCCGATTCCGCAATACGCCCAAGTCTCCGATATTTTGCAGCGCTATCTCACTGCGGCGCTGACGGGCAGCAAAACCCCGGAAGCGGCGATGAAAAAAGCAGCCGCAGAAACCCGCAGAGTCCTCGGCACTTCCTAATGTTTTCGGGGATTTTTGCCGCAAAAAACCTTCCCCCGAACCTGCTGTTCGCCGCCGGATACTTACAACCTGTAACTCTCACGCTCAAACCAGAAGCTTATGAAAGTAAAAACCATTCGCGCCCAGGATTTACTCACGGGATGGATTCTCGTCACTCCCGCATTGCTCGTGTTGCTACTCGTCTTTGCTTACCCCATCGGACGAGCATTTTGGTTAAGTGTATTTACCCGCAATCTCGCCACGAACCTCGAACCGGTGTTCTCGGGATTGGAAAATTACAGCCGCATGTTAGGAGATGGTAGATTTTGGGCGAGTCTGTGGAATACAACCCTTTTTACCAGCATTTCCGTGGGCATAGAACTCATCCTCGGATTGGGTGTGGCTTTGGTGCTCAACGAAACCTTTAAAGGACGCAATGCAGTGCGGACGATCGCGATTCTGCCTTGGGCATTGCCTACTTCAATTATGGCGTTAGCTTGGGCTTGGATTTTTAACGATCGCTATGGTGTATTGAACGACCTCTTAATTCGTTCCGGATTGATTTCCGAGAAAATCAATTGGTTGGGCAATCCCACCTTAGCAATGATTGCCGTTATTGCAGCAGATGTGTGGAAAACTACCCCGTTTATCAGTATTTTGCTGTTGGCGGGGTTGCAGTCAATTTCTCCTGACCTTTATGAAGCTCATAAAATCGATGGTGCTAGTCCTTGGAAAAGTTTTACCCAAATCACATTACCCCTGCTAACGCCGCATATTTTAATTGCGGTATTATTTCGCTTTGCCCAAGCTTTCGGAGTGTTTGCCCTGGTCAAAGTAATGACCGGCGGCGGTCCGGGAGGGGCAACGGAAATGGTGGCGCTTTATATTTATTCAACCGTCATGCGTTACCTGGATTTTGGCTATGGTGCGGCGTTGGTAGTCGTCACTTTTTTGCTGTTAATTACCGCTGTGGCGATCGCCGGCTATTTGCTCTCTAAATCTCCCGCCCGTTCCGAAATTCTCAAATAAACCTAACCCATAACACTGGACAATTCACGCCAACCATTCTCTCTCATCAATTCCATGAGTCAAGCAACCCAAACCTCTGACAAATCTGCCCCCCAAGTCGGGATTTCCTGGGGAAAAATCATCCTCTATGGCGCGATTTTTCTAATTGTCGCCTATTGCCTCGGCCCAGTGCTTTGGCAATTACTGACTTCCTTTAAAGTGAATGAGGATATTGAAACCATTCCGAATGTCTATTTCCCCACTCGATATACCTTGGGCCATTACCAACAATTATTCATTCGGCGTCCGTTTCTCTGGTATCTGTTCAATAGCGCTTTTGTTTCTATTAGTTCTACGGTGCTCTGTTTGGGAATTGGCGCACCTGCCGCTTATGCGTTAACCCGCTTAAAGCTTCCGGGAGAAAGAATTATCCTGATTGGCGTTTTGGTGGTGACGTTATTTCCTTACATCCTGCTGTTTTTGGGATTGTTAGAAACTATCAAAACTCTCGGATTGGGGAATAATTATCTCGCCCTCATCGTACCTTACACCGCCAAGAATTTACCGCTGACCATTTTGGTATTGCGAAGCTTTTTTAAACAACTGCCCACGGATTTGGAAGATATGGCCAAGGTAGATGGTTACAAAACTTGGCAAATCCTGCTCAAAATTGTTCTGCCGCTCACGGTTCCCGCCCTGGTGACTACGGGAATTTTGGCGTTTATTTTTGCCTGGAATGAATTCTTGTTTGCTCTGACGTTTATCACGGAAGAAACTATGAAAACTATCCCGGTGGCCGTGTCGCAAATTAGTGGGGCGACGCAATTTGAAACCCCCTACGGTCCTCTGGCGGCGGCGACGATTTTGGGCACGTTACCGTTAATCGTTCTGGTGCTTTTCTTCCAGCGCAAAATCGTCCAAGGATTGACCGCAGGTGCGGTGAAAGGATAATATGCTTTCCGGTCTATTTCACACAAAAATAGCCCGCGTTGGAGCAGCTCTGTGCATGAACCTCCACCCTGAGTTAGGGAATTTTTAACATATTTTATCGGAGAAGATAATGGCAAAATTGGAACTAAAAAATCTCAACAAAACTTACAGCAAAACGGTGATTCCGATTAACGATGTTAGCATTTCGGTCAATGATGATGAATTTCTCACTTTGCTCGGTCCTTCGGGATGCGGGAAATCCACGGCGCTGCGGTTAATTGCGGGATTAGAACCGCCGACTCACGGGCACATCTATATTGGCGATCGCGACGTGACCCATTTAAAACCAGGCGATCGCAATGTTTCAATGGTCTTTCAAAGTTATGCCCTCTATCCGCACATGACGGTTTATGAAAATATGTCCTCCTCGCTCAAACTTCGCAACTTTGAAGAAGAGGAAATCAAAAAGCGGGTCGCCGAATCCCAGAAACTTCTGGATCTCAGTGACGATTTGCTGAACCGAAAACCCGGTCAACTCTCCGGAGGTCAGCGTCAGCGGGTGGCCCTGGGACGCGCGTTAGTTCGTCAACCGGATGTGTTTTTGCTCGATGAACCGCTGAGTAATTTAGATGCCTTATTGCGCGAACGAGTGCGGGCGGACATCAAGCAGCTTTTCGAACAGCAAAAAGCGCCGGTTGTTTACGTCACTCACGACCAAGTAGAAGCGATGACCCTTTCGACCAAGGTGGCGGTTTTGTATGAAGGCAAGCTACAACAACTCGACCCGCCGCAGCGCCTTTATCAGACGCCAGCGAACCGCTTTGTGGCCTCTTTTGTGGGTAGTCCGCAGATGAATTTATTAGAACTTCCCTGCGACAATCATCGCGCAAAGTTAGGTGCCCTCGAGTTGCCGTTACCCGAGGGACTTTCTACCCCCGATAAAATTGTGGTAGGTATCCGTCCGGAACACGTTCGCCTACCGCGCGAGGGGGATGAATTTACCCTGGAAGGGCGGGTGTTTTTGGTGGAAAATTTAGGCATGCAAAATTTGCTCAGCGTGCGGGTGAAAGGCAGCGAAAATCAATCGGAGTCGGGGATTACCCTGCGGGCGCTGCTCTCTGCGGATGAAGATTGGGGCGGCGAAGATGTGACCCTGGCATTACCTGGGGATTTGCTGCACTGGTTCGATTTAGAAACGGGCGATCGCCTGCGCCAATGAAGTGGAGTTCCCGGCGCGATCGCCCCTTCCACTGCTAGTATTTCCTTCGGTGGTTTCGGCGCTTTCCTCGGGGCGATCGCGTTCACAATCTCCTATTATAGCACTTTTTCCCTGGCGTTAAAGTATCTTGCAATAAAACTTGATTAAACTTAACAATTTATCCGGTCAAATGTTAAAAATTCTCAAGTTATTGCGAGTTTTTTAAACTCACCCTTCTCAATGGCCTAAAATAGATGAAAATTGAAATAGCAAATCCGCAAGGAACGCGCGACGATAATTACCGACAAAACACCATGAAGTTGAAGCCTTGGCATTGGATTCTCTCATTCTGCATCTTGTGCCTCACCCTGCTGGGGGGATGCGTGAGGGAGGGCACGGATCCGGGTACCCTGCAAGTGTGGGCGCACGCCGGACAAGATGCCGAACGCCAAACCCTACAGGCACAAGTGAAGCGATTTAACGCCGCCCAAGATGCGGTGGATGTAGAGCTGACTTTTTTGCCTGAAGGTTCCTACAACGCACAAGTGCAAGCCGCCGCCCTGTCGGGGGATTTGCCCGACGTGCTAGAATTTGACGGCCCGTTTATTTATAATTACGTATGGCAGCAAAACTTGATTCCCATTGACGAGCTGATTTCGCCAGAACTCCGTGCGGATCTGCTGCCTTCGATTATCCAGCAGGGCAGGTATAACGATCGCCTGTATTCCGTGGGTACCTTCGACTCCGGACTGGGCATGTACGGACGGCGCAGCATGTTAGAAGCTGCCGGGGTTCGCATTCCCACCGGCAACGCCGACGCCTGGACGGCGGCAGAATTCAACGAAGTGCTGGCTGCATTGGCGGCACAAGACCCGGACGGGCAAGTGCTAGACCTGAAGCTCAACTATTCCGGCGAGTGGTTTACCTATGCCTTCATGCCCATTTTGCGATCGGCGGGGGGCGGACTCATCGATCGCACCGACTACCAAACCGCCACCGGCGTCCTCAACGGTTCGCAGTCAGTAGCGGCGATGGAACAGTTGCAATCTTGGATGGAACAAGACTATGTAGACCCCAATGTAGATGACGCCGCCTTTCCCACCGGACGAGTGGCCCTCTCTTGGGTGGGGCACTGGGTATATCCGGGATATGCCGAAGAGCTAGGCGAGGATTTGGTCGTCTTGCCCCTGCCGAACTTTGGGGAAGGCTCGAAAAGCGCCCAGGGGTCTTGGAATTGGGGCATTACCGCCAACAGCGATAACCCGGAAGGGGCGATGGCATTTTTGGACTTTTTGCTGCAACCGGATGAAGTGCTGGCGATGAGCAATGCCAATGGTGCAGTGCCGGCCACCAAAACCGCGATCGCCCAATCCCCATTGTATCGCGAAGGCGGACCGTTGCGCCTGTTTTCCGCACAACTGCTAACCGATAAAACCGTCCCCCGTCCGCAAACCCCCGGCTATCCGGTGATTACCTCCGCATTCCAGGAAGCGTTTAACAACATCCGCAACGGTTTGGCGGTACAAACAGCCCTCGATCGCGCCGCCCTGGAAATCAATATCGATATCGAGGACAATCAAGGGTATCCGAACGTGAGTTTTTAACTCGGTTCTCCCCTTGTTTCTTCACACTTACCGTTAACCATAGTATCCGAGCTGATGAGTGACCCGCAAACTATAAAAAGAGATGATACGCGCACGGCACTGACAATGGCAGCACCGGCACTGCTGGGTTTGTTCCTGTTTGTTGCCCTGCCTTTTGCCCTAGCGGCGATCCTGTCCTTTTCCAACCTGCGACTGGGATCTCCCTTACCCACCGAATTTATCGGCATCGAACAGTATCGGCGCATTTTTAGCGACCCTTCCTTCCGTCGCGCCTTGCTGAACAATGCCATATTCGCGATCGTGGTGGTGCCCTTGCAAACCGCGATCGCCCTCGGATTGGCCATGCTGCTCAACCGTCCCCTGCGCGGAATGGCCGCATTTCGCACACTGTTCTTCATGCCAGTGGTCTTTCCGATGGCCCTGGTATCGGTAATTTGGATTTTAATCTACGCCCCCGGTTCGAATGGCATGATGAATTCTTTTATGGAATTTATCACCTTTGGACTCTGGGAACCGAGAGATTTTCTGCGCGACCCCTATCTCGCCTTACCGTCCATTATGCTCCTTTCTATGTGGCAAGGGGTTGGCTTTCAAATGGTGATTCTTTTAGCCGGATTGCAATCGATTCCCAGCGATTTGTACGAAGCTGCCGCAATTGACGGTAGCAATAAATGGAACCAATTTATCCATGTGACTTTGCCCCAACTGCGAAACACCTTAATCTTCGTCATGTTGGTGACTTCGATTCTCGCGTTTCGCCTGTACGACCAAATCGAAATTATGACCCAAGGCGGTCCCCTCGATGCAACCACCACGGTGATGTATGAGGCAGTTACCGCCGCATTTGAACAACAAAAAATGGCCAAAGGTGCAGCGATGACTGTGGTCTTTTTCCTCATCGTCTTGGCTATTACTATCCTCCAACGTACCCTGATTAAAGAAGAACGGGCGATCGAGTAAATTCCCTCGCCAAATCTGCGATATCTAGCCAGGTGTTATCTATGTTATCATGCAAAAATAATTGCAGAGGGTAGGGTGGGCAAAGCTACTTTCAGAAGTGCCGATATTGCGCATTTGTTCTCGTGCCTGCCCACCCTCCAAATTCCATAAACCCTCATTAAGGATGATTTGTTTATGACCCTTCCAGGAACTCCCAAAGAAAATCCCGAATTGGGTGAAAAGGTCGCCCACCAACCGGAAGAAGAACTGCTCACCCAAACCCAAAAACGGCAACGGATTGGCATTGCGATTAGCTATATCGTCCTCACCATTTTGTCGTTGCTGTTTGTTTCTCCCATTCTGTTTATGATTATCGGGAGTCTTAAACCGGATAACCAGGTTTTGTTAGAAGCCGGTTCGCTGAAAGCGTTTTTCCCGGATAATCCCTCCCTGCAGAACTACGAGGATGTATTCGACCGGGTGAATTTTATCCGCTTTTTCTTTAATTCGATTTTTATTACCGGCAGCATCGTTCTGGTGGGGTTGCTGGTGAATTCGATGGCGGCGTATGCCTTCGCCCGGTTGCAGTGGCGCGGGCGAAATCTGATATTTGCCGGGATTATCGCTTTGATGATTATTCCCTTTGAAGCTATTGCAGTGCCGCTATTTTTTCAAGTGACGTTACTCGGATGGCGCAATACCTACGTTGCCCAAATTATGCCGTTTATTGCTAATGCGTTTGCGGTGTATTTGTTTTATACCTTTTTTATCGATTTGCCCAAAGAATTGGAAGAAGCGGCGCGCGTGGATGGGGCGAGTCCGCTGCGAACTTTTTTTGAAATTATTGTGCCGATTTCTAAACCGGTGTTTGCTTCGGTGGCGATTATTACCTTTTTGACTCAGTGGGGTTCGTTTTTGTGGCCGACGATGATTACGTTTGGCGAAAAAGTCCGCCCTCTCCCAGTGGCGATCGCCCAATTCCAAACCTTACCTCCCTTGCAATGGGGCGATATTATGGCCTTTGGCGTGATGATGGTAGCTCCGATTTTGGTGGTGTTCTTAATCTTCCAAAAATGGTTCGTCCAAGGGGTGGCCTCTTCGGGGATTAAAGGATAATATTGGGTTGTATTGTCAAGATGAATCGGTGTTTTTTTCTCGAAATTTAAGTCTATCGGAACAATGGCAAAAGTAGAATTTCAACATGTTTACAAGGTTTACTCGAATGGCTTTACCGCCATGAAAGACCTTTGCTTGAGTATCGCTGATGGCGAGTTTATGGTGTTTGTCGGCCCTTCGGGATGCGGTAAGTCCACGGCGCTGCGAATGCTAGCGGGATTGGAAGAGATTAGCGCCGGAAAGCTGATTATCGGCGATGAAGTGGTGAACAATCAAAGTCCGCAAGAGCGCAATATTGCAATGGTGTTTCAGAATTATGCTCTTTATCCGCACATGACAGTGCGGCAAAATCTCGATTTTCCATTGCGGATGCGGAAGGTGTCGAAGGAAGAAAGAAATCAGCGGGTAAAAGATGCTGCAGAAAAGTTGGGTTTGACCCAGTTGCTAGATAACAGACCGAAGCAAATGTCCGGGGGACAGCGCCAGCGGGTGGCGATGGGACGGGCAATTGTCCGCGACCCTTCGGTGTTTTTAATGGACGAACCCCTATCGAATTTGGATGCAAAAATGCGCGTGCAAATTAGAACGCAAATTGCCGATTTGCAGCGCCGCATGGCTACCACTACGGTGTATGTAACTCACGACCAAGTGGAAGCAATGACAATGGGCGATCGCGTGGCGGTGATGCGGGCGGGAGAACTCCAACAAGTCGCACCCCCACAAGATTTATACGACTATCCCGCTAATGTGTTTGTGGCGGGGTTTATCGGGTCTCCCGCTATGAATATTTTTCACACTCAGTTGCGCCGCGAAGAAGATGGCACCTTCACGATCGCCTATGGGGATAAACAATTAGCGATCGCCCCAGAAATCGCCGATCGCTACTCGGAAATCAAGCGCTATGTGAATAAACCCATTATCGCCGGATTGCGTCCGGAAGCCTTTTTCCTCGCCGACAGCAATACCCCCGAAAACCGCAAAATTGACGTGGAGGTAAATACCGTAGAAGCCCTCGGCCATGAAATGATAATCTATTTCAAATCTCCCGTGTCTAAAATTGAAATCGAAGATAAAGGAGACCCCACCGAAGCATTGGAAAATAATTTAGAGGAAAATTCTTCTATCGCGATCGCCCGCCTCGGGTCTTATCGCGAACTTCACCACTCCTCTCAACTCGCTTTAGCCGTAGATACCACTAAGCTGTATTTATTCGACCGCAAAGGAATGGCGATCGCAAATTAAGCGCATATCCTACAGGCGATCGCCTCTCTGGCTTATTTGTGCGATAAACTATTCCCGTAGAAACGCCTGAAACCGACTGAAATGCTTCTGTGATAACGTTTTCAGCCGGTTTCTAACCGGCTTGAGCTATGAGGCGTGGG
>NZ_JAJENT010000269.1:0-303 GCF_035615515.1 Phormidium sp. CCY1219
TCCTAGTCGGGTTATCTCGTTCCATCATCTGGGGTGTTATGCCCTTAGCCTCCATCTCTCCCCCGAGGTACTTTCGCGAGTCGGTGTCAGTGGTTAGTAGACCCCCTGACCTTTCCCTTTGCCCGTTTTGGGCGCGGCGTAACATCCACTTTCGCCGCTATATAATTACGAGGGTTCAAGCCGATGATTTGGTTACTAGACTTAGGCATTTGGCAGTGGTCGGTTACTACGGGTATTGGCTTACCCTGTCCGCCTTCCGTTCCCCGCTTCACCCATTGGGTCGTGAGTCCAATAAGTGGGGGT
>NZ_JAJENT010000270.1:0-42466 GCF_035615515.1 Phormidium sp. CCY1219
GCGACGAACGCGATGATGTAGCAGACGGTGGCGGTGAGCAGAGTTGGAATCATCAGCACGCCGAACCAGCCGATGTAAAGGCGGTTTTCGGTGCTAGCGACCCACTCGCAGAACCGGTCCCACAGATTGGCGCTTTCGCGCTGCTGTAAAGTGGTCGTCATAGTTCTTATGATTGCTATTTGGTTTTCAAGGTTATGATGTTTCCTATATTAACGACATTGTTAAGGTTTGTAAAGGGTTTTCAGCCACAGGAATCTTAATCAGTCTGATAAGTAATAGTTATGAAAGCTGGGGGACGGGCTGCGAGTGCGGGGAAAAGTGGCTCTAAACAACGGCGGGGACGAGCAGAAAGCCCGTCCCCACCGTGGAAGCGATTGCCCTCGGATAACACCGAGACATTATTTATTGTTGGCTTGGGCGTCGCGCACGGCGGCGATGAAAAACAACACAGCGCCAGGAATACTCAGAGCCAGAATAATGGTATCGATCGTGGTACCGAGATCCGGATTTCCAGAAGCGAGTTCAAAAATCGAACCCACGGCTGCGATCGCGGCGATGCAAGAAGCGGCCAGAAAAAGTCCACTTTTCGGAGTAACTGCCATATTAATGCAAGAGGGGTGAAGTGATCGTCGAAACATTACCAACAGGGAGCGTGAAGTTTCCTACCCAATCAGAGCCAGAAGAACTTCACCCGAGAATATCGGCATCAAAGCTAAGCAAAGGGTTGAACCGCTTTAGAGGAGAATCCATGTTTGGCCAACTCCTGAGTCAGCATCAGTTGATTTTCCACGCGATCGACAAACAACACGCCGGTGAGGTGATCCATTTCATGTTGAATGCAACGGGACAACAGACCTTTGACATTTAACTTGCTCGGACGACCGCGATCGTCTTTATAAGAAACTTCGATCGCTTCTGGGCGTTTCACATCTAAATAAACCCCCGGAATGCTGAGACATCCTTCTTGATAGAGGGTATCGTCGCCCCTGAATTTTTTAATCGTCGGATTGATCAACACCACCGGCGGAGTGGCGGGGTTTTCCGGGTCGCAGTCTACCACGATGATTTGTTTTTGCACCGCCACTTGGGGTGCTGCCAAACCAATGCCATCAGCGCTGTACATGGTTTGCAGCATTTCCTTGACCAATTGGCGTACATTGTCATCCACGCGAGAGACCCGCTTTGCATTTTGACGCAAAGCGCGATCGCCGAGATAGCAAATCTCGCGCGGAGGCTGTTCTAACTTTGTCTTTTCGACGAGAATGGAAGAGGTCATAGGTATTTGGATTGCGGTTCCAGGCTACAGTTCAAAATAATTGCTATCTTTTTCGATCTTACTCGATCGCTCGATTGCCGTCAGCTCTCCCCATCGGCTCAGGGATGGGGATATCCGAAAACTCGGGGCGATCGCGAAAGCTAAATCAGCTTTCGCGATCGCCCCTACCGAGAAATCCCGGCAAACCTACGAGGCATTATTGATCAGTTGTATCGTAGCCGCCGGAATGGCTGTGGGATCCTCGTAACCCGTCCCCGGGAGGAGGTTAAACACGATAAATTCCGTCAGCGCCTCATTCGGCAACCCTGCCGCAATGCCATCATCCACCGGATTAATCGTAATCGGCACCGACTCTTGAGCCACCGGAATGGTGACGCTGCCTTGATTGGTGACCGGATCGAAGCCCGGGAGGCTGCTGGTGTCGTAGTCCTCCCCTGGCGTTGCGGCATTCGCCACCGTGGTATCGATCTCGTAATTAACCGTGATAGGGTTGGCACTTCCGCCAAAGCGAGAGATATTTAAAGCGCCCGTAATATCGTCACCCACTTCCGACGCCAGAGGATCGGCAACCCCGAATAAGAGCTGTGAGGTTTCGTCATCCAAAAAGGTGACAGTAGCTTGTTGGTTATTCTGCTCGGAAGCCAGAGCATACTCTCCCCCAGGGGCAGAAGCTAAACGAAACCGCGCAATTTCATTGGGTTCGCGCACCGCATCATCTTGCGGCGTCACGCTCAAGGTTTTGGTGGCCGTGCCATCGGCACCCACATCGCTGGGATTAAACGTGACGCTGGTACCGCTGACGGTGAAATCGTCACCTTGAGTGGCTGAACCGCCCAAATTCAAGTCTACGGTAATGGGTGCCGTAATGCCCCCGGTGAGGGTAACTGTCAAGGTGGAAGTATTGGCAGGGTCATTTTCTGCCAGTCGGGCATTGCTCGCCGCGATCGAAACCGTAGGCACATCATCATCGACAATCGTCACCGTGGCCGAATTATCTGGTGCCGGACCGACGTTGTAATCCGTGGGATTGGTGGGGGGTTGCACGGTGAGTTCCACGGTTTCGGGTCCTTCTGCATCGGTATCATTAAGCGCCGCCGGAATTTCCACGGGAAGATTAACCGTCGTCTGACCGGCTGGAATGACGACACTGGTGCCGATATTGCTGTAGTCCGTGCCTTCTGTTGCCGTACCCCCGGCGGCAATATTGACCGTTATCCCTCCGGCAGGAGCTGCGAGGTCGCTGGACACCACAAATTGACCCGTATTGGTGGGGTCTCCTTCGTCGGCTTCATCGTCGGCGGCACTGACGGTAATCGTCGGCACATCATCATCCAAAATACTGACTGTGGCACTATTCGGCGTGCCCAGGGTTGCAGTGCCGGAGGGAGTGCCCAAGGATAACTGAATGTTTTCCGTGCCTTCGATCGCGGTATCGTCAACCCCCGTAATGGTGTAGGTCTTGGGTGAGACATCGCGATCGGCGAAGACAATCTGAGCGGGTAAATCGTCGGTGTAGTCGGTATTGCGGGTGGCGTTGGGAGTGCCGGCTCCGATATTTAACGGAACCGTGACCTGTCCGGAACTGCCGCCGACTCGTTGCACTTCTACGGTGACGGTGCCGCCGTTTTCGTCGAGGCTGTATTGGGCTTGGTTAAACTGAATTATCCCGGCGTTATCGATATCGACGATGTTCAGGGTGGCGCTAGTGGTGCCCCCGAGAGTGGCTCCGTTGGTGGGATTGGAAAGCGTCAACTCCACGGTTTCGGTGGGGTTGGCGTCAACGACACCATCATCGATGACGGTTAGGGGCACGCTCGCCGAATTTTGCCCATCGGGGATGTTGACCGTGAGGGGGAAATTGGTATTTTCAAAGTCATCCCCTGCCGTAGCGGTTCCCCCAGTAATGCTGACGGTGACGCTGACATCTCCTTGAGTACCATTGACGCGACTGATGGTAATCTGTGGGGTGCCGTTCTCGTTGACGGTGTAAGTGGCGGTACTAAATTGCAAGGTTCCCGGTTGTTGCGGTGGTTGCGGTGGTTGCGGTGGTTGCGGTGGTTGCGGTTGTTGCGGTGGCGTGGGGATTGGTCCGAGGGTGGGGGGTGGTAAGGGGGTGCCGTCTTCTGCCGGGGGTTCCGGGGCCGGTGGGGGTTCGGGGGGAAGGAAGTCTTCTCGGGTAATGTTGCTGACGTTGATATTCTGCAAGACGGTAATTGCGCCGGTTAAGGAGTCGAGAATGACGGTGTTATTGGCGTTTTCGCCGACGCCTTGCCGGATGATGAGTTGCTCGAAGGTGGTTCCTTGGGTAAATTCGAGGAAGTCTACGCCATCGGTAAAGTCGGTGACGAAGTTGGTGGCGGTTTGCAAAAAGTCTCCGGTTCCGGGGGCGAGGGCAAAGCGATCGGATCCTTCTCCGCCGGTGAGGGTATTGAGACCTAAATCGCCGAAGAGGAAGTCATCGCCTAAATCGCCGAAGAGGATGTCGTTGCCTTGACCGCCTCGGACGGTATCGTTGTTTTGTCCGCCATATACGGTGTCGTCGCCTTGGTTGCCGTTGGTGAAGTCGTTGCCTTGGTTGGCAAAAATCAAATCGTTGCCTTCGCCGCCGTTTACGCGATCGTCGCCTATGTCGCCGTAGAGGAGGTCGTTGCCGAGGTCGCCGAAGATGTCGTCGCTGTCTTTACCGCCGTAGATCGTATCGATTCCCTGACCACCAAATATCAGGTCAACGCCAGTGTTGCCGAAGAGCAGGTCGTTGCCTTGATTGCCGAAGATTTGGTCGTTGCCTTGTGCGCCGAATGCGGTGTCGTCTCCTTCGCCTGCGATCAGGACGTCACTACCGCCGAGGTTGAGTCCGATGAGAAAGGGGTCGGCGGTGGGGTCGCTTGGGTTTTCTCCGCGCAGGAGGTCGTTGCCTATCCCTCCATCGATGCGATCGCTGCCTTGGTTGCCATCGAGTAAATCGTTGCCGGCTTCGCCGAATATCTCGTCGTTGCCATCTCCACCCGATGCCGCATCGTCTCCTTCGCCGCCAAATATCCGATCGTCTCCAGTGTCGCCGGCAAGCAGGTCGTTGCCTGTGCCGCCGATCGCTACATCGTTGCCTTCAGCGCCATTAATGGTGTCGCTGCCGGCTTCGCCATCGAGGCGATCGCTGCCTTGGTTGCCGTCGATGTCGTCGTTTCCCCCTCCGCCTAAGATAACATCGTTGCCGAACCCTTCCAGAAGCGGCGTGCCATCGTTGCTAAAGTCGCCACACAGGCGATCGTTTCCTTCTCCTCCGTCTAGGGTGTCGTCTCCTGCACCGCCATAAACTGTATCGTCATCGTCGTTCCCACTCAGGCGATCGTTGTCGGTGTTTCCCAGTAAGGAGTCGTTCCCACTGTTCCCCTGGATGGTATCTTCACTGAGGGCACCAATTATGGTATCGTCTCCGCTTTCTCCTTGAATGATTTCCTGGAGCGATAAATCTAAAAAAATGCCTGGCTCTTGTTGGCTTCTCGCCCCTAGGAGGGTCTCTTCCTCTATCTGCTCTCTGAGATTTTGCCCGCTATTGAAATTGACAAATAAATTAGATCCGCTATTCCCTGCCATGTTTGGAACTCCTAACTTTACAAAACCGTAAATTCAACTTGGGAAGTTTATGTGAGGCTCTCAGCGCGTGCGGATCGATTTAAGAGAGGGTAGATGCCGCTTTTGCGTTTTGTAACCGATGGTCAGCGGCGATCGCTCGCTACCATTGAGATGCACTCGTTCTATCTTGCTTACAGATGAAAACAATCCCTCGGACTGTTTCCCTTGCCTAACATTTGGAACCTCTATCTATTCCAGCTAAACTGTAAACGCTCTTGAACATCAGATTGTCACCCTTGTGTCAACTACACTGAATCTTTATCTGAGTTGGCGATCGACGAAAATCGAATAATTTTGCCGCTCGTTCAACACTCCGGACAACCTTGGGGCATAATTCAAAATGGCCAAATTACTCCCTAACTTCCATTAACCCACTGACCCAACAAAATCTATCCCTACAGCTTGATAACCGTAGCGATGAGCGGGAAGGAAGTTGTTTCCCCAGAGCCGACACTCTAAGGTTCATCAGAGTATCTTGAGGTTGATTATACCCAACTCAGGGAAAAATCTTATCAGGCTGGTTGGGGTTTTCGGCAAATTAGGGCGATCCGAGGGGGCGCTCGCCAGGAAAAAGCATGTCTGCGTCTTTCCACCTGCTTCTCTAAATTTTATCTGTCGCCGGAACCGTTCATCAAAATCATCCTTTTTGAAATTTCTGCAAAAAATAGAGTATTCTGGCCAATTCAGGGGATAAAATCCAAACAATATTATAGATTTTTTGATGATTAAAATATTTTTACCGAAAACAACAAATAGCCAATATTTCGATTTCGTAGATTTACGATTTCCCCGAATAAAGTACCCTGTTTGGATAACAATTGACAGAGAGGATGACCTGACACTGTTTGAAGGCGGATACAGAAGCCTCTATCATCCTATTTTTTTAATGGGATTTGGGAGATAGGTTGCTAGAAAAACAGCTAATTTTTCCCGCTTAACAGGTGGGAAAGTTCTGGCGGCGTCACTTGGAGAAAAGTGGTGAAGTTGGCCGACGAGAAACGGCAATAAAATTGGGTGGACGCTTGTCCACCCAATGGTTTGTGGCAAGGAACAGGAAGTCCGGAGCCAGTACCGTCTAGGGATGAAAATTAAATGCGCGATCGCTTACCGTTGCCAGTGTGCATCTAGCAATGCTTGGGCGCGAGGTTTGAAAATCAGATAGAACAACGCCTCTAGATAACGCAACAAATCCTCGCGATTTTCCTTAGAAGTGTAATTCCAGAAACCGTAGATTTTCGAGAGGGAAAGCAAGCGCGAGGTGTGAATCTTCCAGGTGTAGGTACTGTAAACGCGCTCGATCGCGCGCTGGGAAATTTCCTCCCAATAATGCGGACTTTGGTCGCACTTGGAAACGAAATCCAGGATTTTCTCGGCAGTTTCTTCCACGTTCGTCGGGTTAATGTAAAACCCATTTTTCTTGTCTTGAATGATTTCCAACGGTCCACCAAACTGAGTAGCAAAGGTGGGCAAACCGGAAATCATGGCTTCCAAAATGGTCAAACCGAAGGCTTCAAACAGTGCCGGTTGGACGAAAACGCCGTGGCGATCGGCGATGACGCGGTAGATTTCGCCGGAGTCGGATTTCGGGAGACGCACCCCCAACCAGCGAATTTTCCCGTACAGATCGTAGTGCTCGATGATGTTGTACAGTTTTTGCATTTCGCTGAGTTCTTCGGAATCAGTGGATTCCTCCGCGCGTAATTTACCCGCCACCAAAATCAGGTTGCAGTGTTCTTGCAGCGCTTCGCTTTGACCGAAGCACTCTGCCAAACCGGTGAGGTTCTTGATCCGGTCGAGGCGGGCCATCGAGAAAATGGGGCGCTTGCTCGGATCCTCAAGTTTGCCGAACACTTGGGTGGGGTCTTCCAGGGTAAACAGCAATTCCTCGAGCCGTTCGCGATCGCTGAGGATGCGATCGTCGGTCCGGGTATAGGGGAAGTACACCGCTTCGTTCACTCCCGGGGGCACCACGTTGAACTTAGGTGAGAAGAGTTCGATGCCCTTGACCACATGATACAGATCGGGCATGGTGAAGCAATCGTATGATTCGTACTGTCCGACGCTATCGGGGGTTCCCACAATTTCTTGATAGGTACTACTGATGACGAAGTTTGCCGCATTCATGGCAATCAAATCAGCCGTAAATTGCAGGGAAAAGTGATATTGATTCTCTAAGTCTTGCCAGTACAAGTTACTGAAGAGGTACTTAGATTTTTCCAGGGCATGGGCAATATTGCATTGGGTGACTTTCAGGCGACGTGCCAGGAGGAATGCCACTAAGTTCCCATCAGAGTAGTTCCCGACGACGAGATCGGGTTTGCCTTCAAATTCTGCGAGGAGTTCTTTTTCTGCGTCTAGGGCGTAGGTTTCCAAATAAGGCCAGATTTCAAATCGCGAAATCCAGTTTTGGGTCATGTTGGGATTGAATTCGCGGAAGGGAATGCGCAGAATCCAGCCGTTTTCGGTGCCGCGTATTTTTTCCAGGCGTTGGTTGCAGCGGGTGCCTTCGGCGTTGGGAATCAAACGGGATAAAACGATGGTTTTCGGATAAACGCCCAACACGTCTAATCCGGCGAGTTTGAATTCTTCTTCGAGTTGCTTCTCTAAACTGCGCGCTTGATCGAGGACGTAGACCACTTGCCCCCCGGTGTCGGGACGCCCTAGCACTCCTTCTTGTCCAAACCAACCGTGAACGGAAACGAGAACCACGCGAAAGATCATCGGGATGCGCGAGACGAACGATTCGAGCACGGCATCGTCTGGGGAGTCAATCAGTTCGTCGAGAATTTCGAGGGTTTCGCCCACTCGACCGGCGGTGTTGCCCCAACCGGGTTCAAATCCGAGGTCTTGCAACTGAAAGCGAAAATCGACGTAGGGTTTGTCCTCGGGCAAATCGCCGACAAAGGCGATCGCATCTTTAATTTTATCGGACAATTCCCGCCGATTTTTAATCCGATGGTTAATCAGCAGTTGCTGCCCATTATATTGATGGAGGTTCAAAAATTCATAGAGCAGTTCGAGCCACTTGCGCCCATCTTGGAACAGTTTGCTGGAAAGATAGCGGTTGAGAAACTGAACGCCTTTGCCGATGTTTTTGGGGTCGCGAATGGTGGGAGAATAGTCGTAAAATGGCGCGAAGTCCAGTTCGAGGACATCTCCTTCTGTGGGTCGGTAGCGGTTAACGATCCGATCGCGCACGTCGAGCAAATCTTGAATGCTCATCGGTTCGACGGTTAAATCGTCCCAGATCCGAAACACTTGCTGCGAGGCAATCTTGGATCGCACGATCGCGCAGATGCTTTCGTCTTCCAGGATAATCTCCTGGGTGTAGTCAATCAGTTTGCCAAGATACGATGACTTATAAAAATATCCCGCCTTTTCATGTTGGCTACAGTAATCGGCAAACGCGCGTACAATATCATTTCGCAGAAAATACCGCTGGTCTGAGCCGCGTAATTCGCTGATAAACTGGCGCAGATCGATTTTTTCATCGCATTTTAGGACGGACTTAATCAGGTCGGACATTCCAACTCCTTTGCTGCACAACAAGACGATAAGAGTTCACACAAATTAAAGGGCAATCTGTGCATAGATTGCCTCTTCCTCTGGGGGAAGATTGCACGCGATCGCTACCCACTTCGTTTACAAACCTTGATAAAATTGTCCGTATTTCTGCCCAAACTAGCGGATAAACGGCTCAATTAGTCTCAGATTTCCCGTTACTCCTTCGGTTAGCTCCCTGGCACTACTCTTCCAACCCGATCGGTTAATATTTCGTTCGAACCACTGGCTCAGGGCAAATCAATTTGCTCCACTAGATATCGACCGGGATTGCCGGATTGGCATTCACGCCTGCTTCTTCTCACCGGGCGTGCTTTCGGTTGCCCCGGGTCTCGCGGACGCAAAATTCCTCCTGTTCAACTACTCTACCAATTAATTGGGTGGATTACATCTTTTTCCCTGCCAATCGAGCATATTTTTTCTCTTGGATCCCTCGATTGTTTCTCCGTTGCGCGAAAATGGGGTACCGAAAGCTGATGCCGACGCCGAAGCGATCGCGGATCGCTCAAACCCCCACCATGATGCAGCGGTTGTCAGTCTGTATTGTCCGCATCTGTGGCATTTCGCCGCCCCTCAATCCCGACGATCCTCCCTCGCCTCCTGTGGGTTTCCTTCCTCGCCGCCTTCGGCGTAGGTGTCGGCGCGCTCATCAGGCAGTGTGTTTTCGAAGGGCGCAAGTGTTCCACCGATTCCCCTTCCCGGGAATTCCTTGGGTTTTCCCTGCCTTTCCCTCGGCGGTTTTGATGACGAGGCATGTTTTGCCTGGGGTCTGCTCGAAAATATCCGCACTAGCAAAGGTCGATCCGAAATCGCAAGGGGTTGCAAAGGCGATCGCCCTCCATCGGCAATCTCAATCCAGGGTAGTGGCTTTTCCGGGCTTTGTCTTCCCACAGAGGGATAAATTTCGGCAGCTTTTACCCCCCGCACCTAACCCGATGTCTGGAAACGATCGCACAACCCATTCCTTAGTTTTCCAAATCCCGGCGTCTTTCTTTGGGCCTATTTCTTCAGAGATAATCTCCCCACCGTTCCAATATCTTTCTTCAGATTGATGTCTGTTCTGTAACCAATTCCTTAAAATTAAAAGCAAGCAAAACAATTCAGGAACTTAAATAGGTTTATGAAACTCACCAATAAATTTTCCAAGGTTATTAGTGCTGGAGTTCTCGGCGCTAGTTTGGCGTTCTTGCCTTTCAACCTGCCGGCATCGGCTCAGGTAGATGATGTTTATGAAACCCCGCGAGAAGAAGTTGCCGAACTAGAATATGAAGACAACGATAACTGGGGTGCTTGGGGGTTACTCGGATTATTCGGTTTGCTCGGTTTAGCGGGTCTCGGCGGTAAAAAACGCCATGAGGAACATACCGTTTATGCCGATCCAGCTCGAGAGCGAGAAGGAGTTGGCACGCGCTCCACTTATCGCTAATTCCTCTAGGGTGAGCATTGCTCACCCTACCTGGGGGTCGGGGCATTTGAGAATGGCGAAAGAATGTCACCTCGGTTGTCGGTTATGAATCCGACTCGCGATCGCGCATTAAGCGATGAAATTGCTCCGAGTGACGCAGGCTATCAAAGCCGGCATCAGCTAAGGCGCGATGGCGATATTCTTCGGCATTTATACGCAAGGCTTGGCGCAAATTGTCCATCACCCGATCGCCTTGTCCGAGTGCGGCATAACAGCAGGCGATCGCATACCACGCTTCTGCAGATTGCGGATTAATAGAGATAGAGCGCTCATAACAGGCAATCGCTTCTTCATACCGTCCTAAATTCTGGAGCAAGTCGCCGCGATCGCACCAGATCCACTCATCATTCGGTGCCAATTCTAAGGCTTTTTCCCAGGAGGCGATCGCTTCTTCAGTTTGTCCCAAACAAGCCATTGCGTGACCGCGATAAATCCAAGAATCCGGAGAATTGGGCTGAAGCTTCAACGCCTTATTAAAACTGGCGATCGCCCGCTCGTATTCCCCAATTGTCTCTAACAAAAACCCCCGATTAAACAATGCAATCGGGTCATTTTCTTCTAATTCTAATGCTTTTTCCCAACTGGCCAATGCCTCTTGATAGCGCTCTAAATCGAACAGGGCATTCCCGCGATTCGTCCAGGCTTCGTGATTGTCGGGATTAATTTCTAACGCTTTATCGTAAGAGGCGATCGCTTCGGAGGCGCGATTCAAGGAAGCCAGAGAAATCCCGCGATTAAACCAAGCAAACTCATTATTTGGCGAGAGTTCCAAGGCGCGATCGTAACTTGCCACCGAAGCTTCGTATTGCCTTGATTTTCCCAAAGCATTGCCTCGCGCCACCCAGAGCATACTCAAATTCGGTTGGCTTTTTATCGCCTCATCGTAGCAGACGATCGCCTCTTCATAACGCCCCAAATCAAACAATAAATTGCCGCGATCGTGCCACGCGGCAAAATAATCTGGTTTTAACTCTAGGGCGCGATCGAAGCTGGCCATTGCTTCATCATACGCGCCTCGTGCCACGAGCATGACGCCTTGGTTCGTCAAGGCGATATACTCCTCGGGTTCGTCTTCCACGGGTGGATAATTGGGATGAGTCATGGGGGGACTTGCCGCGATCGCAGTGTTGACGTTATCTTAACAAGCGGATGCAAGGAGACTCCTGATGGTTGGATATCCCCCTCCCGGTGGGGCATTCCCCAAAAGCAGCAGGGGAGTGGTGCGGCTTTGGGGAGACAATCGGGCAAATTTTCACCCCAGGGGCGATCGCTCAATCATAAAATAAAATTCAATTAATCCTTACATCAACGACCGAAATCGCTCGTCGGCGCGCAACCCTTCAAACTCCGGATTTTGTGCCACGATCGCCCGGTATTCATCCGGATGAATATAAATCGCTTCTTGCAAACAGGCGATCGCCCCCTCAGTTTCCCCCTGTCGGGCATAACAGCGCCCTTGTTCGTACCAAATTTCCGGATCTTGGTGGTGAATTGTCAGGGCTTTCTGAAAACTCCTCATCGCTTCA
Organism: Phormidium sp. CCY1219; assembly: GCF_035615515.1. GTDB lineage: Bacteria > Cyanobacteriota > Cyanobacteriia > Cyanobacteriales > Laspinemataceae > CCY1219. The sequence continues at coordinate 11,462 of NZ_JAJENT010000270.1, forward strand.
TCATACCGCTGCAACTGAGTCAAAGCTATGCCCAGGGAACACCACACCCAACTGGTTAAGCGTTCGTATTCCTCTCCCCAGTGTTGCCAATCCGGCGTACACTCCAAGGCGCGATCGTAGCTGGCGATCGCTTCATCATAACGCCCCAGGTGACGCAGGGCATTGCCCCGTTGATACCACACCCAATAACTCTCGGGCCTCAACAAACTGGCTTGTTCGTAACTCGCAGCGGCTTTGGCATGGGCATCGCAATCCTGCAGGGCGATCCCGCGATCGTACCAGACGAAATAATCCTCGGGGTCGAGTTCCAAGGATCGATCGTAACTGGCGATCGCCCCTAGGGAATCTCCCAGCAAATCGAGCACTTTTCCCCGGCGATACCAGGCCCGCGCCGCGTCGGGTTTCAATTCCACGGCGCGATCGTAGCAGATGGCAGCTTCTTCATACCGGGCGGCAAAGTTTAAGGCGTCGGCGCGACGATACCAGGCCCAGAAATCATCGGGTCGAATGGCGATCGCCGTTTCATAGCTTTGCGCCGCTTCCAAGTAGCGACTGGCATCCCCCAGGGTGTTGCCCCTTTCGTACCAGGCCCAGTAATCCTCGGGGCGAATCTCTAAGGCGCGATCGTAACTGGCGATCGCTTCGTCGTAACATTGCCTTTTGAGCAAACTGCCGCCCCTTTCGTACCAGGCCCAATAGTCTTTTGGCCTACTTTGCAAGGCTTTGTCATAACTGGCAACTGCTTCTTCATATCGCCCCAATTCATCCAAAACGTTGCCAATCTGATACCAGGTCCAATAATCTTGCGGTTGATACTCTAACGCTCTGTCATAGCTGGCAAGGGCGTCTTCGTAACGACGCATATCTCGCATGGCGCTGCCGAGTTGGTACCATTCCCAGTAGCTATCCGGTCGGCATTCTAGGGGTCTTTCGTAAATCGACATCACTTGATTCATAGCTTATCTGTGGTGGTTGGAAAATCGCTTCGCTCCCTCCTAAAAATTAGGATACTGCGAGAAAACCTCACTTGGATCGGTAAAATTACTTTGATTGTCATCAAAAGATGTGAAACAAAGGGCAGAAAAAACAGTAGAATGAGCGACCAACCCAACTTACAATCCAGAACCGAACGCGACTCGATGGGAGAACGGGAAATCCCCGCCGATGCGTACTATGGCATTCAAACCCTGCGGGCAATGGAAAATTTTCCCATCAGCGGGATTAAACCCCTGCCAACCTATGTGGATGCCTGTGTGCTGATTAAAAAAGCAACGGCGATCGCCAATGCGGAACTCGGCTGCATCCCGCAAGACATTGGGGATGCGATCGTTCGCGCGGCGGATGAAATCCTCGAGGGTTCCTTACGCGACCAATTTGTGGTGGATGTTTATCAAGCTGGGGCGGGCACCTCCCATCACATGAACGTGAATGAAGTCCTGGCGAATCGCGCCCTGGAACTACTCGGAGACAAAAAAGGCAATTACCAGCGCGTCAGTCCCAACGATGCGGTAAACTACGGTCAATCCACTAATGATGTGATTCCTACAGCCATTCGGATCGGCAGTTTGCTGGCACTGCAGCGTCACCTTTATCCGGCGATGGCTGATGCGATCGCGATTTGCGATCGTAAAGCTAGTGAATTCCACGATGTGGTTAAATCTGGCAGAACCCACATGCAAGATGCAGTGCCGGTGCGTCTGGGGGAATCTTTCCGCGCTTGGGCGCAAATCCTTACCGAACATGTCATCCGCGTGGAAGCGGCGGCGAAAGAACTGACGATTCTCGGCATCGGCGGGAGTGCTACGGGGACGGGGTTAAATACTCACCCTCAGTATCGCGATCGCGTGGTGAATGTCCTCTCGGGCTTGATTCGCATTCCGTTACGACCGGCTTTACATTTGATGGCGGCGATGCAAAGCATGGGTCCGTTTGTGAATATGTCCGGCGCATTACGCAATTTGGCCCAAGATTGCGTGAAAATTTCCCACGATTTGCGTTTGATGGACTCCGGTCCGAATACGGGCCTGAAGGAAATTCAGTTACCGCCGGTTCAACCTGGATCCTCGATTATGCCCGGAAAGTACAATCCGGTGATGGCGGAGATGACTTCGATGGTCTGTTTCCAGGTGATGGGCTATGATAGCGCGATCGCTTTGGCCGCACAAGCGGGTCAGTTGGAACTGAATGTGATGATGCCCCTGATTGCTTACAATCTCATCCACAGCATTGAAATCCTGGGCAATACCATTCAAGCCCTCAGCGATCGCTGTCTCCCGGATATTACCGCCAAGCGCGATCGCTGCGAAGCATACGCCGAAAGCAGTTTGGCTCTCGTCACCGCCCTCAACCCGCACATCGGCTATCTCGACGCCGCCGCCGTTGCGAAGGAATCTCTCGAAACCGGCAAGTCCCTGCGCCAAATCGTCCTCGATCGCGGTCTGATGAATGAAGAAGAACTCTCCCGGGTTCTCGATTTGCAGAAAATGAGCGCTCGTCCAGGCACGATTTGAAAATTGAAAATTGACAATTGAGAATTGAGAATTGAGAATTTATCTTTTCTTAATTCTTAATTCTTAATTCTTAATTCTGTGAGGCGTTAGAGTGAAGGGAGCGGGTTCCGTCATCTCGGAATCCCACCTATCGTCGATAATATTAGGAGTGCAATTATGGCCCGAGGTTCATTTGCCTCAATGCAGGCTCAAAGTTCTACCGAAGTGACCTTTTATTACGAAAGCGGTCACAGCGATTCGTTTAAAATTCCCTTGCCAGCACAGCAATTCCAGCAGCAACTTCCCGAAATGTTACAGCAACCTTGGTTAATCTTTCATTTGATAGATGAAACCGTGTCGGTATGTACCGCTAAAGTGGTAAAAGTGGAAATCAAGCCCCCGGTTCCCGGCTATCAAGGGAAAGGGGTGTTTGCCAATGTTGAGCGGGTGACAACCATGCAGCGCGGCGCTGCTGGACGATTACCGGTCAATGGTTAAGGGAGTTTCCCTCCGCAAAGATTCACGGAATCGTTATTCTCTCCTGTAGGGGTATGGCATACCGCCATGCCCCTACAATTGCAAGGTACAATAACAAACTACTACTGGATTGTAAACTGTTTGGATTGGAAACTTCACTGCTATGTCTACGGTTAGTTTAATTCGTGCCGATGCTTACGAACTGCGATCGCTGCGGCACTCTTTAGAAACGCTTCTCGAGCCATTAGGGGGCATTTCGGCTTTCGTCAAACCGGGCGATCGGGTGCTGCTCAAACCCAATTTGCTCACCGGTTCGCGTCCGACCAAAGAATGCGTTACCCGCCCGGAAATCGTCTACTGCATTGCTCAAATGGTGCAAGAAGTGGGCGGAAAGCCTTTTCTGGGAGATAGTCCGGCATTTGGTAGCGCTAAAGGCGTTGCTTTCGCTAATGGTTATCAAGAATTGGTGGAAGAATTGAATCTGCCCATTGTGGAATTTCACGGCAACCGTTATGAAACGGTGGGAGATAATTTTAATCATTTGTTGCTTTCAAAAGAGGCAATCGAAGCGGATGTTTTGATTAATTTACCGAAGGTAAAATCTCACGTTCAGTTAACTATGACCCTGGGGGTGAAAAATCTGTTTGGTTGCGTACCGGGAAAAATGAAAGCCTGGTGGCATATGGAAGCGGGGAAAGATGCAAATCGGTTTGGTGAAATGCTGGTGGAAACCGCGCGATCGCTGAACCCGAATTTGACGATTGTGGATGGCATTATCGGTCACGAAGGCAACGGACCGAGTGGCGGCGAACCCCGAAATTTGGGCATTTTGGCCGCTTCTGCTGATGTGTTTGCCTGCGATCGCGCCTTGTTAGAATTGCTCGGGGTAGAACCACATTTGGTGCCCACTGCTGCAGCTTCGATGCGCTTGGGTGTATGTCCGGAATTGTCAGAAATTACCTTTCCTCACGCCCGCCCAGTGGATTTAAAAGTGGCGGATTGGAAATTACCCGAGGCTTTGGTTCCCATTGATTTTGGCATGCCTCGGGTCCTGAAATCTACTTTCCGGCATTTGTACATTCGCTTTATTAAAGAACCGATGAAAGCTTATGCAAAACGGTAAGTAGCGATCGGGTGGGTTGGTTCGCCAACCCACACTGACTCACAGCACCCCTGGAAATGATTTTAACTCCCGGCTGAGAATACTGCCCATCGGTGGGGTAAGGCGGGGCACAAATCGGTTCGCCGGCGGTTTCGCGAACATCCAGTGGCAAGATGCGATTGAAAAATTGAGAATTATTTGCAATAATTAGAAAAAGTCCCACCTTTGTCTGAGAAAACGATTGGATTTAGCAAACGGAATGCATGACTTAACGCGGTTTGGACTGAGTGACACGATCGCCTGTAGTGCGACGTTACGGCGATTGGGCAAGGATAAAACCAATATGGAAGAAGTTGCCCATGCGATCGTGGATTATCTCTATCAAAATTTAGTAGATACCGCCACTGGGGAAAAATGCTGTACCTTAGTGCGCTTTTTCAAAACCCATCCCTATCAAAAATTACCAGAGGAATTGCGCCAGTTTGTTCGGGCAAAGTTGACGGGGGAACCTTGTACGCCAATGATGAAATGTTTGACCCTCCTGGCGACGGTGGGCGAAAGACCCGCATGGAACCACCGACAGCTTTCGCAAAATTATAAAGCCATTCCCCTGCCCAATCAAGCGATCGCCGCTAAATCTCCCATGTTTTCCCAGCTTATCGCTCAGTTTGGCTTGCAGTTTGATACTGTAATCGAACCGGATCCGGAATTATTCATGCAACTGGAACAGAAAAATTATAATGTGTTTTATGTGGGAGAAGCGGTGGGCAGTCCTTACATTCCGGCGCAACGGGATTTTGTGATTCCGTTTGGCATTAAATCCGTGTTGGGATTTGGCGGGTTATTGCCCTCTTCCTGTGACCTGTTTGCGATTATTCTCTTCTCCAAACACCACATTCCTCGCGAAACTGCCAATTTATTTAAACCCCTTGCCCTCAGTGCGAAATTATCCCTGCTGCCTTTTGTGGGAGAAACGATTTTTCATCCTCCCACTGTCAGCTCTGTACTGCCCACCTGACAATTTGCACTCCCATCAACTGTGCCAAGGATTTTGACAATCGTAGGAGACTCTGCGTGAAAAATAACAGCAAAAATCAAGAAATCGAACGGCTAAAATCCCAGGTGGCGACGTTGGAACAATTGCTGGAAGTGTTTGAAGATACGGCACTAGAACAGGCGCAGAAATTGGAACGAACCCTGGAGGATTTAAAGCGGACGCAAGCTCAGTTAATTCAGAGCGAAAAAATGTCCAGTTTGGGACAATTAGTGGCGGGGGTGGCTCACGAAATTAATAACCCCATCAGTTTTATTTCGGGAAATATTCTCTACGCTAGAGAATATATGGAAGACTTGCTTTATCTGCTGCAGTTATATCAGCAGCATTATCCCGAACCGGTAGGGGAGATTCAAGCGGTGTCGGAAGAGATGAATGTGGATTTTATCCAGAAAGATTTGCTGCATTTGCTCTCTTCCATGCAAGGGGGAAGCGATCGCATTCGGAAAATTGTCTTGTCTCTGCGAAATTTTTCGCGGTTGGATGAGGCGCAGATGAAAGCGGTGGATATTCACGAGGGATTGGAAAATACCCTGTTGATTTTGCGCGATCGCCTGGAAAAAGGGCAGATTAACATTATTAAAGAATTCGGGAATGTACCGCCAGTAGCGTGTTTTGCGGGGGAATTAAATCAGGTTTTTCTCTATATCCTGACCAATGCGATCGATGCCCTAGAAGAAATCCACCGCCAAGGGGAAAGTGCAAGGAAATATGCAGCAATTCGGATTCGCACGGAATTGCGCGATCGCCAGTGGGTGACGATCGCGATCGGCGATAATGGCGTGGGTATCCCGGAAGAGGTTCAGAAACGAATATTTGACCCTTTTTTTACCACCAAACCCGTGGGAAAAGGCACCGGCATGGGATTGGCGATCGCCTATCAAGTGGTGGTGGAAAAACATCACGGTCAATTACACTGCGTTTCTGCACCGGGTGAGGGGACGGAGTTTCGGATTTCGATTCCCATTCCACCGGATAATTCCGAGTGTGAATCCGGTTTGACTCCTTAAAGTGGGGCGGAAAAAACATCGAAATTGCCTCGAAATTTCGCCAATTATTCTGGTTTTCCAATCAGCATAAATCCGGCCCAATGTCGGGGTTCGGGATAAGCTTGCATGGTATCGAGCATTGCCATTCGCAGGGATTTTGCTTTGTCTCCGTTTTGTTGGTAGTGGTGATAAAATTGCCTCATAAATTTGACGTTAGAACCGGGATGAGGCAACCATAAAGACATCACTAAACTGGGTACGCCAGCAGCAATAAAGCCACGGGATAATGCCACGATTCCATCCCCCCAAATGTGACTGCGACTGATATCGCAACCGCTCAAAACCAACAGTTTCGCGTTTAATTTCAATTTGAGGATTTCGCCGAGGGTGAGTAAGCCATTATTTTTGCCACTGGGGGCCAAGGCGATCGCGCATTGCAAAACTTCTGTATCGTCGAGAAAGGTGTGAGTGGCAAGATGAATGATGTCGGCGGTGGGCAGTTTTTCGAGTACGGCGGCTTTGGTGGCGCGATCGCCGGTTAAAGGCACCGTCTGCAGCAATTCGCCAATCGCTTTAGCTTCGGTTTCGGTCCGGGGAAGCTGTAGCAGTTGCACCGGGGGTTCGCCAAATTCTAGGCAAATTTGCGGCATTTTCGGATTGGCAACAATTAAGGAGTCGCGAGTTGCTTTATGCCCGTTTTCGCCCTGTTGTTTCTGCGGTTTTTGCTGTTTACGCAGCTTGTTCGTCCACTCTAATACTTGAATCGCTGGGGCGATCGAGAGGGTGTGTTTTTCGATCAGATACTTTCCCTGGCAATCGATTAAGGCGGCAAAAGGAACTAAAAATAAAAAGTCTTGGGGAATAATAATGACGCGATGGTGTTGTTCTTTGGGCAATAAATCCGCGATCGGTTCGATGAGCAATTGATAGAGAAACTGCAGTTGCTCGCGATAGCTCATCGAATGCGCTTCACTTTCTCCGACATTAATTAACTCGCGCACGCTGCGAACAATGGCGGAAATGGAGGTGTTTTTTTTGTGCCACAAATGTTGCAAGTCTACCTGCTGAAACGTGACTTTTCCGGCGGGCGTTACTACCCAAACGTACAAATCTGTAGCATAGGCGTAGAGATAGTTAAACCCCAGCCGAAACCGCGACATCTGATAGAATTGATTGTAGTCGTACAGCAGGGAATAACTCACCAAGGTCGCATTTTCAGCTTTGGCAATTTGTTTGATTTCATAAATACTCGGCGGATCGACCCAGGGGGGTAAGTTCACTTCTGGCGCTAAATGGGTCGCCAATAGATGCTGAAACGCTTTAGCACGCCCCTGTTCTGCCACTTCCAATGCGGTTTCGGTTCGGTGCTGAATCACCAAAACTCGTTGAAAGCCTCGATAAATATCCGGTTGCCCCTCATGCAAGAAAACATTCATTCTTTTTGCCCCTAATTCAGTATCGCTCGGTTCCCCTGAAGTTGCCGCTACCCATGCATAATGGCGCAAGTTCAATCTAGAAGAATGGCGATCGCATCTATTCTACTGGATTTCTCTTCCACAATAGAGAGGAGTTTCACCCTTCCCTCGCCTGATTTTTTACCCCGTTTTTTTTGGCGTACCCTCCTTGCCGCGATCGCGCCGATGACTCGAGTCAGTTTTGTCGCATCCCCCGAAAAGCTAGCGGTTTTTACATTTTATAACTTTTTCATTATATCAGATTTGCCGCTGCTTTTCGGGCAATTGACGCAACTTTACAAAGCGGATTCACAATCGCGACCTCCTTGGTTTTCATTGCTTGTCAAACCTCAAATTCCTTCCTCTGCTGGCTGTTTCTTAACTCAATCCCACCGCCGCGCCCTATCCCTTTAAGGCACAACTTATCTCACGAAAAACCTGGCCGCCCACAAGTATAAAACCCTCGTCCAACCCCAACCGTCAGCCCCCAGCAACCCCCCAGGGAAAAAACACTCGTCCAGGAGGCGATTTTCTCCGAAAATCCTCTACAATAAAATCAATCCATTTTGTTGCATCTCAACCCCCCTTCCAACCATGACCTTCGTTACCGCCATCGGATTGCTCGCCGGAACCTTCACCACTATTGCCTTCGTGCCCCAAGTCCTGAAAACTTGGAAATCCAAATCCACCAAAGATGTCTCCTTAGGCACATTTTTGTTATTCTGTACTGGCGTATTTCTCTGGCTGGTTTATGGCCTTTTTAACCGCGATATCCCCATCATTGCAGCGAACTTAGTGACCTTTGTTTTAGCCGCAACCATTTTATGGTTTAAGGTGAAATACAAATGAGGGGGTATGTGTCATTTGTCATTTGTCGTTGGTCGTTTGTCCAGTGACCAATGACCAATTCTTCTGCTGTTTTATTGTAATTTTTCCCATGACTGATTCTATGTTTCGCGAAGAACGCTTGCTGTTTTCCCCCGCAATTCCCGATAGCGATGCGATTGGGTTGGTGTACGCTTTTCCCAATGAATATAGCGTGGGGATTACCAGTCTTGGCTATCAAATTGTTTGGGCAACCCTTGCTTCCCGGGGGGATTTGCAAGTCAGCCGTTTGTTTACCGACGTACAGGAACCCTTACCGATCGATTTAGAATTGTGGGGATTTTCTATATCATGGGAACTGGATTATGTCAATATTTTGGGACTGTTGGAATCGATGGATATTCCCGTGCGATCGCAAAATCGTCGGGCGGGGCATCCGTTAATTTTTGGCGGGGGGCCAGTGCTGACCGCAAATCCCGAACCCTTTGCCGACTTTTTCGATATTATTTTACTCGGCGATGGGGAAAATTTGCTCGATGAATTTATCGAGGCTTACAAACAAGTCCGCCACGCCACGCGAACCGAGAAACTCCGCCATCTGGCCCAGGTGCCGGGGGTGTATGTTCCCAGTTTATATCACGTTAGCTACCAAAGTGCGGATGGGGAAATCCAATCCATCGAACCGATTGATGCCGAAATTCCCGCCACGGTGGCGAAACAAACCTATCGCGGCAATACCCTATCTGCTTCCCCGGTGGTGACGGAAAACGCCGCTTGGCCGAATATTTTCATGGTAGAAGTGGTGCGAAGCTGTCCGGAAATGTGCCGTTTTTGTTTGGCCAGTTATCTTACGTTACCGTTTAGAACGGCGAGTATGGAAGCCTCGTTAATTCCGGCGATCGCCAAAGGATTAACGGTGACCAATCGCATCGGATTGCTGGGCGCTTCGGTGACGCAACATCCGGAATTTAGCGAGTTATTAGACTATTTGACGCAATCAAAATTTGATGATTTGCGCTTGAGCATTGCTTCAGTGCGAACCAATACCGTGACCGAACAACTGGCAAGAACTCTGGCAAATCGGGGGACGAAATCCCTCACCATCGCCGTGGAAAGCGGTTCGGAAAAAGTTCGCCAAATCGTTAACAAAAAATTGGCAACCGATGACATTATGCAAGCCGCCGTGAATGCCAAAGCGGGTGGATTATCCGGCTTAAAACTCTACGGGATGGCGGGAGTTCCCGGAGAAACCGCAGATGATTTACAAGCGACAGTGGAAATGATGCGATCGCTGAAAAAAGCCGCCCCCGGTTTGCGCCTCACCCTGGGATGCAGTACCTTCGTCCCCAAGGCCCACACCCCATTTCAGTGGTTTGGTGTCAACCCACAAGCGGACAAACGCCTGAAAAAACTCAAGAAAGAATTGGGGAAAAGCGGCATTGATTTTCGCCCGGAAAGTTATAACTGGTCCGTGATTCAAGCCCTGATTTCTCGGGGCGATCGCCGCTTGTCCCATCTGCTCGAATTAGTGCGTCATTATGGTGAAACCCTCGGCAGTTATCGCCGCGCTTTCAAGCAACTGCGCGGACAACTTCCCGACCTAGATTTCTATGTCTATAATAATTGGTCGCCAGAGCAAATTCTTCCCTGGCAACACATCCAAGGTCCCTTACCCGTTTCTACCCTTAAAAAACATCTCGCTGAGGCCACCAGTTATTTTAATTCCGCCGAGAAAATAAGTTAAAATACTACCTAAATTGCCCATCGGGACAAAAAACATTAAGGAATGTTAAAAACCAGATGCCATTCCAAATTTTCGGTGTTAGAACAGTGGGGTAGAACTCTCGATGGGTTTAACCCTTCTTGATTCCCATGACCCGAAACAAAAATTCCTGGAAAATCGCCCTCATGGGCGCTGGTGCCTCCTTATTGTTTGCTCCGGCTGTGGGTGCAGTTGTGGAGACAAACTCGGCGCGGCAACCCTCCCCTGAAACCCACCGCCAAATGCCCCTAGAACTGGCGCAACAACAGTATTGCCCCGATCGCGCCGGCGGAATGCCGATGGTAGACTTCTTCGAAACTGACAACTTTTGGATCTATATCTGTGAAGGCGATGGCCTCTATTATCATGGGGTCGAAAAAGGCCCAAATGGTGGCTATATCACCATCCCCGCTTATGTGGAAGAAGGCACCGGCTATGTGGCAGAAAATGGCATATACACCTACATTGTTAACGGGGCCAGCCTCAGCATTTATGAAGGGAATACCCTGCTGCAAGAAGATTGGGTGTATTAAGCACTAAGCGAATTCTGGTTATGCTGAAATAAAATAGCGGCGATCGCGCAATTTTACCGCTGCATCTACTTTGGCGATCGCCGCTTATTTTTGCAACCTTTATGCGGGGGATTGAAATCGCACCTCGCCAAACGAAGTCCGCCGACGCGGACTAATTTTTTTACAGCTATTATTTTATCGAATAAGTTATCATATCCCCCAGTAAATCTCATCTGCTCCATTCATGCAAAATACCGCCGAATATTGCTGCGCCTACTGCGGCGAACCCAATGTTACCTTTATTGACCTCAGCGCCGGAACTCAGCAATCCTATGTCGAAGATTGCCAAGTCTGCTGTCAGCCTAATCTGTTATTTATTTACCTAGACGAAGATACCCTAGACATCCAAATCCACAGCGAACCCGAAAGTTAATTTAAGTGGGTTTTCTCCATCCAGACGACAATTACTCAGAGCAAACCGATGCAAATTCTTCCGGTGCAATTCATTCACCAAACATGATTTAATCGATAAAGACCCGCAAACGAGATGAAAATCAATTTCGCCCATGCTGCACTTTAAATACACCAGTCTCATCGATGCCCCAGTGGAAGTGGTCTGGAACTTTCACGAAAGAGAGGATATTTTGCAATTGCTCACCCCACCCTGGCAACCGGTGCGCGCGATCCGTCGCGAAGGCGGGTTAGACGTGGGTGCCATTTCCGAATTTCAGATTTTTTTAGGACCGTTCCCGGTGAAATGGGTGGCGCGTCACACCGCCTGCGAAAAAAACCGCTTATTTATCGACGTACAAGACAGCGGACCGATGGAACAGTGGACGCATCGCCATGAATTTATCCCCGAAAATGGCAAAACCCGCCTGATCGATGCGATCGACTATGCCATTCCCGGGGGGTGGATGGTGGAAACCCTCATCGGGTGGTTTGTAGACGCACGCCTGCGAGATATGTTTCGCTATCGCCACGAAGTGACGCAACGAGAATGCGCCCGTTTGTAACGGTTAAAATTTATATTTTTGCCGCTTTATTTGCCTTTATCGGAATAGCGATCGCAAATTCCGTTCCTTGTCCCAAAGTGGAGAAACACTCTAAAGTACCGCCATGTTTCTCCACAATAATCTGATAGCTAATCGATAACCCCAGTCCGGTTCCTTTCCCCACCGCTTTGGTGGTAAAGAAGGGGTCAAACAAGCGATTTTTGACCGTTTCCGTCATTCCCGGTCCATTGTCTGCAATCCGAATTTCTACCGAATGCTCGTCGATGACTTCGGTTTTAATGAGAATTGTTTTTTGTCCTTGGTCATTGGTCATTTGTCCTTGGTCATTGGTCATTTGTCCTCGGTCGTTTGAACTTGTTAGTGATGAGGAATGACCAGTGACGAATGACTCTACTGCATCGATCGCATTTGCAATGATATTCATAAAGACCTGATTGAGTTGGCCGGCATAACATTCTACCGGGGGCAAATTACCGAAGTTTTTGATAATTTGAATGTCTCCCAGGCGGTGGTGTAAAATGAGTAAAGTATTGTCGATGCCTTCGTGAATATCCACGGGTTTCATCTGCGCTTCGTCGAGGCGGGAGAAATTTCGCAAGGACAACACGATTTGCCGAATTCGTTCCGACCCCATTTTCATGGAAGCGAGGACGCGGGGAAAATCTTCCAGGGTAAATTCTAAGTCCATGTCTTCGATTTCCGCTTGGATTTCCGGAACCGGATCGGGGTAATGCTGTTGATAAAGTTGGAAAATCGATAACAGTTCTTCTAAATAGTTGGTGGCATGAATTAAGTTCCCGTGAATGAAGGTAACGGGATTATTGATTTCATGGGCAACTCCCGCCACCATTTGTCCGAGACTGGACATTTTTTCCGTTTGGATCAGTTGTGCTTGAGTTTGCTGGAGTTGGTGTAGCGCTTCTTGGAGTTGCTGCGCTTGCGATCGCGCGCGATGGGCGGAGGCGCGAGATTCGGCGTAGAGTTCCGCTTGGTCGATCGCGATCGCCAGTCGTTCCGTCACCGACTGCATCAGCGCCACCTCACTTTCATTCCACTGTCGCACTTCGGTACAATTAACGCAACTGAGCGCCCCCACCTCTCCCGATCGCGTTTGCAGGGGAAAACACAGCAGGGATTTCAACCCGATTGTCGCCGCAATTTGCTGTAATTTCAGCTCTTCTAGCGCCTTCACATCATCGATGCGAACGCTTTGCAGTTGCAGGCATTGTTGTGACCACAGTTCGCTGCGATTGAGAATCTCTTCAAACCGGGTAATATCCGTATCTCCCGCTTCTTTTACCGACTCCCAAATCTGCACAGCGGCACCCCTTGACCCCGCTGCATTTCCCTGGGGACGATACCAGCTAAAGTAACACAGATCGATTTGCAACAACTCGCGAATTTCCGCCACCGCCGTTTCCAGAATCCGATCGAGATCCAAAGACTGGCGAATCTGTTCCGTGAGTTGGTTGAGGAGTGCTTCGCGCAGTGCTTTTTCTTGCAATCGTTCCTCCGATCGCCGCAACGCCGCCTCGGCAAGTTTGCGCTTGGTGATATCTTCCACCGTGCCTTCATAGTATAGCACATTTCCCTGGGCATCGCGCACGATGCGAGCATTTTCAGCTACCCAGATAATTCGGCCATCTTTGCGGTAGACTTGCGACTCAAATTCAGAAATCCGATCCGATCGCGCGATCGCCGTCATAAATTCCCCCCGACGATTGGGATCCACATACAGTTCTCGATCGATACTGGCGATCGCGGCGATGAGTTCCTCTGGGGACTCGTACCCGTATATCCGCGCCAGGGCGGGATTCGCGCCGATATACTTGCCCTCTGGGGTACTCTGAAAAATCCCCATAATTGCATTTTCAAAAATGCTGCGATATTTTGCTGACGCTTCCCGTAGCGCCGCTTCTGCTAACTCCCGGGAGGCAATTTCTCCTTGGAGGCGATCCACCACTTGTCGTAATTGCGCGGTTCGTTCCTCCACCCGCGATTCTAACGCTTCTTTCGCCTGTTTGAGCGCCTCTCGATCGCGCTGGCGATCGGTCACATCCTGCACCAAAGACGCCACCCCAATCGTGTTCCCTTCCGGATCGATTAATGGCGTATTATACCACTCGCAAATAATACTCTTTCCGGATTTTGTAAAATTCTCATTCGTACTGCGCTTCCCTCCCTTTTGCTTCAATAAATCTGTCCAAACGCGGTTTACATGCTCTCGGGCACTTTCTGGCACCAATAATCCTGCCGCATGACGTCCGAGCGCTTCGCTTTTGCTATAGCCAAAAATTTTTTCCGCCGCCGGATTCCAGGCGATCGCTTCAAAATTAAAATTCCATTCAATGACTCCCAACGGAGTTTGCTGCACGTGCAGCGCTAATTTTTGTTCCGATTTTCGCAGGGCTTCTTCAGCCGTTTTTCGTTCGGTAATATCGAGCAATATTCCATCCCAAATCATATCCCCATTGCCTTGTTTCTCCGGTTGCGACCACCCTTCAAACCATTTCACCTCCCCCGAAGGCAAAACAAATCGACCCTGCCAATGCCAAGGTTGTAGGGTTGACGCAGACACCGCCACCGATTCCTCGAAGGTATTATAATCATCGGGATGTATCATCTGGGTTAGAATTGCGGCATTGTGTTTGAGATCCTCCGGGTCGAGTTTAAAGAATTGACGACACCTCGGACTGATATAAGGAAAATAGGAAGTGCCATCGGGGCGCAACCCAAATTGATAAATCATTCCCGGCACATTCGCCGCCAATTTTTGCAACCGATCCTCGCTTTGCAGAAGTTTCGCCTCGGTTTGTTTCCGTCGGGTGATATCAAATTGAATGGAAATGTATTTGACAATGATTCCGCCAGGATTCACAATCGGCGTGATTGTCGTGTCCACCCAATACCGCGAGCCATCTTTGCGTTGGTTTTGAATTTCTCCGCGCCACAGCTGTCCTTGACGCAGGATTTCCCACATTTGATGGAAAAACTCCGGGGGGTGACATTCCGAACCCACCACTCGATGAGTTTGGCCCAAAAGTTCCTCCAAATCGTACCCGGAAATTTGCAAAAACTTGTCATTCACCGCCAGCAGTCGTCCTTCGCTGTCAGTTTCGCTGACAATCGCTGCGTTATCTAGGGCTTGCTTCCAATGGGTTAATGTTTCTTGACATTGCTGCAAATCTAGCGGACAGTTCATCATCGGATCCCCCTTTCCGTGTAATTAGCTTTAGTTCCACGATCGCGCGGTTGTACTTCTTACAGCATAGTCTTCCATGTTTGTCCCGGCGAAACCGTGAACTCCCTGATTTCTGTCACCCAACGCAGACAAAAGGCGACGAAAGCCGCGATCGGCGCGACTCAAGTGGATTTTCTATCCCGAATCTCTCAGAACCATCCCCGGACTTCTTTTACATCTAATTTTCATAGCTTTTTATGAGTCTAACTCTTCGAGGGATTAAATGCAGATAATTATTCATCCATTTGCCCCTCGTTCCCAGCATGAGCTGTTCCCCTCTGCCTTGGATATTCAAATCATTTCATTTTGCCCGATTTTATTGCTTGTTTTCAATATTTTGCACAGGTTTATAGAGAAATTTTAATTGGTTAAAATAAAACGGGGTGGGCAATGCCCACCCTACAGTTTAACGGTAAAATTTTGCATAAATCAGCCGCATCCCGAAGGAGCGACGAGAAGCAAATAAATTTTTTATTCTGCAGCACGTTCGCTCATCGAGTCTTCGCGCAGTTCTTCGTGCTGTCGCTTTTGAGCAATTGATTCTCTGGCTTTTTCTTCAGTCCCATTCGCCGGGGGATTTTCTACTTCTTGCGCGGCACGATGGGACATGGATTCTTGTCGCAAATCTGTTTGTTGTCGTTCTTCTGTGTTTAATTTGCGGGCATCTTGCTGGGTAGTCATGGAAAGTTGCTCCGATTGCTGCATTCGTTCTATCTCGAGATTAGCCGATCGCGATTTGCCCAGACATCTAGCAAAAGTTAGAGTTTTGGCTTTGTTGTTGTGACCTTCACTGGCGATCGCACTCAATGAGTTTGGGAATGGAGACGGGAGGGCGGCGATCGCGACGTTGGCTTAAAATGCGGTGGGGGCGGGGGAGGGTCTCCATTCCAGATTTCCGGGAAGGTCTCAGAAACGTAGCAAATCTTTACAAAATCGTTACAATTCTACCCATGCCGAGAGAGATTTTTAGTTTATGCTAGGAACAAAATAATTGGTGTCAATCCTTGGGGTGTACTACAAGCTGTTCGCAAAGCTTAAACCCAACAAATAGACGCACGCAGAAACTATGAGCAAATTGTTTTGGGTTGCCCTCAGAATGAGTGCAGCTCTTGTAGTCGCTACCTTGTGGGGGGAAACGGCTACCCTCGCGGTGCAGGGGAATCGGGATGCAACCGCTGTAGATGCTGTGGCTTCCCCCGGATCTGTCGCCTCCTCCATACAGCCTGCCGATTTTTTAACTCCAGAACTCACAGAGTCGCCCCAGTTCTATGCGGATTTAACTCGCGAAACCGAGGGATGGTTTTCCAGAACCGAAGGCGATCGCTCAGATCCCAAACCAACGGGAGAAGGGGTTTCCCAGTCCACAAGCGCAGAAGGAACCAATCCCTTAGCGGACATTACCTCGGTGTCTCAACTCTCCGACGTCCAGCCAACGGATTGGGCATTTCAAGCATTGCAGTCTTTGGTGGAGCGCTACGGGGCGATCGCCGGCTATCCCGATGGCACCTTCCGAGGCGATCGCGCCCTAACTCGCTATGAATTTGCCGTGGGGCTAAATGCGGCATTAGGGCGCATCGAGCAACTGCTGCAGCGCGATCGCGATCGGATTACCGCAGAAGACTGGCGGGCGATCGAGCGCTTGCAAACCGACTTTGCCACCGAACTGGCGCAAGTGCGACAGCGCCTCGATAATTTAGAAGCGCGCACTGCCTTGATTGCGGGCAATCAATTCTCCACCATCACCAAACTCAACGGCGTCGTCACCTTTAACCTAGCAACTGCAGGCACCCAAGGCGATGTGAGAGTTAACCGCATCGACCCCAACGACGTTTTCAGTGCCGCCGCCCGGGGCGCAAATGGGGAGCCGATCGTCACCAAAGTGAAAGACGACCCCCAAACCACCTTTTCCCAAGTCACCCTCTTGTTTCTCACCACATCCTTTACCGGTGAAGACAGTCTGATCGCCACCTTGGCGGCGGGAAATGGCAACTCCCCCGCCAACAACTATACCTCAGCCGGCTTGTTTAACACCTTTGGCGTTTCCACCTTAGACTTTACCCCCAGCGCCAACCCGAACGAGCTGGTTATCGTGGAAGCCTTTTATAGCTTTCCCGTGACCTCCTCCGTACAACTCGCCGTCGGACCGCAGTTCTTTTGGTCGCGCTATTTCGATACTAACGCCTTTACCTCCTCCATCGGCAAGGGAGCCAGTGGTTTCAACACCTTTGGCAGCCCCCTGGTAAATGACTTGACACGAGGTTCCGGTGCGGTTCTCACTTGGGGGATGAGCGAACAGTTCGATCTGCGCCTGGGTTACGTGGGCGGACTGGATTCCGCCAATCCCACCGTGGGATTATTTGATGGCAACCGTGCCTTTACCGCGCAGTTAACCTATTCTCCCACGCCCAATCTCAATGTGCGATTGCTCTACGATCGCTCCGCGATCGCCCCAGTGGACGGCCAAATTAAAACCCGCCCCCTGCTTGGCGTCGCCGATGATGGCTTCGGTGGTTCCTTGGAAGATGCCACCGCCGATGCCTTTGGCATTAACTTCGATTGGCTCATCGCCCCCAAATTCGGGGTATTCGGACGCTATACCTACGCTACCACTCACTTAACCCCGGAAACCGACAGCATTTCCGGCGGGGATGTCACCGCACAATCCCTGCAACTGGGAGTGGCATTTCCCGACTTGGGAAAACAAGGTGCCTTGGCAACTCTCACCTATGTCGTTCCCTTTGACCTGTTGGACGGTGAGGAATTCCTGGTGTCTGGCGGGGGTGATGGCGGTACCCAATACGAGTTTGAAGCCGCCTATTATTTCCCGCTGAGCGATCGCATTGCCATTATTCCCTCCCTTTACGCGATCGGCAATCCTAACAACTTCGACGCCAACCCCACCATCTACACCGGCACCGTAAACACCCAATTTACCTTCTAGGTCCGATTCGGCCAACCACCAGCATGGGGGCGGTTTTTTTAGCAGCTCAATTGGTGCCAACTGCTAACAGCAAACCCGCCCCCGCCTTATCCCTTTTCTCAGAATTAACGCCATTTGAGTTTCCCACCCGGCACCGGATTACCCGCCAGCGCCTCCGGTTCAATTTTCGGAGGATGGGAATCCAATTCCGCTCTAATTTTATCGCCTCAAACTTGCCGATTTTTAAGCTTTTGTGGTATGCTGTACGTATATACTGAAATCTTTAGCAAAACGAGGGTTGCAAACCACGCCAACCTGTGGCGTTGGTAGGGGGCGGGGCAATCCTGAAAAAATTCAGTAATTGCAAGATTAAGCCGATGGAGTCGGTACAATAATCGCCAACAGCAGGGAGGAAAGGCAAACATGAAACTGACAACTTTAGGAATCACTGCATTGTTAACCGCCACA
The DNA here is from genome assembly GCF_035615515.1 of Phormidium sp. CCY1219. Lineage (GTDB taxonomy): Bacteria > Cyanobacteriota > Cyanobacteriia > Cyanobacteriales > Laspinemataceae > CCY1219. The sequence goes on from NZ_JAJENT010000270.1 coordinate 29,771, forward strand.
CTGGGATTGAGTACAGCCGCGATCGCCGAAAATCCCACCCCGGTTCAACAGTTGCTCGAAACCCGAGAAGGCCCCGGCTTTAATTTAACCAATACCGACCTCAGCGGTAGGGACTTGGCAAATGCCGATCTGCGGGGAGCCAACTTCAGCGGTGCCAACCTCAGCGGTGCTAACCTCAGCGGTGCCAACCTCCAGGGAGCTAACTTAAGTGGAGCCACTCTCAGCGGTGCCGATTTGAGCGGTGCGGATCTCTCCGTGGCTAACTTAGTGGATGCTAAGGTGAATGAGGCCATTTTCAAAGATGCAAATTTGACGGCGGCTAACCTCGGCGGCGCTCAATTGGTGAATGCCAATTTGCGCGATGCCAATTTGTTTCGCGCCAATCTCAACGCCGCTAACCTCAGAGGTGCGAATTTATTAGGTGCGAATTTTAATGCAGCCAATCTGTTTGGCGCGAATTTGCTGGGGGTTAGAGGGGGGAACTTCACTAATGCGATCGGCTATTCGCGTTAAATTCAAGACAGCGGATTAAATTTTCACCAATGAAATTTAGTTGCGATTTAAACCCTTGGCGATTTGCTAAGGGTTTTTTAAATAAAATGTTACCCTGGGGATGAGAAAGCGAAAGTTGGAGGAATGTAATTGGGGTAGGTTTTTCCGCTGTAGCGAAAAATGTATGGCTATCGCAAAGTGACAGAAAAGAGGCGATCGCGATGTTAGCATTCGCCTTCCCTCGGGAAAGCTAAACAACAAGTTAACCGATGGGGGGGAACATCAATGAAATTCAGCACAGTAGTGGCTTTAGTTTTACCGATCGCGATCGGGTTTGGGAGTCCAGCCACAGCCGAAAATTCGGCAGACCTGCGACGGTTACTCGAAACCAAACAATGTCAGGGGTGCGATCTCCGGGGTGCTAACCTACAAGGTGCTGACTTAAGTGAAGCCAATTTACAAAGTGCCGATTTAAGTGAGGCCATCTTGACCGGGGCGAACCTGTTTCGGGCAAACTTGTCCGATACCAAGCTGGTGAATGCCCATCTGCGCGATGCCAATCTGTTCGAGGCCAATCTATGGAAAGCAAACTTAAGTAATGTGAGGCTAGACAATGCCAACTTGAGCTTTAGCGAGTTGTGCGAAGCTGACTTGACCGGGGCAAATCTCACTGGAGCCAATCTGGGCATGGCAGACTTGCGGGAGGCCAACTTCAGCCAGAGTAACTTAAGCATGGCAAATCTGGCCGGTGCGAATCTCAACGGGGTGCAGTTGGATGAGGCAAATCTGGCCGGTGCGAATCTGAATGGAGCGATCGTGGATGACGGGAGTGCGATCGAGGCAACGGTGATGGAATGGACCGATCCGGCGCGATCGCTGTTGAGATAAAGTCGCGATCGCGCGCGGGCGATTGAAATCGCCCCTGTGCCAGCCGTAGCATAGCCCGGTCGCGCCAGCGCTATAGTCCCCATGACAAAGACTAATTCTTCTTGATTGCTAGTCCTCCAGAGGCGATATAAACAGTTCGGGCAAGCGTAGCCCCCGGCTACGCTTGCCCGCTCAAATCTGCCGGATAGTTACAGTTATATAACATCTGCCGTTCCGCATCTCCCAGGGGAATGCGATAGTGAGACACTCCATCCAGCCAACTTTGGAACGATCGCCCCCCTGCCGCAATAAACCCTTCTAACTGGGGCAAGACCGCAGGGCGATAGAAGCCACACAGGGGTTCCCAACCCGCCTGAGAACGAGCCACCGCAACCCCACAATCCGGGGGATGGGTTGGCAACTCCTGCAGCCAACCCCCTAAAATCTCCCCATCCAAACGCGGTAAATCGCATCCCAACAGCCAAATCCAGTCAATCTCGGTATTCTGACAATCCTGCAACACCTGTTGCAATGCCACTAACGGACCTGCCCCCGGTTGTCGATCGCTCAACCACTCACAGGTAGAGGGCAAAATGTCTGCATAGCGATCGGGCCTAGGCGTCATCACCATCACCTCATCCACCAGACTCGCTGCCACATCATATACCCGTCGTAACAGGGGAACCCCATCCCACAGGAGTAACGATTTATCTTCCCCCATGCGGAGACTTTGACCCCCGGCGAGAATCGCCGCTTTCACGTTAACTGAGTTCATCTTGCAATTCCCGTACTTTCTCCATCAGTTGCCCCTGCAGGAGCATCTCTTCCCCAAGCTTCAACCCTGCCTCCAAACTGGAGCATACCCCACAGCGCCACAGATAAAAGCCCAGATTCCAAATAGCGGCAGGAGTGAGAGGGGTATTTTCCCCCGCTAACGTGCCGCGCAAATCTTCCAGATATGCCGCAACCGATTCCAACGCGACATCTTTGCCACCGAGATCGTACTCCCGGGGGTGAAGGTGTAACCGCTGCCAACTGGGGGATTTACAGCTTGCACCGGGTTTTCCCAATTGTCCGATAATGGCGGGGCGAGTGCGGGGCAAGTCGCAACTCCCTTCTAATCCTTTCACGGTGGTAAAACAGGTTTGCTGCCGCAAACTGAGAGCCGTTTGAAAGAGTCCCTCTGTGGGGGGATGGACGAAACCACAGACCAGATGGGTGTCGCCGGCGTAGGGATTCCACATCAGTTCCATCGTGGCAACCGGGGGACGTTTGCCCAGTTGATCGCGATAGGGAACTAAGGATTCGGCGGCACCGAACCAGTGGGGTTGGTAGTAGAAGCTTAACCCGTGGCGGGCTAAGGTTTCCGCGAGCCGATCGCGCGATAAGACAGTCCAATCTAGCCCTAAACCTCGCCAAACCTCGATGAAGGGCATGCCATATTTCGTCGGCATTCGGTCGCTGCCATGACAGAGGGTGGGAACCCCCTGCACTGCTAACCCGAGGGCAGAGATTGCCGTGACGGGAGCTGTGCGCGATCGCCCATCGTAGGGACAGCCTAACACCGTAACCGGGCGATCGATGGCGGGGAGTTTCTGCGCAAAGCGATCGCAAGCATCCAAAAATCCCGCCAACTCTTCTCCTTGAGGGCGTTGAATGCGATGGGCAATCAAAAAAGCTCCGATCTGCGCGGGGGTTGCTTCTCCACTCAGCATCATCGCCATTGCCGAAGCGGCTTCCTCCCGGCTAAGATTCTTTCCGGTATGAGATCCGCTGCCGACTTTTTGAATAAAGGGGCGAAAGTTGTAGCTCATCGTTATGCCATTGAAAGGGCGATTGTTCGAACCACCTGTGGCTCTGATTCTGGTCTGCTAACTGCTGGGAACTGACTCAACCCCAATGCGGTTTCCAACCCCTGCACCGGGCGGCTGACAGTGGACTGCGTTACCTGACACAAACGGGCCGCTTTCTGAAAACTTCCCATCTGCGCAACGGTTAAAAATGCCTGCAATTGCTCTAATCGCATTCGGCTCTTGGGTCTTTATGTGAACCTTTTTACTCTACAGAAGAAACAACCGCCGAAAAAGTAAGCATTGATACGGCACCACACTCCAGCCGGGGAGAAAGGGCGCAGGGGTATGGACTCACAATAGCCCGAACTCTTGCACGGCGGGATAGAAATTCCGGTTTTCGTGACTGGGGCGACTGAGTTTGAGAAGGGCGAAGCGCTGCAAGGGAGTCAGGGTGGCCCATTGCCGATCGCCGATCGCGATATCGAGCGATCGCGCCTTCTCCCGGACCGTATCCGGAACCGTCTCCCTCAGCCAGGGAGGATTGGAATCCACGGCTAAATCTTTCGGCGTCTCCCCGCTGCGATCGCGCACCAGGCGACGCAACAGATCGCGATAGTGGGCAATTTGCGCTGCAGTTTCGCAGGGGGTCTCCACCAGCATCTCTCGTTGCGCCGTTTCCAACTCATGCCAGTGGTGCAGTTTCAACTTCACGCCACAGGTATCGAGTTTGTAGCGCACCTGCATCGGGATGCAGCGCAACGACTCCACAAAATCGGCTTCAAACTGAAAAAATTTTAGGTCGGTTTGCATGAGTGCTCCGTTAATTCTGTCAATTTTATTACATTTTTTTGCGAAACAGGGAATTTAAGGGCGATCGCCCCTAAAATAAAAGGCACCACAGGTTACTTGCCTACCATTCGCCGTTCACCATGCCCTTATTTCTATGAATGCCGATCGCGATCGATTTAGCCGCCACCGTGATGAGACCAAGCAACCGCCGATTCGGGAGAACATCCATGAAATTATCGTTAGTGTCCTCATCGCCTCATTACTCGTAGGATCCATTCCCATCTTTCAATTAAAAGCCCTGTCCAACTATCCCCAGCGCCACTGGGAGATTCCCAGCGAAGCCACCCTCTGGACTCCCACCCGGAATCCGAGTCCTAAACCGAACATTCGATAGGGGGTGGGGGGGCAATGCCCACCCTACAACTAATCCTGCCCCGGCGGTATTTCAATCCCCCGCTTGGATGAGTTCGTGCAGGGAAATCGGCGGGGGTGCCGAGGAATCCTCAGCAGCGATTTGCAGACCTGACAACTCCACGGTAAGGGGCATTAACCGCACCGCACAGGCTTTTAACTCCGGTTGCAGAGAATCGGGACAGACTTCTGGGTGAGTGAGAGCATTGGCTTCGGCATTGTCTGCCCAGAGGAAGCCCCAGTGCATGGGAACAAACAGCGTTCCTGGGGAAATGGCTTTCGTCACCCGGGCTTTGAACTTTCCTTGTCCCCGACGGGAGAGCAACCGCACCCACATTCCATCTACAATGTCTAATTTTTTGGCATCCCGGGGATGAACCTCAACAAAGGGGTGGGGATGTTTTTTGGTGATTTTAGAAATATGGCCGGTGCGCGTTTGGGTATGCCAATGTTCGTAGACCCGCCCGGTTGTGAGAACAAAGGGATAGTCCGGGTTCGGGGGTTCTGCTAAGCCTCGGGCATGGGCGTGACCGAACCGCGCCCGTCCATCTGGAGTAGGGAAGCGGAAATCTTCATAGAGTCGCTTGCTGTAGCGGGTTTCGGGGTCAAATTCGACCCCTGCCGGTTGGGGCCACTGGATGGGTTCTCGTTGCAGGAGGTCGTAAGTGACCCCACTCATATCACACACTCGGCCTTTTGTCAAGGAGACAAACTCCTGGTGGACTTGGTGAGAATCGCGGAAGGGAAATTGTCGCTCGAATCCCAGTCGTCGTCCGACTTCGGCGAAGATTTCCCAATCCGGGCGGGCCTCACCGGGGGCATCGCGGAACTTGGGACAGAGCGTCACCATGCGTTCCGAGTTGGTCATGGTGCCGGTTTTTTCTCCCCATTGGGCTGCCGGGAGCAAGACATGGGCATATTCGGCGGTTTCCGTAGGGTAGTAGGCATCTTGATACAGGGTAAAGGGCGATCGCCGCAATGCCGCCTTGGTACGTTCGATATCCGGCATACTCACCGCCGGATTGGTTGCCGCCACCCAGAGGAACTGCACCCTATCTGCTTCGAGTCCTAACATCATATCCCACGCCGCCAACCCCGGGGTAGAGTCGATTTGCCCTTCCGGAAGTCCCCAGTGACGTTCTACTGCGGCGCGATGTTCGGGATTGGCGACCACCCGATATCCGGGGAGTAAATGTGCCAGACCCCCGGCTTCCCGACCCCCCATCGCGTTGGGTTGGCCGGTGAGAGAAAACGGACCTGCGCCGGGTTTGCCGATCGCCCCGGTCATTAGATGCAGATTAATCAGCGATCGCACCTTCGCCGTCCCCTCAGAAGACTGATTCAGCCCCATCGACCACATCGACAGCACCCGCTCATTTTCCGCCCAATAGCGCGCCGCCTGTTCCAACTCCTCCAGAGAAATCCCACACTGACGGGCCACCAGTTCCGGGGGATACTTGTCCAGCACTTGGGTATATTTGGCAAAGCCGCGAGTACAATCCTCGATAAACAAAGAATCGATCGCTTGCCAGCGCAATAGCAAGTGCCCAATGCCATGCAGTAACTCGATATCGGTGCCCGGACGAATGGCGAGATGCAAATCCGCCGCTTTGGCGGTGGGAGTTGCTCGCGGATCGACCACCACTAATTTTACCTGGCGGTTTTTCTTGCGATACTCCCGCAGTCGGTTAAAGGCGATCGGGTGACATTCCGCCGCGTTGGTGCCAATCAGGAAGGCGCACTGGGTTTTCTCCAAATCGTCATAACAACAGGGAGGCCCATCGGATCCGAAACTTTGGATATACCCTGCCACCGCTGAAGACATACAGAGGCGGGAGTTAGCATCAAAATTATTCGTGCCCAGACAGCCTTTCATTAGTTTTTGGGCTACATAGTAGTCCTCGGTTTGGAACTGTCCCGACCCATACATACAAATGGTATGGCTGCCATAGGCGGCGCGAACCGCCCGGATGCGGTTGACGATGCGATCGAGTGCCTCATCCCAACTGACGCGGCGGAAAGGCTCATCCAGGGAGTTCCGCATCAGGGGATATTTGAGGCGGTTTTTGTCCAAAGATTCGGCAACGGTTGCGCCTTTAATACAGACACGACCTCGACTCGAGGGATGTTGGCGATCGCCCCGAACTCGCCAAGTTGGGGTGCCCGCCTCATCGCGGTTCGTCGCTTTTCCAGGCAGTGCCGGCGGTTGCACTTCCAATCCGCAACCCACACCGCAATAGGGACAGAGGGTTTTTGTAGGGGCTGTGGTCATCGTCAGTCTCCAGTCAAAAAGTCAAATGTGAGAAAGTGGCACAAGGCGAATTCACTCAGAACCGATTTCATTCACCAAGGTGGGGATATGGGCCGTCTCCTCCATGTCTTCCCCCTCGTGGAAATCGGCAAAAGAGCCTTGGGGTTCTTTCAGGAAGAAAGCACAGAGGAACGCCACCACCATCGAGCAAAGTCCCAAGGTTTGGAAGAAAATCTGATTTCCCATCGCACCTTCGGGCAGCAGGCTGAATAGGGTGAGATACGCCACCGCACCTACATTGCCATACGCGCCCACATTGCCCGCAATCTGTCCGGTAACGCGACGTTTGACCAGGGGAACAATGGCATAGGTTGACCCTTCCCCAGCTTGCACGAAGAAAGAACAAGCCATCGTCAGCAGAATAGCCGCCGGCAGAAACCAAGTATCAGAGACTCGGCTCATAAACAAGTAGCCAATGCTCATGGTTCCCGTTAACACCGTCATCGTCCATTTCCGGCTGCCCAGAGAGTCGGAGATTAAGCCACCACCGGGACGAGACATCAGGTTCATAAAGGCATAACTGGCAGCAATCATCCCCGCCTGTGCTGGGTTTAAGCGAAAGGTGGTTTCAAAGAAAGCGGGTAACATGGACACCACCGCCAACTCAGAGCCAAAGTTAACCACATAGGTGAGTTCTAAAATGGCAACTTGATTGAATTTGTAGCGGTCTTCCGGGGGATAGCGTTTTTCGCCCCGCAGCAGTTTGGCGTTCGTTTGCCAGCAGCCGTAGGTTTGGAAGAGATACAGTCCCACCAAAGCAGTCCACACCAGGAATAATGCGGGGCGATCGAGGAATCCCACTTGATGTAAGCGCCATGCCAGCAGTCCCAGAATGCCCACCAGGGGAACGTTCATCAGCATCAAGAAGAAGAAATCTTTGCGGCTGGTAACTTCTAAACCACTGGCGCGATTCGGGCGGCGATATTCTTTGCCTGGAGGCGTATCTTCCACGTTAAAGAAGTAAATTATACCATAGACAGCCGCCGCTACCCCAGTCAGAGCAATGGCTAACCGCCAGTTGGCTGCGCCTCCGGCGAGGAACGATAAGCCTAGGGCAACGGAGGGCAGGGTAAAAGCTGCCGCCGCCGAACCAAAGTTGCCCCAACCGCCATAAATGCCTTCTGCTAAGCCAATTTCTTTGGGGGGGAACCACTCGGCTACCATGCGAATGCCAATCACAAACCCTGCCCCCACAATGCTGAGCATCAAACGACTCACAACCAGGGTGTTGAAGTCTTGGGCGATCGCAAACAAACCACAGGGAATAGCCGCATAGACTAATAGGATGGAGTAAGTTAAACGCGGTCCGAAGCGATCGAGTAACATGCCAATCAGAATCCGCGCGGGAACCGTAAGCGCCACGTTACAGATGCCCAGGGTGCGGATTTGCTCCACACTTAACCCCAGATCCTCGCGAATGATGGTGGCTAGAGGAGCAAAGTTAAACCAGACCACAAAGGAGAGGAAAAACGCGAACCAAGAGAGATGTAGAATGCGGTAACGACCGCGTAGAGAAAGAAGTTGGGTTAACATAGTTCGACAGACAGGATCTTGATTACGAATTAAAAGGCGATCGCGCAGGGGCAGACGGAGACAATCTCCGCCTCTCGAGTGCATATCGTCTCCGGAGGAATCCTCGCACAAAGGATGACTCCGCGTTGGGCTTCGAGTTTCCTCAGCCTCGGCGCAATTTCAATTGCCCGCTTCGCGTGAGGCATCCACGGGACGCGAGATTAGCAGGGTTTTTCCGTTGCCCCAAATTGTTCGATCAGCAGATCGCGCAGTACGGATTTGAGTTCGTCGCAGGGAATGGCTTTCATCACGCGATCGCCGAGTTTTGCATCTTTCCCCACTTTACCGCCCATATAGATATCCACGGCTTCCACAGTTTTGCCATCTTTGCGAGTTTTGGTTCCCATCAAGCCAATGTCGGCGACTTGAGGTTGACCGCAGGAGTTGGGACAGCCGGTCCAGTGGATGCGGACTTTTTGGCTCAATGCCAGTTCTTCGGTGAGTTCTTGGGCGAGTGCCAAGGCACGCTGTTTGGTTTCCACTAGGGCAAAGTTACAGAATTGCGCGCCGGTACAGGAGACGAGTTCCCGCACGAGGGGCGCTGGGGTGAGGGAAAATTCTCTCAAGAGGGGTTCTTGTTGGAAGGCATCGAGTTTGGCCGTTTCGATGTGAGAGATAATAAGGTTTTGTTCCACAGTGAGGCGAATTTCTCCGTTGCCGTAGACTTGTGCCAGTCGCGCCACTTCAAACATGCGATCGGCTCTCAGGCGACCCACGGGAACGTGAAGTCCGGCATAATGAAGTCCTTGTTGCTTTTGCGGATGGATGCCCACACAATCCCGTTTTTCCCAGGCTATTTCATCTTTCGGGGCGGCTTCCGCAAGGGGAAAGCCCACTTCGGCTTCCACGGCGGCGCGGAATTTTTCCAGTCCCCACTCATCGATCAGCCACATTAATCGCGATTTTTGCCGATTGGCACGAGAGCCATTATCTCGGAAGACGCGCAGAATCGCACAACTGAGGTCGCTGAGTTGCTGGGGTTTCACCCAGGCATTCAAGGGGATGGCGGCGTCGCAGCGTTTGGCGGAGAAGAAACCACCCACGAGCACGTTGAAGCCAAATTCGCCGTTTTTGAAGGCGGGCACGTAGGCGAGGTCGTTGATTTCTGCGTGAACCGAGTTATCTCGACCACCGGCAACGGCAATGTTGAATTTTCGCGGGAGGTTCGTAAATTCGGGATTGCCTTCTCCCTGGTTGGTGATGGCATCCTGAATGGCTTGGCACAAAGGGAGGGTGTCGATAAATTCCCCTGCGTCAATGCCCGCCACCGGGGAACCGGTGATGTTGCGAACGTTGTCCATCCCGGATTGAATGCTGGTTAAGCCGGCTTGGTGGAGTTGTTTGAAGATTTCGGGGAAGTCTTCAAAACGAATGCCGCGCAGTTGCAGGTTTTGCCTGGTGGTGATGTCGGCGCTGCCTTCGTCTCCATAGCGTTGCACGATGCTGGCTAATACTCGCATTTGTTCGGCGCTGAGGATGCCGTTGGCAATCCGCATCCGCAACATGAATTTACCGGGGGTGACGGGTCGGAAAAAAATTCCGAGCCATTTCAGTCGGTGAATTAGGTCGTTTTCATCTAGGGCTTGCCAACCGATTTTGGCAAACTGTTCGAGTTCGTTTTTAACGGCTAAACCGTCTTTCTCGAATTTGTATTTCTCGAATTTGTTGAGTTTTACGGGAGGAGATACAGATTGAATCATGGAATGGGTTTTTTAGACTACTGAGGTTTTTTTGGAGCCAGAAGGACGAAAAATGGTGGTTTGCCTAGGGATACGCTGTTGGTTCTGTTTTTTTGGTAATCATAGGGGTTTGATTGTTTTTGCTAGTTGAAGTCGGAGAAGGGGAGAGAGTACAGAGATGGATGGGTCTGGAAAATGGAGTTTTTTGGTCGAGTTGTCTTCACGTTAAAAGAAGGGAAATTGAAGTTTGGTAATATTCACTACCAAAACTTTTGTTTTTTTTGAATTTTGCATGAGTCTGATGCAATTCCTACATCACATCGGCTGAAATGGGGGCTGAGTGCCTTGGCATCTATGAGGATGGTGGGTCAAGCTAGGGTCAGACGAGTTGCTCGTCTGTTTGGCTGATGTTTGGAATTCCGGATTGCCATGACTTTTGTTTCGTCGTCTTCACCTTCGCGCCGCAATGGATGCGGTCAAGTTGCGTCTGAGAATCGGTCTGAGATGCTAAGTGCGATGTTGGAGGTTTTGGAGTGGGGAGAGTTTGCCGATCGCTGGGAGGCGGCTAAACGGTTGCCGAGTTTTGGGCGATCGGCGTTGGAAGGTATTTTGGAGTTGTTGCGATCGCATCCCGATGATGCTGAGTTAGGTTGGTTTGCGGCTCAGGCGATCGCCCAGTTCGACGATTCGGCGGCGATCGCTACGTTGGTGAATTGGGTCACAACTGCGTCAGTGGATGAGGATGTGCGCGCAATGGCGGCGCGCGGGTTGGCGACTCTGGGGGAACCGGCGATCGCGCCTTTGAGTGAACTGTTACGGGAAAAACCCTGGCAGGTATTGGCGATTCGCACGTTGGCTCAGGTTCGTCACCCAGGGGCGATCGAACCGTTGTTTCCGCTGTGGGATGAGGGGAATCGGGAAGTGCGAGCGGAAATTTTGGCGGTGTTGGCAACTCGTCGCGATCGGCGAGCAATTCCGCTGATTTTGCAAGGGTTGAAGGATCTGGGGGCGCGGGTTCGCCGCGAAGCAACCATCGCCCTGGGGTTGTATGGCGATTTTGCCCCGGAGGTGGATGCGGTGGCGCTGTTGGAGGCGCAACTGCTCGATTTGGATCTGAGTGTGGCGCAACAAGCGGCGATCGCCCTGTCTCGGATTGGCACACCGACAGGGATTTCGGTGCTGGCGCGAATGCTGCGATCGGCCCATACCCCCCCGCCGCTTCAGTTCGATTTGATTCGCGCTTTGGGTTGGATCGAACATCCGGAGGCAATTGAGGGGTTGCTCTCGGCGCTCTCTGTTCCCCATGAGGGCCTCTGTGCGGAGACAATCCGGATTCTCTGCCAAATCCGCGATCCGCTCCTGACACCTCAGGTGGTGCAGGGTTTGGTCAATTGGTGGTATGCCAATCCCCCCCAGCGGGAAAGTCCTCACATCCGTCAGGCGATCGCCCTGGGATTGGGGAATTTCAACCAGCGGGAAAGTCAGGCGATCGTGCGATCGCTCCTGGAGGATCCCGATGAAGCGGTCCGCTGGCACGCTCGCGCTGGCACGAAACAAAGTTAGGCGATCGCATTCCTGAAAAGGGGCGGGGATTTGAAGGAATAAGGAATGTTTTCATCGGCTAACTGTTGCAGCTCTAAATTAAACTGCGATCGGCTTTCAGCAGTCCCCGACTCCTCATCTCAGCAATGAGCAAATCTTGCAGCGCTCCGCCTGCGACCATATCGCCCATCGCCTCTACACCTCCACCCTTTCCCATGAGATTGAACTCTCTATCCACCTCTGTGCAAGGCGGATCAAAAGTATCTCTCAAACTATTTTGGAACAATGGTATAATCTGCTGTGCCCTACTCTCTCAAGCTGGAACCTCCGGATCCGCCGCAAAGCCTTCAACCTAACAGAAGATCCCTAGAATCCTTTCCCAAAAAATCGCCTTTCCCGTGGAAAATCCCCACCCTCCTCGATTCCGGGTAGCTTTAGCTGAATCGGTTCTGAGTTGTCCGATTCGGGGGGTTCTGGCGGTTGTGCTTTCTTCCGTCCCCGCTTTCCAGTGGATTTGGTAGTTTTCGCCTTGGATTTTTTGGCGGTTTTGGCTTTGGGTTGGTTGGCGCGTTCCTCGCGAATGCGATCGAGGAGTACCGAGGCGGGTTCGTCTTTGGGGTCTTGGGGGACTAGGGAAAACGCATCTAATCTACACTCTATTCTTCTCTTCTTCGTCAAACTCCCCTTCACCAAAATCGCGATCGACTAACGCTTTTAAATCGGATTTGCTCCAGGGAGAACCATCGGGTTGCCGGGTGGATTTTAGCAGCGCTTCAATTGCTCCAAGTTCCGAACCCGTCGGTGGTGCTCCCGATGCTAACTCCCGCAACCGCTGCGCCTCGAGGGTCGATTCCGAGGCTAATTTCTCCCATCCGTTCTCAGCTTTCAGCACTCCGCGAGTCATCATCTCGGCAACGAGCAAATCTTGCAGCGCAAGGGTCGCGAGTGTCTCGGCGATCGCTTCCGGGGTTCGACCCATTCCAATGCGATCGAGGTGTCTGCGGAACGGTTGCAAGGCTTGCAAAATCGTTTGGTTGAGCGTTTCCCACAAGCGCAGCCTGTCGGAAAATTTCAGGTAAGGCAAGCGCTCCACAATCTCCTCGAACCCCACTGCACAATTCGGAGCGCTCATCACGTTCCGCACCAGCTTCGTCAGGGGCAAGTCCCCCTCAATATAGGCATTGAGTTCATCTGCCGTCACGCCCAAAAAGTTAAGCAGCGCCTCTCGGTTGCGCTTATA
>NZ_JAJENT010000271.1:0-8182 GCF_035615515.1 Phormidium sp. CCY1219
GGTTGTGTTGTACAAGTTTTCTAGTTTAACTCGCGAGGAGGTTCAAGAGATGATTGGGGTTAATGAATTTAAGCAGTGCTGACTTTATGAGGATATTAAGCTCGAAGGCAAGCAGGAAGGTAAGTTAGAACTGGTTCCTAAGTTGTTGGCGGGGGGGTTGAGTGTGGAGGAGATTGCAGAAATGATGGGGTTAAGGGTGGAGCAAGTGGGGCAGGTACCGGAAGAGTAGCCCGATCGCAGTTCTAGGGGGGTAGAAAAAGCGATCGCGCCGTAGTGGGGGCACACTCCCGAATCTACTGGGAGACGGGTGGGGGGTCGAGAACCGTGACCGAGACCAACGGCGTCACGTTCAAGCCGCGATCGCGAATTTGGGATTGAATCTCGCGGGTGAGGCGCTGACGAATCTGGTCGTCGGGCAAAGTCACGTTAGGCTGTCGCTGAACGTAAATCATCGTCAGCAGGGTATTCTGGCCTTTAATATTAGTTTTGGTAAAGCGAACTTCACTATCCACCAATTTGACCAGTTCGGTATTGTCCACCAGGGTACCGATATCGGCACTAATGCGCTGAGTGAGGCTAGAACGCTGAAAATTGGGCGTAGAGGAAAACTGCCAAGTCAGCAAACCGATTAAGGCGATCGCCGTGACTCCCAGATTCAGGGGAAACAGCATTTTCCGACCTCGGTCGTATCGCGCCCCGCGAACGTTGACCCCAAACAAGCGAAACACGAGAGCAGCAGAAAAATTAATCCCCACCAACTGTAGCAACACCAAAAATAACCCATTGACCGCCATATCCCAGCGCCCCAGTGCCCCTGCCATACCCACCAAACCTGCCGGGGGTGCCAGAGACGCCGCCACCAGAATCCCGATCGAGGCCCCGGAGACGAGACTGCTGCGGTCCGACTGAATCAAATTCAGCCCCCCTGCAGTTCCTGCCGATAGCGGTAGCAACACTGAAACGGCGGAAATTTCTGCCGTTTCCATCATCAAGGTGGTGGCACTCTGTTGCCGAAAAATCAGGGTGAGCAAGGCAGCAACCAGCATCGACACAGTAATCGCCGAAAAATATCGCAGCACACTGCGCCACAGGAGGGTGGTGTCTCCCCTGGCGGTGGCGATCGCCACATTCATCGCCGGACCGGCAAACGGTGCAATCAACATCGAGGCGGTAAGCAGATAAATGGTATTGGTAAATAATCCGATCCACACCACCACCGCGCCAATCACCGCATATCCGAGAAACCCGCGCCAAGACCCGACACTCTGCAACCCGGCCAAAAATATCTCCAGGGGGCTGCGTTCCGTGACATCGGTCACCTGGTCTGGGGCTTCTGATGGCGGGGGTTGCAATGCCATCACCCCCCGGGGAATCAAGGTAATGTGAACCTCCGGGATGGATTCGAGATCCTGGAGTAAATTCTCCACATTCTGATTCGCGATATGGAGGAAAACCACATCCACCGGCTGGCCCGAATCGGTAGCTTCAAACTGGATCGCATTGGCGGGATGATAGGGTTGAGCCGCTTCCATCACCGCTTTCCGACGCCCGCGCGGCACCCGAATCTGTAATTGACGCATAAAATCATCATTCCTTGTGCGATTTTCTGAGCTTAGGGTAGCGCAAGCCAAATCGGTCTGTAGAATAGATGCAGTGTGCCCAAAGCGATCGCCTATGAGCTATTGCCTCAATCCCCATTGCCCGAAACCCCATAATCCCGATAACGGCAATTTCTGTCAAAATTGCCGTTCTCCATTAGTCCTGAAAAACCATTACCGCGCCCTCAAACCCCTTGGCGAAGGCGGAATGGGTCGCACGTTTTTGGCGGTTGATGAGGATCGCCTCAATGCCCCCTGCGCCCTGAAACAGTTGTTGCCGGCCCGGGAAATTCAAGGGAATTCCCAAGCAATGGCAAAAGCAACCGAACTGTTTGAACAAGAAGCGCGCCTCCTACTTTACCTGGGAGAGCGTCATTCCCAGATTCCCACCCTGCTGGCGTATTTCGAACAAGACAAACGCTGGTATTTGGTGCAGCAATTGGTGGAAGGACGGGATTTGTGGCAGGAATTGCAACACGAAGGTGCCTTTAACGAAGCCAAAATCCGCGCTCTCTTGCTTGATTTGCTCCCGGTTCTTCAGTTTATCCACGACCATCAGGTGGTTCACCGCGATATCAAACCGATGAATATCATCCGCCGCAGTGCGTCTGCGGCAAGTATGGCGGGTTCGGTGGGTTCGGGTCAGTTGGTGCCGATCGATTTTGGCGTTTCAAAGCGCCTCAGTGCTGTGGGATTGAACAATACTGGCACCCGCACCGGCACGGAAGGCTATGCGCCCATCGAACAACTGCGCGGGGGACAGGCATTTCCGGCGAGCGATTTGTATAGCTTGGGGGTCACTTGCATTCAATTACTCTGCGATCGCCCCCTGAATGAATTGTATGACCCGATCGCCTCTATCTGGCGGTGGCGATCGCGTCTGTGGCAGCTCAATCGCACGGTTAGCGATGACCTAGCCTATATTTTAGATAAAATGCTGGAAGATTCTATCGAGCAGCGCTATCAATCTGCTGCCGAAATTATCGACGATCTGACTCCCCTTTCTGCGAAAAAACACGCCCCCCCCGTTGCGCCGCTGATGCCGCCTCCCACCCCTGCCGCTCCTCCGGTTGTGCCAACTCACAATTCTCCCCCAGATTTGTCAGTTTTGCCAGCCCAAAATTGGGAATGTTTGAATACTTTAATCGGGCATACAGGGGCAATTTATTCGGTGGCGATCGCCCCTGACGGTCAAACCATCGCTTCGGCAAGTGAAGATAAAACCATTAAAATTTGGGACGCAGAAACCGGAGAAATCCGACAGGAACTCACCCAACATTCCGCACCGGTAAACGCTCTTGCCATGACGCCCGATGGCAAACTGTTAATCTCCGCTAGTGCGGATAAAACCATTAAAATCTGGCAATTAGAAACCGGATTTTTGCTTCGCACCCTCACGGGACATTCCGGGGCAGTTCAGGCGATCGCCCTGAGTCCCGATGGCAAAACAATCGTTTCGGGCAGTGCGGATAAAACCATTAAAATTTGGCACCGGCAAACCGCGCAACTGAAAAAAACCTTAAAAGGACATACGCAAGCGGTGATTTCCCTGGCAATCAGTCCCGATGGCAAAATTATCGCCTCCGGAAGTGACGATCGCGCGGTAAAATTATGGCAGTCCAAGAATGGCAATCTGAAAACCACCTTAAATGGCCATAATGCATCGGTAAGCGCGATCGCTATCAGTTCCGATGGCCAAACTCTCGCCAGCGCCAGTGGCGACAAAACCATTCAAACCCGACAGTTAGATACCGGAAAATGGTTGGCCACGCCCAAAGCCCATTCTAGCGGATTTTGCGCGATCGCCTATGCCCCGAACCCCGACAATTTCACCGCCGCCGAAGGTCATATCCTTGCCAGTGGCGGCGACGATAAATCCGTGAAACTCTGGCATCAGGAAAGCGGCAACTTATTGCAAGTGTTTTCCGGACATTCCGATACCGTCTCTTGCTTGGCATTTGACCCGCAAGGTCGTACCCTGGTGAGTGGCAGTTCCGATAAAACCATTAAAATTTGGGGCGTCAATTCCTGATAACAATGAACCGAATCGCACAGATTATCTTCCCAGTCAACCAATCCCGTTGATTCTGCTATTATCCCGTTAGAATTTTACCGCCAGTTTATCAGTATGAGTTATTGCTTCAATCCGCACTGCCAAAAACCGCAAAATCCAGCCCAGAATAACTTTTGTCAAAATTGCGGGGCGAAACTGCTGCTGCGAGAACATTACCGGGCAATAAAACCCCTGGGAAATGGCACCTATAGCCGCACGTTTGTGGCGGTAGATGAGGATATTCCATCAAAACCCTTGTGCGTTATCAAGCAATTTTTTCCGCCTAGCCAAGGGGCAGACGTGCGGAAAGCGGCGGAATTATTTCAACGGGAAGCCGTGCAACTAGATAGGTTGGGAAACCATCCGCAAATCCCCCGGTTATTGGCTTATTTCCAACAAGATAAACGCCAATATTTGGTGCAAGAATTTATCGAAGGGGAAAATCTGGCGGTAGAGGTTCAAAAGCAAGGGGCATTTTCGGGCAACAAAATTATTGAATTGCTGGAACAATTGCTGCCAATTTTGGAATTCGTCCACCATCACCAAGTCATTCATCGGGATATCAAACCCGCGAATATTATTCGCCGCAGTGATGCATCGGTAAAAGCTGCTACCCGAGGGATGGAAGGGGGTAAAAATGAACTGGTATTGGTGGGATTTGGGTCGTCGAAAAAGCTACCCAATCGGGCGGTTTCTGGGAGTATGACAACGATTGGCAGTCCGGAATATACGGCAGATGAGCAGTTGGCGGGGAATCCGGTATTTGCGAGCGATTTATATAGTTTGGGGGTGACTTGTATTGAGTTGTTGACGCAAATGAGTCCGTTTAAATTGCGGTTGGGAAATACTTGGGCATGGCGAGAGTATTTGCCTCGTCCGATTGGGGGGTCTTTGGAGAGGATTTTGGATAAATTGTTGGCGTCGGATCTGGCGCAGCGCTATCCTTCGGCGGCGGAGGTTTTGCGGGATTTGGAACGGTTGCAACCCACCTCTTGGAAGTGTGTGGAAACTTTTGCTGCTAGCGATCGCGTCAAGTGTGTGGCAATTTCTCCCGATAGTCAGATTCTCGCCAGTGGGAGTGAAGATAATCGCATCCAATTGTGGTATCCGGGCAGCGGAAATTCGCCGGAAGTTTTAGGGAATTGGATGTCAGCACATTCGGGATGGGTACAGGCGATCGCCTTTAGTCCCGATGGGCGATTGTTAATCACTGGAAGTTGCGATCGCGCCCTGAAAGTGTGGGATTTAGGCACAAAAAAACTGCTGCGATCGCTGGGGGATTGGTTTGCCACTCACACCGGGTGGGTAAATGCAATCGCGATCGACCCTACGGGCAATCTGGTAGTTAGCGGTAGCGCCGATTGTACGATTAAAATTTGGACCGTTTCTTCTGGGAAGCAGGTACGGAGTATCAATGCCCACGATGCATGGGTAGAATCTGTGGCGATCGACCCGAGGGGGAAATTTATTGCCAGTGGCGGTGGCGATCGCCTTGTCAAACTGTGGGAATTATCCACCGGCAAACCGGTGGCAACTCTGGCGCAGCATACCGATGCGGTGGGTTGCGTGGCATTTAGCCCCGATGGGCAAATTCTCGCCTCGGGCAGTCGGGATAAAACCCTGAAATTATGGCAAGTGAGCAATGGGGAAGAATTAACCACCCTGACGCATTCCGACTGGATCGGTTGTGTGGCATTTAGCCCGCGATCGCCCCTGGTGGCGGCGGGGACCCGCAATGGCGCGATCGCCCTCGCTAACCCCTACACCGGCGAATCTCTCGCCATCCTCAAGGCCCATTCCGCCGCCGTAAATTCTGTAGCATTTAGCCCCAACTCCGAGGCGATCGTTTCCGGTAGCGCTGATGGAAGTATCAAAATTTGGCAACAGTCTGGATAATTTATACTCCCAAGGGGCAAGGGATTTAGCACTACGGGAAAATGTGATTTTTCTGTAGAAATTTTAGCCCTACAAACGGCTAGGAATTAACGCGCATCTTTCTCCAAAACAGGAGGGCATGATTTTCATTTTCCCGGGAATCACTCTGGCGGCTTTTTCAATTTTAATGAAGTTTTAATAAAAAAATGTTAGGTCCTAACAAGCAGGTGGTAAACTAAAATAAGAAACACCAATTGAAGATAAGCCCTCGCTGGTTAGTAGGGGGGCGATCGCATTCCCCTTACCAGGCATTCCCCACCGGATGGGCGACTATCGTTCCTCCCCCCCCCGAATGCTTGCCCGAACCCTAAAGCTACTCGGAAAACGCTGTTAAAAGAATGATGAAAAAGAATCAGTTTGGAGTCGGATGGTCGTTTCCCCTGCTGTTTGCCCTCATCTTTAGCGGGCAAACCGATGCCCACGCCCAAGCGATCGCCCCTGCAGTGGACGGAACCAATACCCAAGTAACCACAAACGGCAATCAGTTTGATATCCACGGCGGGCAATTGTCATCAGATGGGGCAAATCTTTTTCATAGTTTCGAACGATTTAACGTAAACCCCGGCGAGATTGCTAACTTTCAGTCCAATCCTTCCCTAGAAAATATTGTCGGGCGCGTGGTGGGAGGCGATGCATCGCGAATTCACGGGTTAATTCAGGTGACGGGAGGCAATGCTAACCTATTTTTAACCAATCCTACAGGCATTTTATTCGGTCCAAATGCGCGATTAAACGTACCCGGTGACTTTTTCGCCACCAGCGCTACGGGAATAGGGTTCGAGAATGGGAATTGGTTTCGCGCGATCGGGGACAATCAATGGGGAGAATTGGTAGGTGAACCGTCGCGCTTTGCATTTCCCGACGCAGCAGGGGCGATCGCCAATTTTGCTCATTTATCCGTACAACCCCAACGCAATTTAACCTTACTCGGCGGTAGCGTTCTCAATGCGGGCACTTTGTCTGCGCCTGGGGGAAATATCACCATCGCCGCCATTCCAGGCGAAAATCTGGTTCGCATTTCTCAACCCCATCATCTCCTCAGTTTAGAAGTAAACTCACATGATGCGGATTCCTCACTCAACTCTAATATTGCGCCGCTCTCATTGCCCGAATTGCTCACAGGGGGCGAGGGGATGCACGCCGATCGCGCCCGAGTGAACCCCGATGGCACCATTTTAATTGCCGGATCCGGCGTCAGTGTCGATCCGCAAACCGGGGACGCGATCGCCTCCGGAACCCTAGATGTGTCTGGCGGGCGCGGAAATATTAACCTCGGCGGAAACGCCAGCATCATGGGAAATCGCGTCGCTCTATTTGACGCTACAATCAATGCCTCTGGAACCCAGGGCGGCGGCAAGGTACTCGTCGGCGGCGACATCGGCGGGGGCACCCCAGAGCAACTGCAAGCTTCTCACACTCTCGTCGATCGCAATTCTCACATAAATTTAGATGCGATCGACAATGGCAACGGCGGCACAGCGGTTCTCTGGGGGAATAACATTACCCAATTTTATGGCAGCATTACCGCTCGAGGAGGGGCGAATCCGACGGCAAATTATCAACCCCAAAACGGCGGATTTGTAGAAATCTCCGGGCGCGAATTTTTAGAATTTAATGGCACAGTAAATACCCTCGCTACCCACGGAATCTCCGGAACCTTATTACTCGATCCGAGCGATATTGAAATTGTCAGCAGTGGCGGAAATACCACGGATTTAACCCAAGTAGATGAATTTCGGGATACGCCAGATTCTTCTAGCAGGATTGATGTGGAATTGATTAATAATGCTACCTCAAATGTCACCCTACAAGCAGACAATGATATTACTTTTAACGCCGCAGTCAATATCGCTACCAATGGGATTGGGTTAAATGCAGAAGCGGGCAACCGCATTGCAGTGAATCGCCGGATTCAAACCAACAATGGGCCAATTACCCTAACGGCAAATGGTTCGGCGGGGGGCGGAATTGAGGTATCTGCCAATAGTGGCGGGATTCATTCCGGCGGCGGGAATATTCGCTTGAGTGCCCCGAATAGTAATGCGACGGGAATTGGGATTCAAGCAGGTGAAATTGTCTCCAATGGCGGGAATGTAATTTTGAATTCATCTGCCGATATTGAAGCGATATCGATTGATGCGCGCGGCGGTAGCGATCGCCCGGGGGGAACTGTGGAAATCTCCACCGGCAGATTTCTCCGCATTATCGGCAATTTTAGCGATCGCAATGGCAATCCGATCGCCATTTCCACCGCCGGGGAACAGGGTATCGGTTCGATTACCATTCGCCACGGCGGAAATGGAGAAACACCGTTTGTAGTCGGCGATGCAAGTCGCAATGGAAGTCAGGGTGCGATCGTGACGGGAAGCGATGCGATCGCCAGCGGTACCTTTCTACAATCCACCAATCGCGGGCGAATTAACATTACCACCGCGATCGCCTCTCAACCTGCGCCACAAGAACCTGCGCCAAATCAGCAACCTGCGCCACAACAACCCGCGCCGCAACAACCCGCATCAAATCAACCCTCACAGAATCAACCGCCAGGGAATCAACAACCTCCCCCGAATCAACCCTCACAGAATCAACCGCCAGG
>NZ_JAJENT010000272.1:0-7695 GCF_035615515.1 Phormidium sp. CCY1219
CGACGTTCCGACTCGGTATCCAGAGAACTGGTCGCCTCATCCAAAATTAAAATCTGCGGATTGCCCAACAACGCCCGGGCGATCGCGACTCGCTGTCGCTGTCCCCCAGACAGAGACGCGCCCCGTTCGCCCACCTGAGTATTGTATCCCAAAGGCATCTGTTGAATAAATGCATGGGCTTCCGCCAACTTAGCCACTTCCACCACTTTATCCAGAGGCACATCATCGGCATAAAGCGTAATATTGTCCACAATCGTGCCGGAAAACAAGAAACATTCTTGCGGCACTACCCCGAGAAGCGATCGCAAAGACTGGGGTGAAATATGACGCAAATCGTGCCCGTCAATAGCAATTCGTCCGCTATTCGGTTCGTACAATCCTTGTAGCAACTTAACCAGGGTACTTTTCCCCGACCCGCTGCGTCCCACCAGGGCAACCGTTTGCCCGGGTTTGACCGCAAAGGAAATATTTTCTAACGTATTGCTCTCTTGGTCTTCACTGTAACGAAAGGTGACATGTTCCAAACTCACCTCGCCCTTCAGTTTCGGCAGCACCAACATGCGGCTGCCCACTTTTTCTTCCGGTTCGGTGGCAAGTACATCATTGAGTCGCTCCACAGAAATCCACACTTCTTGCAACTCATCCCATAGTTTCACCAAAGCCAAAATCGGACTAATTACCTTGCCAATCATCATGTTAAACGCCACCAACTGACCGATGGTGAGTTCTCCTTGAATCACCAGCATCGCCCCATACCACAGTAAAGCAATGCTGCCGATACTATTAATAATTCCGCTGCTGGCTTGCAAACCATTGGCCAATTTCTGGGCGCGAAATCGCGCATTGAGAGAATTGGTTAAATGGTCTTCCCAGCGCCAGCGCAACTCGCGCTCGGCGGCGGCAGCTTTTACCGTAGATACACCGGTCATCATTTCCACCAGTGAGGAGTTTTGTTCGGCGGTGGCATTAAACACTTCCCGGGAGACTTTCCGCAAAAACGGCGTCGCCACTAAGGTCAAAATCGCGATCGGGGGAATAATCGCCAACACCAACAAAGTCAGACGCCAGTTGTAATACAGCATCAGCCCCAAATATACAAATCCGGTGAGAAAATTCAACCAAGCCAACACCACTTGTCGGATCAAAAACCGCTGAATTTTTTGGTTTTCCTGCACCCTAGTGATGATATCCCCCACCCGGCGCGATTCAAAAAATTTCAGGGGCAGTCGCAGGGTATGATTGATAAACCCGGCAATCAAAGTCAGGTCAAGGCGGTTGGAAAAGTAATCGAGCAGGTATCGCCGAGTAGTGGATAAGGCGATTTTCCCGATCCCAAACAGTAACGCCCCCACCGCAATCACATGCAAAGCATTGATACTTTTGTTGACCACGATTTGGTCGAGAATGATTTGGGTAAATAAAGGAGTGACCAACCCAAAGAGCTGAATCAGCACCGAGGCGATAATAATCTGCAAGCCTACGGAACGATAGGGCCACAGCACGCGGAAGAAGCTGCTGAGGGTACGTTGTTGCGTTTCTTCGGCATTTTGCAGTCGCTCGGTGGGATCGAGCAGCAAAGCGTACCCGGTCCAACTGGAGAGAAATTCCGATCGCGGCACCCATCGCTTGTCCGCCGCCGGATCGGCGATTAAGATTCGTTTGCTTTGGACTTTGTACACCACTACATAGTGAATTCCCTGCCAGTGAGCGATCCAGGGATTGCTCTGTTCCGCGAGGCGACTCAGGGAGGCGCGCACCGGTCTGGCGTGGAATCCCACCTTTTCGGCGGCTTTGGCTAAGCCTTTGAGAGAAGCGCCAGAGCGCCCCACGCCAGACAGTTCCCGCAGGTAGTTTATACTAAAGCGCTTGCCCCAATAGCGGCCAATGATGGCAATGCAGGCGGCACCACAATCGGAGGAGGACTGCTGGCGCAAGTGCGGATAGCGAGCCAGAAGGTCGAGGACTTGACGCTTGAGGGGTTTGGGAAAAATTACCCCTTCCGATCCGTCGCTGTCTTCTTGGCGATCGCCCGGTGACTCGGGAGAACCCTCTGCGGCTTTGGGTGCGGGGGGCGTCGGCGCAGGAATCGGTGTGGCCGATCGCCGCCTCATGGGTGCCGCCACGGGGCCAGCGTGACCGTTCCCTTCGGTTTTTTCTTGCCACTTCCGGTCGAGAACTGGGGCGATCGCTTTGGCTTGTTCCCAGTATTCAGCGGGCAGTTGGAAGATTTGTAGCTCTGTTTGTGCAACACAATCCCGGGGAGTTTGTTCCGGATACCCCCAGCTCTCTGCAATCCCCGGCGGGTCTGTTTCCTCAGCGGTTGCTTCTATCTCGCCGCGACGCAACCAAAAGCGACCCGATTCTTCCGGGGTGGCTTCGGCTAAGGCGGATCTGGCAGCAATTTCTCGCTCGGTAAACAAGGACAATAGTTCCCGCAGTTGATGGCTGGATAGGCTACGCAATTCGGTGACAGTTTTGAGAAAAATTTGCCGTTGCCGTTGTGCGGTTTGTTGCTGCAAATAGGTATAGAGTTCCGGCGCGCGATCGCGGTAAGACTCCAGTTGCCCCAGATCGAGACGCGAAATCTCACCGGTTGTGGCGGCGATCGCCCGATATCCCTGGACATCTGAGTGCAAACATCGATCCGCGCCAAAGATATCGCCGGCTTCGAGAACCATTGCACAGACTTCTCGTCCGCGATCGGGATCGAACGCCAGCAACCGTACCCGACCGCGCTCGATCGCGTAAATTTCCCGCTTTTCTTGTCGCTCGGTCTCCTCGGTTTCACTGACATCCCGGATTGATAAGAGTTCGTCTCCTAACTCGAACGCACTCCCCTGACAGGATTCCTTTAACTGCGACGCGACTGTAGGTTCGATATCCATTTCCCCTACAAGCTGCATCACCACACTTTGGCTGTCTGCGCCCGGTGTCCCCGAAAAGCTGGGTTGGGATTGTTTGTTTATCCCCAACATTCCTGTCATAAATGAGCCTCCCCATCCCGATGTCTTACAGTTGACGGCGATCGACCGTCGGTTTGATTAATTAAAAAACTTAGATACAATTTTCAGTTTATATGGGTAATGTGGCCAGAGATTGCCCCGGCTATCTGAGCCACAGAACTTGGAACCCTAAACGAATCGTAGAACAGTTTCAATCGATCCAGTCTAGGACACTTCACCTGCGCGGTTTTCAATGCATTTTCACCCCTTTAAACAGCACGATCGCCAAGCGGCTTCTTGGCTGACTTATTGCTATTGCATCATAATTAGAGCCAGTAAGGAATCCTTCGCTCGGTATATCTGCCTCAGTGTTAGTAAATCTCTCTGGCTTCCGCAGTATGTCTTTCGGTATAAAAACCGTAATATTTCGGATGTTATTTGCGACACAACCCTCTCAATAGGTTTAGAGACAAAAATTGCTGTAACTCTTTTTTATCAATAGCTCCAGAGGATTTAATCTGCACCTGCCTCCGGGGCTTATTGAGAAGACGAGCGACGATTTCCCCGTTTGAAAAAATTATCCGGTTGGGTATTAGTCCCTGAAATTCTAGTCTACACGGGCGTTTCGCTTGAGAGCCAACTCACCCGATTGAGAATTTTCCGACTCGGCTCGGCAAAACTCCATGTTTACGTAGTATTACTGAAGCCACGGTAACACTGATTTTACAAAAATTAATGTTTTAGGCAATAATATTGTTGTTGTTTGACGCCATCTGAAGTATAATTAAAGTTTAAAGTTTTTGCAACAAGCAAAATCGATCCACAACCTCACCGATGTGGAGTCTCCATATCCACGAAAGGGGAAAAATGGAAGAATTTCAAATTGAGAATTGAAAATGCTAGAAAGTTGGATTGTTAATTGGTAATTGATGGGACGCCTCTGGATCCGGGAAACTGATGGCGGATCCTGCTCATCCGGTTCGCCGACGGATCCCCTTTGCCCAGGGGAATTCCCCCTCGGGGGCGTGACCCCCCGCCTTTCCCGATGCAAATTGACCGCCAAAAAAATAGCCCGCGTAGGCGGGTCTAAAATGGGTGTAACGGGAGATTTTAATCTGCGGATGTGCTACAGGAGCCAGGGGGCAAAGTATAAGTAAGGTGAAGGCGGATGTGCCGCGCTTAGAGTTGTTGGTTGTGGAGCGTGTAGTTCAGTTCCATGCTGAGCCACTGGGCAAACAGGCGATCGATAATTTGTTGGCGAATTTCCGAGGTGAGTTCGGCGCGAATCAACTCCTCGGCTAAAAATAGATGATAGCCGAGATCGGTTTTCAGCGGTCCGACGATTTCGTGAAGGGGCGTACTGAAGACTGCGGGGGCGATGTCGGGTTGCAAACGCGATCGCGGGATTTTGCCTTCACATCCGCACAGAAGGCGACGGCGTTCGTCCATATCGTAGAGATGCGCCGCTTCATAAAAGCTAATTTCCTGTTCTTCGATTTGATAGAGAACTTCCCGAGCGACTTTTTCGTAAGGGACAATGATTTGATAAAGGAGGATTTTATCGAATTCGAGGCGATGTTCGGCGAAAAATTTTTCTACTTCTTTGTCAAATAAGGCAACCGCCAACTTTTTTTTCAGCAGGCGATCGCGAATCCCCGCTTCCCACTCATTGGCCGAGATCGTGCGTTCAGCCAGCCAAGCTAACGTATCGGAGGCTTTTTCCAAACGATATTCAAGCCGAAAGCGATCGCCTTCGGCTTGAATTTCCTCATCACTCACTGTAACGCCCCGTTCTCCAGCCGTTTTTGCGATGATTTTTTGATGTAAAATATTTTGCAAAATCGGCTGAATTTGAAGCTCTTTTTTTAGCCAGTCAACAACTTCATTTGCCTCGATGCCTGCTTGGGATAAATTCATCATCGTTTGGCTTGCTCCTTTGGCTTTTCATCTCATCCAATTTCAAGCAAATTGTCGGGAATCCTGATGAAATCAGCAACCGTCAAAGTGGTGGTTCCGTTGGCATCAACGGTATTGATAACCACACCTAAGTAGCCGTTGTCGTTGATTTGAATAAGCGTAGAATCCGCATTGCCATCGCCATTGAAATCAAACACTTCAAAACTGAGGTTATCGAGAGAAAACCCCGGATTTAACGCAATTTTATCGCCTTCAGCTCGATTGAAATCGGCGATCGCATCTGCCTGTAGCACGTCAGTGACGGCAGTTTCGACTCTCAATCCAAACCAATCCGCCCCCGAACCGCCAATCAGAGTATCGGTACCAAAATCGCCCACCAAGAAATCGTCACCCTGACCGCCAATCAGCCAGTCATTATCTTGTCCCCCGCGAAGGATATCGTTGCCATCTGCACCTTCGACAGTATCATCACCCATATTCCCATTCAGAATATCGGCATCTGCCCCACCGAGGAGGCGATCGGCACCCTCCATTCCCCGCAGGTAATCTTCTCCACTGTTGCCTTGAATGTCGTCACTGCTAGCACTCCCCAGGATTTCATCATTCTGTGCCGATCCGGCAAGTAAGACAAACAATAATGTTTCCGAGAGGGAGTCGGATAGCTCCGAGTCTGCCTCAGACTGGAAGTCGATCGCATTGTTCGGCACACTGACTGTTGGCAAAGGCGGAAGTGTGGGAATCGCGATCGATATAGAAGGCGAAGAGGTTTCAGTCTCAGCAGGGGAGGTAGAGGCTGTGCTATCGGCAGCAGGGACATCCGAGGTGGATGCAGTGGCGGTGCTTTCGGCGGAAGTGCCGTTTGGGGTGAAATCCGACGCCTGAGTGGTGGTGGTTTCTCCGGTGGGGGAAGTGGCGATCGCCTCGCTACTACTTTCCGCACCGGTGTCATTCACCGTCGAGGAAGCACTGCCAGAAGAGATGCTCTCGCCAGAATTCGGCGTGGCAGGGGGTTCCGGCTCAGTTGGGGGTGGGGCAGAGGTACTCTCACTCTTGCTCTCCCCCGGGGGAGTCTCCGGCTCAGGGGTGGATGACAGCCCTGTCTCACTTGTGGCCTCGCTGGAGGGGGTTTCTCCCGATCCACTGGCAGTGCTAGCACTGCTGCTTTGTGGATTGTTAGCGGGAGTGTCTGTAGAAGCACTGGCGTTGCTTTCCGTAGGAGTGGCGGAAGCCGTGGCACTACTGGCGCTTGTCCCTGAGTTGCTGGTTTGCGCGCTGCTGCTACTGCTTTGACTCCCAGAAGTGGGAAGAATAGTATCGGTGTTATTTGTTTCGGAAGTGCTATCGTCGCCAGCATCAGTGGGATTGTCAGTGCTATCCTCGGCAGGAGTTGCGATCGTCACATGGGCTTGTGCGCCCTGGTTAGAGGCGATCGCTTCCCCGCTGGCACTGCTTGAAGTTGCCTCCGGCACAAACTCCTGGGCGATCGCGCTTTCCGTTTCGCCCGTGGGAGTCGTGGCAGTTGCCTCACTGGCACTCGCCGCACCATGTTCATCTACCACCGAAATGGCACTCACTGAAGCGCTGCTGCTCTCGGCATTGTCGAGAATTGTGGGATCGAATGGAGTAGGCATTGTGATTTATCTCCCGATCGGGTGGTCTGCTCTTGCTGTGGTTGAATGGAAACTGGAGTTTGTAGAGTGGGCAGTTCGAGAACAGATGCGCGATCGGCACCTCTGAGAGTGGCTCTCTCTGCCCACCCTACCATCTGCAATTATTTTTGCACGAGTACATATCTTTCTTAGAAGGAATAAACAGATAAAGACTGACTGGTAGCTGTGAAGCTACTGGTGTGAAAACCCGTCTGGGCGTAAGCAGAGCCTTCAGCAAAAGAGTCCGTAATGCTGTATTTATCCCCGGAGTAAACCCACACCGATGCTTCGCTGCTGGTCGAGGTGGATTCACCCGATGCCACTGCGATCGCCGAACCTGAGCCAAACCCTGAAACAGCGATCGTGGTTGCATCCGCATAAGCCCACAAGCCCCCTGCGAGCTGATTGTCTTGGCTGACCGAATTCAAATACTCTAAATCTACTATATTCATGGTGATTATTTCTCCAAATCTGTTGTAAGGGACATCATCCGCGCTCCCAATGGCTGAAAAAGCCATTTGCAAAAGCCACTAAAGCTTCAAGAGTTAAGCTTCTAGCGGCTTAGGCATATGAGAGGATTGATGGGTGTTTGGAGAGTTACTCCCCCGAGCGATCGCTGTTACTTACCGAGAAAGAATAAACTCGAGAAAACGACAGCCAATCAGTGGTCAATGGGCAGAAATAAATCTTTGTGAGGGTATTTTCTCCAAAAGCTAAAGATTCCCCTTCAACAATTGCACTATTGTTGTTTAGGTCAATATCCGTTTTCAGAGACAGGTTCGCGAAATCGTTTTGGTAGTAAGTGTAGTACGGCGTCAAGGAACCGTCTTGCACTGGCGGGTTTCTCAGCAACGACCTCCAAATAATGTAGGTCGGAAACCATCATCAGTTTTGCGGGGTTTGAGGAACGATCGCGGGTCAAATTGCTCCGGATAGTTGTCCTCAGCAAAAACCCGATCGCGCTTCTCGGAGAAAAGGAGTCATATGCCAAGTTAATCTGTTTAATTCCTGGCGATCGTCTCCTTTTCCCCGATGTCTTAGCGGCGTTTAGTCTGTAGCCGAGAAGGAATATACGGCAGAGGTTGAGCTATAGTCAGTGGTGTAAGTCTCGAAGGAAACCTTAGTAAAGGTATTTTTCCCGAAAGCAAAAGCACCACCTTCTACCACCGCACTGTTGTCGTCCAAGT
>NZ_JAJENT010000273.1:0-10734 GCF_035615515.1 Phormidium sp. CCY1219
TTGTACTTGTCCTAATGCACTGAGCAATTCTTCTAAATATTGTTTGGCAAATTGGTCGTGAACAAATCTGGTCATTGTAGGTTTGTATATATATACCGTATTTCTTCTATCATTAAATATCAATAAAACATAGGGTGGGCAATGCCCACCCTAGTTGATTAATCTAAGCGAAGAGTCGTTTGTTTTAGTTGTTTTTGCAACCACTCTTGAAACAATACTTCGCGAAGTTCTCGCTGGATGATGGGGTCGTCTATAGAGGCAGGTAAGCGATCGCGTACCCAACACAAGCAATATCGTCCGTCTAAATCCACTGGGCCGATAATTTCGTCAGGTTTGGCATCTTTGAGGGGTTCTCGCAGGGGTACCGGCAGTTGACCGATTCGTACCGTACCCACCATACCGCCAACGGCTTTATCTTCATCGAGAAGGGTTTTTTCTTTGGCGATCGCTTCAAATTGACTGCGATCGCTCTCCAATTGCGCTTTAAGTTCAGTCGCGGTTTCTTTATCTTTAACGAAGATTCGAGAAAGCACTACGCGATCGCACAATTTTTGTTGTTCCTCAAACCGTTTTTCGATATCCGGCTGGGCGATCGCTATCTTCAGCTTCTCCACTTTAATCCCAAACGCCAGTTGCTCGCAAAGCTCATCATAAGTTAGATTATTTTTCGAGAGCCATTCGTTAAACTTGCTGGGATTCAGGAGATTGGCTTGTCGGGTAAAATTGGAAATCGCCTCGTTAATTTTGAATTTAGTGGCCTTGATGTCGGAACGATTTTTCAGTTCTTGGGTGAGAACGTAGTGCTGCTTGAGGTCGCTGAGCATTCGTTGCAAGCCGCCAGACACTTTCAGCATTTGGCAGACTTCTTCAAAGGAAAAAGATTGGTTAGCAATTGTTACAAATGAATTATAATCCATGACTTTTTTGGGGGAGTAAACAAAGATTTGAACGTAGGGGCACGGCAATGCCGTGCCCTTTGCCGGTACTATGACAACTTCATCATCCAGGCATCTTCTTCGCCGAGATTAGAACCCTCTAAATCGCCGGTGGTGTCACCTGCAAGATAGATGCCGGTAATATCCAAAATCATGTCATTAACCACATCATTGCTGTCGCTGCCGAATTGTTGTTTCCACTGCAACGCGCCATCGACGTTGTATTTAGCGAGGAAGATATCGTCAGCGCCAAATTGAGCGTCGCCGAGTTGACCTTCGGTGGTTCCGGTTAGGTAAACATTACCCAAACTATCGGCAACTACCGTAGTGCCACTGTCGGCATTTGTGGTGCCTAACAGTCGCTTCCAATTGATGCTGCCAGTGGTGCTATCTAATTGGGCAACCCAGGCATCGCCATTGCCGTAGTAAGTGCCGCCTAAACCGGACTTGTCGCCGTGAATTCCTGCCCACCAAGCATCGCGATCGCCTACCCAGTCATCTGGATCGCCGAGATAGGTTTCGCCTAACCACCCAAAGGTTTGACCCCCCAGATAAACGTGACCGTTATTATCCACAGCAACGCTGCGGGCAACATCCACTGCAGTGGTTCCCAACTGGGTTTGCCATTGCAAATTGCCACTGCTGTCTAACTGGGCAACCCACGCATCTCCATCCCCTTCGCGGGTTCCGGCTAAAGATCCTTTGGTTTCGCCGGTGATGTAAACGTTGTCGTTATTGTCTACAGTAATTCCCAGGGCTTCATCTTCATCGGTAGTACCCAACTGTTTCACCCAAGTTTGGATACCATCGCTGTCGTATTTGGCAACCCAGGTATCGGTTGCGCCTTGGTTCGTGCCATCGATATCGCCAGTGGTGCGCCCCGTCACGTACAAACTGCCGTCATTGCCAAGGGTTAAAGCACCGTTGGTAATGTCATAACCCGCACTACCCAGGGGGTTTTGCCACAGTTGAGTGCCGTTGCTGTCGTATTTGGCAATCCAGCTATTTGACGGATCCCCACTCCATCCGAGAACGTATAAATTATCGGCACTATCCACCGCAATCTGTTTGGCTTCATCATCGCCAGCAGTTCCCAATTGAATCTCCCACAGTTCGTTACCACTGCTGTCGCGCTTGACGATAAACCCATCGCTACCACCGGCATTGGTTCCGCCTAAGTTGCCAGAAGTGTGACCGACAGTGTAAGTGTTGCCCGCACTATCCACAGCGACGCTATTGGCAACGTCCTCCGCTGAAGTGCCGAACTGTTGCTGCGACTCTAGGTATTGAGTTTCATTGTCGAGAATCTTCAACTTTGCGTAGTACGCACTCATCGCATAGTTGGGATTGCTCTTTAAGTAGATATCGACAATTTCATCTTCTTCGAGTTCACTGTCATCAATGGGATTGATGTCAATGGTGATGGAAGATTCACCGGCTGGAATCGTGATGCTTTCTGGGATAGCTTCATAATCGATCCCGTTTTTGGCTTTATGCCACCACCCGGTAGAAATCCAGTAATCCACTGTTAACGGATTGGTGGTATCTCCCGTGCGGCTAATGGTGAATTGACCCGGATCGCCGGATTCAGAGGCTTGATTATCGCTGACGGTAATCTCGACCGTAGGTTTATCGTCATTATCCACAAGAGTCACGGGAATCCGATCCCAAATCCGACCTTGATGGTTCATAAACGTATAGGTTGGATCTGGGGTCAGAGTCAATTCTACCGTCTCGTCCCCTTCCACTTCACTATCATCAATCGGGATAAACGTGAAATAGACATCACGCCGACCGGCAGGAATGGTAATGCTGCCGGGGAGTTCTTCGTAGTCTTCTCCATTGGTTGCGGTTCCCGGTAGAGAGTAGTAGACGGTTAAATCTTCTTCCAAACTGCCGATTCGACGCAACAGGAAGTGTTCGTTATTTCCAGATTCCGAGGTATAGGATTCTCGATGGAAATTCGTCGGTTGACCGGTGTACCATTCTGCGTAAAGCCGTAATTTCGGGATTTCATTGTCCCAAATGACCACCGTATCCAGGTGTTCGCTGCTGTTGATTTCGTAGCCATTACCTTCAGCAAGTTTCAGCCTCACGGTTTCGGGCCATTCTGTTTCTGTGTCTTCCAGAGAGGTAATGGTCAAGGTGATGGAAGTTTCACCCGCCGGAATGGTGATGCTGGTGGGAATTGTTTCGTAGTCGGTGCCGTTACCCGCTTGCGGACGCCCCCAATGGATTGACGGTTCGATGGTGAAGTTCACCGTCATCGGAGTGCTGGTATCTCCCGTGCGTGTAAAGGTGAATTCGCCGGGGTCGCTGCCTTCTGTGGCATCGGGGTCGGTTGCTTCGATGCTGACGGTGACGGGATTCACGTCAACGCTGACGGTGACTGGGGTTGCCACTGTGACTTTGCCATCGGTGAGGGTGGCGGTGAATGCCGGTTGCGCGTTGCCGACGGTGGTGGGCGTCCACACGATCGCCTCACCTGCGGATAAGGTTGTCACACCCGCTTCTACGGGTTGACCGTTTTTGGTGGGAATGTCGGAACCGACGGTTTGGATGCGGAACGTGAGAGCGTCGCCATCTGCATCAGCGGCACCCGTCGCCGCTACCAAGTCCGCGTGAGTGACGGTAAATCCGGCGTTTTCTGTGGCACCTGTGAGGGTGAGGTTGGAGGTGGTGACGGTGGGTGGATTGTTCTCGGGTGCGGGTGGATTGGAGAATGTCCAGTTGAGGATATCGTGATTTTCCCATGCTGCGGCTGTGGCTGCGGTAAACCCAACCCAAGCGTTGCCATTATCTAAATCTAAGGTCGTCCCTAAGTCTCCTGGCACGGTTAAAACCGGGGTAGATAGGTCATCCATGAAAATTTGCAGGGTGCCGGGGATGTATTTCACCTTAACCGTGTGGACTTCCCCATCGGACATATTGGGAATATCGCTCGTGACACCCAGAGGCGTGATACCCACACTGTTTCGTCCTGTGCCGCCGGTGTGAACGCTCAGATGATTGTCACTCGGGTCATGGGTGCCGGGGTCGTCGTTATCATAGGTATCGAATTCCACCGCGAGGCTATTATAGATGCCGCTATAGCCCAGGGTTCCTCCCCCACCACCGATCGCATCGGCACTGCTATTTTGAATAACAAAAGCAAAACCATCTCCACCGGAACCTGCCAAATCGTTAATCTGGAATTGGAAAGTAGTCTCAAAACCATCTTCCACCGATTGCGGCGTCGCGTGCCACACTGCTCCAGCTTGAGAGCCGCTTGTCCGGTTCTTCGGGGTCAGGCGGAGTGTGTCGCCGAGTTGTGCCGCGCTACCGATGAGGTTGAGTCCTTCTAGGGAGCTAAAGTCTTCATAGTTTAACTCGGTGACGGGGACAACCCGCACGTCATCAATGACAAACCCGGTTCCACCATTCGCCGCATCTCCCTGGAATGACAGGGTGGTGTTGTTGCTGTCGGCAGTAAAAGTGGAAGTGTATTTGACAAACTGGAGATTGTCTAGAGTTGATGGAAGATCGTGGGTCAGAGTAGTTGAGAGTAGAGAATTGTTACCCGTAACGTCGATATATCCTGTGGATGACTCATTTTGCACAGTTGGGTTGTGCGCGTACCAGAAACTTAACTCATAAGTCTGACCGACTTCGGTGGTAAAGGTTTGCGACAGAGTTGCATCGCTGTCAATATCTAAGCTTTGGTCAATACTATCTGGGTTGCTGGTTCCCGATACGCCACTCCACGACAGGTTTTTCAGGTCTATATTGGCGTTGGAAAGTGACCAACCAAATCCGTCTGGTAGAGTTGCATCATTGTATGTTTGCAACAAGCCACTCACATCAACAGCTTCAAAGTCGCCATTTTGGATGAGGTTTGTGGGTTCGTCGCTAATAATTGACCCGATGTTGACAAAGGTGTTTTTGGACACCCAGGCGTCATAATTGCCCGCGTTGGTGTTGGCGACGGAACCCGTGCTGTTGCCAGTGGTGTAAATGTTACCGGAGCGATCGCTGGTAATATCTTGAACGAAATCGTCGTTGGCGGTAGCGATGATGCGGCTGTTGATAAAGTTGCCGTCGCTATCCAATGTGGTGACAAAGGTATCGTTACTGCCGAAATGCGGTTGACCGTTGAGAGACCCTTGGGTGGTGCCAGTCCAATGGATCCTGCCATTGCGATCGACGGTGACACCCCAACCTCGGTCATCCCCTGCGGTTCCTACTTGTTCCGTCCACAGTTGAGTGCCGTTGGGGTTGTATTTCACCAAGAAAGCATCTTGACGTCCGGCATTGGTGTTGCCGTTGAGGTCGCCTTCGGTAGTGCCGGAGAGGTAAATATTCCCCTCGCTGTCAATGCCTAATTGAACGTTGCGGCGATATTCTCCGCCCACATTGGGGATGTAAACGTAACCGTCTGCGGCAGGGGTTCCCAGTTGTTCCGTCCAGAGTTTGGCACCAGAAGCGTCATATTTGGTCAGGAAGATATCGGTGCTGCCAGCATTGGTATTGCCATCCAGGTTCCCTGTGGTGACGCCAGCAATGTAAACGTTTCCAGCAGCATCCGTCACTACAGAACGCGCCATGTCTTCACCGTCAGACCCTAGCGTTTGCTGCCAAATCAGATTGCCATTGCTGTCGTATTTCGCAAGTAAGGCATCGGAAATACCCGGTGTTGACCAAGGTTGAGAATAACCGGAAATATACACATGACCCGCATTATCGACGGTGATGCCACTGGCCCAATCATGGGCAGCGGTGCCAATAAATTGACTCCACAGTTGATTACCCTCGCTATCCCATTTTGTCAGAGTGATATCGCCACTGCCATTCTGACCTGGGCCATCATCGTAACCAACGGTATAAAGATTGCCTGATGAGTCGTTGGCGATGCCGTTGTAGTAGTCAGTTCCGGTCGAACCCGATTGGCGCGTCCAGAGTTTATTGCCTTCGACGTCGTATTTGGTGAGGAAGGGATCGGAAAAGTTAGCATTAATGCCGCTGCCATTGGTGTTGCCATCAAGAGAACCGCTAGTGGCACCAGCAATGTAAACGTTTCCATCGCTATCTACGACAACGCCACGCGATTGGTCGGAGTTGACGGTGCCTAATTGCCGAATCCATGAGCGATCGGCAATGGGTGCTAGAATTTCCACGATACCGGGTCGAATCCCATTCTGTTGACTCGGCAGATCATTCCACGTGCCAACACCATAAACATTGGTCTCGGTGAAGTCTTCCCCTTCAGGAGTATGAAGTTTGTTATCCGGTGTACTACGCCAGTTTAGGAATGTGGCTGAATCTCCACTCACCCACTGATGATTCCCCTCGGTATTGCCATAAATTGGGCTATCATTTAACCCAATCAACTTTCGGCCACCACCAAAAGTATCAAACAGCCATTGATTCTCATCGGCATCGTCAATGGTGACAAGGTTGCCGCCAAGTGCCTGCGCTTGTTCTTGTGCGCCTAGCCAAGTGTCGGGGGTGGTGAGGAAATAGCGATTTCCCGTCACCGGATTGGTGTAAACGTAGCTGGTGGTATCGATAAGGTCTGCGCCTTCTATCTCTTGCCGCACTTGTGACAGGGTGGCACCTGTTTCTAATTGATTTTGCCAGTAAGCAATCTCTGTGGTTTCCGCTTCTCGTCCTAAGAGTTCCTGATAAAATTCAGCGATTTTTTGTTGGGCTTCATTGTTCCCTTGTCCATCAACTGCCGCTTGAACAATTTCCGGACGCAGTTGCTCTAAGGTTTCGCCATTTTGCCAGCGTTCCATCCAATGTTCGAATAAGGAAACGTCGCGCCCAATAACTTCGTTGGCAATCCGATTGATGGGATTTTGGTCGGTGATGATGATGTGACCGCTGGAGTGGGTGCCGTTTTCATAGTCACCCTCTGCTAAGTTAACCACGAGGGTTTCGTTGCCTTCGATTTCATCATCGGGAAGGGCAATTATCGGCAGGGTGACTAAGGTTTCACCGGCAGGAATGATGATGTTATCGCTTAAGGTTTGAAGGTCGCTGCCATTGGTTGCATCCCCACCCCAGGTGTAATTCACGCTCAAGCTTTGGTCTAAGTTGCCAATGCGCTGAAACACGATTTGTCCCGCATTGCCATCTTCTCCCGCTAGGGAATCCGTGACCATGATATTGACAATGGGTTGTTCGAGTTGTGCCGGGTCAATTTCGATGATGCCAGGGAAGTTTCCGATATAAGTGCGGTCATTCCATTTCCCATCTACGTGCTGATTTATAACGCTAAAGTCTTCACCTTCTGGGAGAAATGGACTATTGTTGGGTTCTCCTTGCTTCCAGTTTTCGTAGGTTATCGGGTCGCCATTTACCCATTTAAAATCTCCCTCTTGATTACCATACATTTCACTATCTGTCAAGCCAATATGAAAAACTTGACTGGTGCCAAAAGTATCTACAATCCACTGCTGTTCGTCAGCGGTGTTAATGGAAACCAGATTTCCACCCACTGCTTCTGCTTGGTTTTGTGCGCCTAACCAGGTGTCGGGTTCGCTTAACAGATATAGATGGCCGTTGGCAGGATTGACGTAAACGAAGGAACCGTAACGGTCTGTAATTGTACTATCGGTAATGGTGCCGATCGCATCAGTGTTTTCTCCTACCCGATATCCGGGCAGATCCCGTAAGCTAATCTCTACAGTCTCGTTTCCTTCCAATTCATAATCGTGAATCGGATTAACCCCAATGGTGACGGAGGTTTGACCCGGTGCAAAGGTGATGGTTTCGGGGAGTTCCTGATAGTCGTTGCCGTTGCTGGCAGTACCGTTCATCTGATACTCTACGGTGAGCGATCGCGCCAGATTTCCCCCTTCTCGCGTCACCACAAATTGTCCGGCATTCCCGTCTTCTGTAGCATCGCCATCGGTGGCAGTCACGTTCACCGTTGTCGGCGTTTCTGTGCCGAAAAAGTTGAGTTTCCACCCGTTCCAATTCCCAACTTCGTTCCCCCATTCATCAGAAACTCGCAGTTTCCATTCCCCTTGTGAGGATTCTCCCCAGTGTTGCGCTGAGGTAAACACCCAATTGTCATAGTTATCGTTGGGGTCGCCATGCCGATCGCTCAATTGGGATACTGTCCCATCTGGCGATATCAATTCTACTTTCAAGTCGCCTCGGTAGGTATGACTGGCATCGAATACCACTTCTACCCACTCCACTTGAATATCCTCTTCGATCGCGATCGCGGATTCCACATAGCGATCGTTCTCGATGCGATCGCGCGATCGCAGCATTTCTCGTTCGGTCTCACTCAGGGTTTCCGGTTCCCGTTGCAACAGGTTGGCCACCTCTTCACCCAACAGGCGATCGGGTTCGTAATCGGGAATCGCCGCATTTACGGTTTGCCAAGTGGATTTCACCGAAACTTCTGGCGCAACAGGCGTCCAATTCGCCGCCGCTTCTACCGCATCCTCGGCGGAAATTGCGCCAAATCCATAGTTCGGATTCACCCAATATCCCGCTTTATTCTGCACCCAGTCCGGATTTTCCGCATCGGTTTTCTGCGCCGTTTCTACTAGGATATGCTGCACGTCGCGATAGGACAAATCCGAGTTAACCTCCAACATTAATGCCGCCGTTGCCGATACGATGGGTGCTGCTGCTGAAGTTCCACCGAATTTTTTTGTATAATTTCCGTCGGCGTAATCTTCGCTCTCGTCGCTGTCTCCCCCAGAATTATATCCTGCTTCTCCAGACAAATCGCTAGTGGGAATTCCCACACTGATGCCATCTTCCGAAGTGGAACTCGAAGGGGCGGAAATAAATAAGGAAGCACCGGATTCGCTATACGAAGATTGCTTCCCATCTGGCCCGATCGCACCCACTGCGATCGTGTGGCGCGAGTTGGCAAAAGGATTGTAATTCACATTTTCCCCTAACCAGCGATCGTTCCCCGCCGCATACACATAAACGTTCCCTTTCCCCTCTCGTCCTTCTGCCACACCTTTCTCTAACGCCGCCAAACTCAAGGGAGTAGAAACTTTCGATTGCGCCGGTTTCCAACTGTTATTGTAAATATCGATTTCTTCGTTGTAAAATACTCCATTTTCTCCCTGAGAAAACAAGGCATCGCCAATCTGTTCGTCAGTGACATCCGCCGCCGTTAACTGAAAGTCCACCACCGACGCTTCCGGCGCAACCCCGCTGATTCCATTGGTTCCATCTCCTGCCACGACTCCTGCAGTGGATGTGCCATGTTGCTGCGGTTGTGCCATTTCCGGTTCTTGTTCCGGATCGAGCATCCAACTCAATCCGGGGCGGCGGTTGAAAAAGGGGGGTCGCCACCACCACCACCACCACCACGATTCCTCTAGTTCCACTGGCGGTGTGGCAATTAATTCCGATTCGGGTACGGTTTCGTTGAAATTGCGCTGCAGGTGGTCGAGCAATTGGCTTTCTAAATTGGGATGTGAGTCTAAAATCCCATCATCAACGATCGCGATCGTCACTCCTTCTCCTGTGGCCAATTCCCACGCCCCGAGAACTTTGGCACCCTCGCTGGCAATCCCATCAATTTCGCCAATATCTCGCAAATGCCATTGGTCATCTGCCATTGGATATTCGGGCAAATGTTGCGGCGGAATTAACTGAATCGGAATCAGCGGATAGGGATAATCCGAACCGACCAAATCCTGTAATTGGGTTTGAATTTGTTCCGGAGTTTTTTCTTCGGAAAACTGGAAAATATAGGTATCGTCGATCTGCCCCGTTTCCCCTAAATTTTCCGCATCAAACAGAGTAGCGATCTGGTCGGGGTTTAAGTTCGGGTCTAACCAAATTACCCAGTCTGTGGTTCTCGCTAATGCTTCGGCGTCGTAATTTTCCAAGTCTTGCGATCGCTCCAGGGCACTTTGCACCGGGTCGGAATATTCTGGGGAAGTGGTTTCTACATACCTATTCACCAAATCAACCACGGTTTTGGTATAATTCACCAAAGCTTCACCGAGTTCGCTTGTGCGCCAATCTTTGCCTTCGGGAATGACGCTATCCAAATGCACGGTTTCGGCAGTTGCCCCTCGCACTTGGAAGATAACATCGTTATAATCTCGGTCTGTGCCGCGATCGGTTCGCAAGTCTTCCATGACGAATGTATGTCCGTCGCCGGTGACATCGGCAATCTGTCCCACGTGAAATGATTCGTTTGGATTGGCAGTGGTCATGGAAAACAGGGGACGTTTGGCACCGCCTACGGTGGGGTCGTCATATACTTCCTGTACCGTTCCATGGGGCACTAACATCACCCCAAAGGTATCTCCGGGTTCCATGACAAACCGTTTGATGCCTTTGTAGTCGCCGCTATTTTGATTTCGTTCTCCCAATTCCCCGGTAAATCTGGCCCCTTCGCTGCGATCGGCGATCGCGACATACCCCTGAGTGGAATTACTCAATGCCCTCCGCGCCGCTTCTTTGATAAATTCGGGAGACCCTGGTTTGTAGCGATTCATCCCGGTCAAACTAAATAGGGCAAGTTCG
Source organism: Phormidium sp. CCY1219 (assembly GCF_035615515.1). Classification (GTDB taxonomy): domain Bacteria; phylum Cyanobacteriota; class Cyanobacteriia; order Cyanobacteriales; family Laspinemataceae; genus CCY1219. Next base: position 10,437 of record NZ_JAJENT010000273.1, read on the forward strand.
CCCCGATACCCGCCGCCATCATATAAAAAATCAATCCCAACTTCTCCGGTGGCGCTAATAACCTCAAAAACTCCCGAATTATAGATTTCTGCTAATGTCGCCTCTACAGAAGATACTGAAATGACCTCGATTTCCCCGCGTTCTTCCGGTTCCGCTCTCTCGGATTCTATCGGGTCCTCGGATGCTGCTGTGGCCTCCTCGCTGTCGCCCCTATCCGATGCCAAGGTATCGCTGGGTTCTTCGCTGGATCCGGTGACGCTGCTGGATAACGTATCTTCGCCAGATTCGCTCTCCCTGT
>NZ_JAJENT010000274.1:0-354 GCF_035615515.1 Phormidium sp. CCY1219
AATTGCTCTCTCCTTACGGGGAGGTAAAAGCACCCCAGCGGGTGGCTTCCGAAGTCCGAGAAATCGACTTGTACTTTAGACCCCTTCCGAATTTAGAGCTGGCTGCGGTTCGACCTTTGGGTATTTTAGGAAGAATGGCGGCTAGTCCGAATCCTTCGATTTTTGAACCTTTTCGCAACCCAGTCAGCGAAGATGAAATTTGCGACTGTCTCGGAAAGTTGCTAGACGTGAGGCGATCGCTGCAACGCCAAGCCAACCGTAATAATCGCCGACTGTCCAACGAAGCCTTACCCAAATTATGGATTCTCACCCCCACCGCTTCCCCTACCATTTTATCAAGATTTAGCGCTATGC
>NZ_JAJENT010000275.1:0-11070 GCF_035615515.1 Phormidium sp. CCY1219
ACTCTACCACACGCCGTGAGGTATTTCCGGAATAATCTAGAATTTTCCAGTAAATCAGGCTTTAGTCATTAACAGCAAATGACCGAGTTGATGGCAACTGTCTGCCCCGATGCCCGAGATATCTGGAATGAGGGTCATCTGGGGTTCGGTCACGCCCTCTTGCGAACCACTTGGGAATCGGCAACGGAACGACAACCGCTCAGTTTTGAGGGGGAAGTTTGGATTGCTGGAGATATCCGTCTGGATCGACGCGACGAGTTAATCCAGCAGCTACGGGGTCTGGGACGCCATATCGAGGATCCTACGCCAGATGTTGACTTGGTGTTGCACGCCTACCACACTTGGGGAGAAGCCTGTCTGGAGTACCTGAGTGGGGATTTTGCCTTTGGAATTTGGGATAGCCCGCAGCAGCGCTTGTTTTGCGCCCGAGACCAATTTGGGGTGGTGCCTTTTTACTACGCTCAAATTGGCAGCGGCTTGGTTTTCAGCAACCATCTCAATGGCTTGCGGTTGCATCCGGGAGTATCGGATAGACTCAACGAAGGGGCGATCGGCGACTTCCTGCTGTTTAGCATGAATAGGGATGTCGCCACCACCACTTTTGCCGATATCCAAAAGTTGCCCCCCGCCCACAGTCTGACTTGGCGCGAAGGTCAGATGAGGATCCGGCATTATTGGCAGTTGCCAGAAGCGGTAGAATACCTGCGTTACCAAGACCCCTCGGAATATGTGGAGCAATTTCGGGAGTTATTTGACCGGGCGGTTGCAGATAGACTGCGAACCGATAGTGCTGGCAGTCACTTAAGCGGGGGCATGGACTCCACCAGTATCGCCGCCACTGCCTATCAGTTAATGACGGCAACGGGTTCGCCGGTGGATTTTCGAGCTTACACGATTATCTACAAGCAGCTTTTGACCGACGACGAAGGAGACTATGCCACCCAAGTCGCGCAGATGGCCGGTTTCCCAATTGAATACCTAGTAGCCGAAGACTACATCCAGCAAGCCCCTCCAGAACGGCCAGAATATCTCTATCCCGAACCCCTATTCATTCCCACCCAAATTGCTGAAATCGAGATTAACCGGCGCATCGCGGGATACAGTCGAGTGTTGCTGGCTGGGTTTGGCGGCGATCCGGCATTTTATCCATCGCCGTCTTACTGGTATCAGTTGCTACAAAGCGCTCGGGTTGGGCATTTTATGCTGGATGCGTTGGGTTACATTCGCTCCTTTCGTCGCCTGCCGCGGTTGGGATTGCGGACTCAGTTGCGCCGTTGGCTTAAAGGAGGGCAGCAAGGCTCTCAAGATATCAATTTTCCCGATTGGTTTAACCCCGATTTTGCAAAACGAGCCAACTTGAAAGCGCGACTGGAAGAAATCTTGACCGCGACACCGCACACAGACCGCTACGGGATGACTTTTGCTCCCTTGTGGTCGAATATATTTGCTTGGTCGGATCCGGGCTTCACGGGTTTTCCCCTTAAAGTTCGCTTTCCGTTTTTCGATGTGCGCTTGGTGCTATACTTGCTGTCGGTGCCGCCTGTCCCCTGGTTTGAAAGTAAATTTTTGCTCAGGGAAGCGATGAAAGGCCGGTTGCCGGATGCGGTGTTACGGCGAGCTAAAACACCCCTGCGAGGATTTGCTCATTACAATTTAATGCAGCAACGAGGGATTCAGCCTTGGATGGTAGAACTGGGAGCCACGCCAGCCCTCAGCGCTTATGTGGAGACTGAATCCCTGTTGCAAAAACTGCAAGCTTTGGGAGAACTCACCCCTGCCAGTTACAATCAGGCTATCCCACCCCTGCAACTGGCATACTGGCTGCACCACCAACAGCGTCCAGAAGTTCAGTTCAGTCCAGTTTTATCGTTGATTTGAAACCCCGATTTAGGATAAAAAACTATGTCTCAAACATCTACCAACAACATTAATTCTTCCAGCAAAAAAGCATACCACAGCCCACAATTGCGAAAATTTGGTAATGTCAGCGAGCTGACGCTGACTGTTAATAACCCCGGGAACCCTAGTGATGGCGGCGGATCATCTCCTAATATCTATGTTTCTTAATCAAAATGAGTTTTTCGCTCTCGTTCTGAAGCGATAGTAGGTTTCGTTCTTGATGTAGGTAGCCCTAATCTGTGATTCTCAAGCAGACACCGAATCCAGAAAATTCTGTAGATCGCCAAGATGAGACCCGCTATAAAAACCATTTGAAATGGGAGCATCTCAATTTTGCCTAAAAACCGATCTGACCTCTCCCCCCAGCCCCCCTCCCCTCGCAGGGGAGGGGGGAATAAATGTCTTTCTCCCCCTTCCCTTCAAGGGAAGGGGGCTGGGGGGTTAGGTCTCTTGTCCAAATTGAGATGCTCCCTTTTAAAGCGCATAAAGACTGGGAAAGAGGGGGTGCTAGTCCCCTCTCAAACCTGAACTAGAGAAATGAGTAGTTTGGCTGGACTGGGTAAGCTTTATCAATACACAGCTTATGGCTTAACGCTAGAAGCGAACCACCCTCTACCGGGTTTAATCTCTGCCAAGGCTGATGCCCCGGTGGATATTTGGGTGGAATTAAATGGAGTGTTTGAACTGCCGTCACCAGATGTAGAGGAGTTTTCCTCTGGAGTTAACTTAATCTCCAAAGAAGACGGGACTTATTTCCATCTCTGGTTTCGCGGGGACGGACAAATTGATTTCGAGATTGACTCTGAGGGGAGTCATATCTTCGTAAGTTGGGAGCGTTCGGTAATCGAAGAAATCACTGCCATGTTATTAGGTCCGGCTTTGGCTTGTGCTTTGCGATTGCGGGGTACGCTTTGCCTTCATGCTTGCGTGGTGGGAATCGGTGGGCAAGCGATCGCGATTGTGGGGGAGAGTGGAGTAGGCAAATCCACCACGGCAGCGACTCTGGCGAGTCGGGGATATGCGATTCTTTCCGATGATATTGCCGTTGTTTGCAGTCGCGCAGAGTATTTCTTCGTCCAACCGGGATATCCGCGCATCCGATTATGGCCTAAAACCATTAATGCTCTGTACGGATCGGAGGCGGATTTGCCGCGAGTGTTCAGTTTTTCCGAGAAACGATTTGTGGATTTAAGGGATAACAGCGGTTCGACTGCGCTCAGTGCAAGCAGTACCCCCCGATGGCAGTTTCAAGGCGAACCCTTGCCTTTAGCCGCGATTTACGTTCTCGAACCCCGACAACCGGGGTTAGCCAAACCCACTGTAGAACCCATTCCCCCGGCAATGGCGGTTATGGAGTTAATGGCGCAGCGGTCTGCAAACCATTTAAAATTAGATATGGATAAGCAAGCGCGGGAGTTTGCCGCTTTGAGTCGCGTTGCTACGACAGTACCCGTGCGAAAAATAACTCGCAGCGATAGTTTAGAGGCATTACCCCAACTGTGCGATGCGATCGTGAAAGATGTAGCCGGTATCGTCAATTCGGCATTGCTTCGTTAAAGCGGTAGGGGAATGCTAATTTGGTTTAATTCCTCGTCATTTTCAGCCACTCAAAAATCCCATCCACCGTTAGCTCTAAATCAATAGACTCTAGAACGGGTGGCCGATCGCTACCTCGCAAAAGTAATGGTGGGAGTTCTGGGCGGAAAACTAAAATAGAGCGATCGGCTGGATCGATTAACCACCCTAACTGACAACCATTCTCCAAGCAATAGAGAAGATTGCCAATCACCCGATTTGAACTTTGTTCCGGTGAGAGAATTTCAATGGCCCAATCCGGGGATAATAAAAAGTCATTGGGAACTTCCCCGTCAGCATCAAATGGGATTCTCGACCAGAAAAAAACAGCGATATCGGGGACAATAGAGCGGATGCCAAAACTACAGCGTAATTCGGGAAAAGCACAAGCAATTTGCGGGGGTTCGGCGATGAGATTGATACTGTTACAAAGCCTAAGTTGCAATCGGCTATGCTTTCCTTTTGGCATTGGTTTTTGTACGATATCGCCGTTAATATATTCGCTAGCAGGCTTGGTTTCTGGGAGCTTCAAAAATTCTTCAATCGTCAAGGATTGAGTAATAGTGCTGGTCACGGAGCTTTGGATCCTAAATCTATGTACAAGGGTTTCAGCTATGATGCTTTTATCCCTCTATTGTAGCACTTGTTTGGCGGATGAGGGGCGATTCTCGGAAGCACAGACGCTTGGCAAAGCGATCGGCTTGACCCGACTATGGGTGTAGGCTGTAGAAACTGTTGGTGTTTGGCGCTACCCAGAAATGGGGGAGCTTTGCTGACGCCCTTGCCATATTTTCAGTTGCGAAAAAAACGGAGGAATTGATGGCTGTCATATCCCCAAAAATTGCCCATTTCACTGTGGAAGAATACCATCAAATGGTTGAAGTTGGCATCCTCAGCGATCGCCGCGTCGAATTGATAGACGGACTCATCTTAGAAATGTCTCCTGAAGGCACAGAACAGGCTTATTTTGAAGAAAATTTGGCAAAAATACTGGAACGGTTAACCGTCGGACGGGCGTATGTCCGAGAAAATAAACCGATCGCACTATCTAACTCCGAACCCGAACCGGATATTGTGGTTGCTAAACTCCCGCGATCGCAATACATCGACCATTACCCCTTTCCTGAAAATATCGAACTTCTCGTTGAAGTGTCCAAAGCCACTCGCAGTTACGATATTTCAACCAAAAAAGCACTCTATGCCCAAGAAAAAATACCGGAATACTGGGTTGTGGATATTAACGCTCGAAAATTAATCGTTTATCGTTTTCCTGAACCCGAAGACTATCGACAACAGCGCGAGTTTTCCGCGTCAGAAACCGTTTCTCCTTTAGCCTTTTCCGATATTTCAATTCCCGTCTCTGACATTTTTGCCATTTGAGGGAAAAAATCGACGCTGATGCTCATTTCACCCCTCACTGAATCCCTGGATGTCCTGTTGCCGAATCTGATGCCAGTATTAGTTGGATCCGATGCAGTTTTGGCTTTAAAATCCTTGGCAGGCAATCTTGCCCCCATTCTGCGGGGTGGGTTTGAATGTCGCCTCAATGCTAATGCCCCCCAAGTGGATTTGCAGCAGTGCATTGTTCGGGAAGAAAGGGAGTTGGCGTTGTTGCGAGAATTTGTTGCTGCTGCTATTGCCAACAAGGGCATTTCTGTGGATTCCGGTTGGGGGAAATTGCAGGTTTTTTTAGATGAGTGGCAATCCAGTCTTCAGGGGATTCCGGAAATTTGGCTGGAGTTTGATGTTAAAAGTTGCTCAAATTTTCTGCCCCTACCGGCGATTTTCTTCGGGTTGCCGCAAGAGGTATCGCCTGCGGTTTCCACCTATCCAATTGCCCAAAAATCTCTTGATTTACTCCTGGGTAAAGCGGGTTGGCGCGAGTGGCAAGACAATCTCGATCGCTGCTTTAGTGCTTGTCCGGAAAGCGTGTTTGTCAGTCACATCGGCGCAATGCTTTCCCGAAATTTCCCGGCTTTGCGAGTTAATGTCAAGCGCTTGCAACCGGATGGGTTAATTCCCTATTTGCAAGCGGTGGGTTGGCCGGGAGAAACGACGGAACTGGAAGCGTTGATGAAGGAGTTGTTTGCGCTGTGCGATCGCATCACCGTTTGTCTGGATGTGGGAAATAAAATTTATCCCCAAATAGGCTTAGAATGTATTTTTCTCAAACAGCCCCCAAGCGAACCTCGCTGGTCTATTTTACTGGATTATTTGGTAGAATTAGGACTGTGCGAACGGAAAAAAGGAGAGGCATTATTAAACTGGCCCGGTCAAACCCATCCGATGAATTCACAGGCAGTTTGGCCGAGAAAGTTAATTGCGGCTTCGCTTTTGCAACCAAGGGAACGGTTTACAGTTTTCGATCGCCGGTTGAGTCACATTAAAATCAGTTGGCGATCGCCTTGTAACCTAGAGGCTAAAGCTTATCTGTGGTTTGAACATCAGTGGTTATCTGTAAAATAGGAAGAAACAATGACCCAGCGGTTTGAGGAAAACGCAGATTTAGATAACTTTTATTCTACCGAATCCCTTGAAGAATGGCAACAGATTATCGGGGCGGACTTGCATTACCATTTTGGGTATTTTCGGGGTTCGGAAGATTTAGAAACAGGGTTAAAGCAAACCGTGAGAAATTTTTATCCTTACATTCCTCGGGGTTCGCGAGTTTTGGATATCGGCTGCGGTTGGGGAGGCCCAGGGAAAATGCTCGTTGAGGAGTGCGGTTGTGCGGTAGAAGGAATTACGATTAGTACAAAACAAGCCAAATACTGTCAAAGCATCGGCCTAAACGTTCGCTGTCAAGATGTGGAACGCGATGAAATTAACGAGAATTACGATGTCCTGTTTCTGTTAGAATTTCTCTCTCATATTCGCCAGAAAGCTGATTTACTGAGCAGCCTTCGCCCCTTGGCAACCCGCCTGATTCTCTCAGTCAACTGTGTGGCAGACAATTACTGGGGAGAACGAATTACGTTTGGTAAATCGATGGAATTTTGCACCGTTTCGGAACTCATTCATCATGTAGAGTCAGCGGGTTGGAAAATTAAATGGATGCAAGATCGACGATTTTATTCTCTGCGAACCTTCCCCCTGTGGAAGGAAAATCTCGATCGCATTTATGGCGATCGGCAACCTCCCGGACAATTAGCTATCCTTCGCTCTCATATCGATGCCGCGTTGCGAGATCCCGTGAGGTGGTCTCTGTCATTTCCTTTAATCGATATTGTGGCAGATTGACAAACCCAGGCTAAGAAAAGTAGGGGTTTTGGGCTAAAATAAAGGTGGCGTATCTGGTGAAAGGCCATTGCAGGGCTGCCTTAATCATCACGTTACAGTGACCATTCAACATGAATCGCCGGAATAGCTCTGGGTACTTCAGAAACCCGCAGGGACTATACCAGATTTAGAAAGACCAGAACAGGGGGAGTACGAGGTGCGTGAATCTCTGCGCTACTCAAGTTGATTGGGTGTCTTTGATTCCATAAAAAAGAATGAATGATTTGATGAACTATGAACCAAACGTTGCCTTTGCCATTTAATCCGCGATCGCCCGAGTTTCGCGCTAACCCCTATCCCACTTATCGCTATCTGCAAACACACCACCCAATTTACTATCGACCGGAACGAAAAGATTGGGTGCTAACCCGCTACGCTGATATTGTAGAAGTTCTGCAAAATCCAAGCTTTGGTCGATCGCAGGAAGAACAGGCAAACATACAAAGCGCAAAACAAGCACCAGCCAACCGATTTTTGGAGCTGCGTCAGGAAAGTCAAAAACTGATGAAGCTGTGGTTAGTGCTGCGAAATCCACCGGCTCATACGCGAATCCGTCACTTGTTGCATCATGCCTTCACTCAATCGCGAATTCAAGCTTTGCGATCGCGCCTTCAGACTCAGGTTGACCACCTCATCGATCGGGTCAAAAATCGGCGCAAAATGGATATTATTCAAGATTTCGCTTATCCCCTTACCCTCCAGTCAAATTGCGAAGTATTGGGAATTCCAGAATCAGAATGGCATCCCCACTTTCAGCAGCGATCGCAGGATTTGTCCTTGACGCTAGATTTAGATGCAACTGCGATCGCCAACGAGCGAGGGTTGCTGGCGATCGCCGGTTTCGCTGAATATTTCCGCAGTTTAGTTGCCAATTGGCACAGGTATTCCCTTCCTAAAGATACCCTAATTAGTACCTTAATTCAAGCCGAAACTGAAGGCAAATTGAGCGAACGAGAACTCATTGCAAATTGCATCCTACTATTTCATGCCGGACACTCTACCACGAAGTATTTGATTGCCAACGCCATTCTGGTACTGCTGCGGCATCCAGAGCAGCTTCACCTGCTACAAACAGACCCTTCTTTGATTGAAATGACTATCTCTGAAGTCCTGCGCTATCAGAGTCCATTGCAATCTATGTCGCGCACAGCACTGTCCGATATCCAACTCTCCAATCAAATCATTCATCAAGGTGAAATTCTCCATTGTATTATTGCTGCTGGCAATCGAGATCCGGCCAAGTTCCCCGACCCGGATCGATTCGATATTAAACGCAAACCCAATCCCTATCTTTCCTTTGGGCACGGAATTCATACCTGTATTGGGATGCACTTGGCTAAATTAGTAGCAGAAATTGCGGTGGGTACGCTGGTGCGACGTTTGCCCGAATTATCCTTAGCAACCGACTGTCTAGACTGGGAAGAAACTTTTGTGGTTATCAGTTTGAAATCCTTGCCAGTTGTCTTTTAATTCTTCTCTCTCGACTGATAAAGCACCCAACGCATCCCCCAGTCATGTTTGTGTGCGGCTTCGAGTTCTTCCACGGTGAAAACTAGACCCAGTTCAGCATCGAGTTTGACAAAGCTTTCTAAGTCAGGGGTTGGATTCTGGGCTAAAATCCGAGCTTTTAACCCATCATCATTACGCAGTTGTTGGATAAATTGAAACGCGGTTTGTACGGACATAATCTCATTTTTCCTTTTCTTTTAGAGGAAACAAGTCAAGTATCCCTCCCTTCCCCCCCCCTTTTTAAGGGGGGGAATTCTCTAAGCCCCCCTTAAAAAGGGGGGTTGGGGGGATTGGCAATGCGTCAATGGGGCGATCGAAGGTGGCAAAGCGATCGCGCACGTTCCCACTATCATTTAGCACGAATCCTTCACATTCTACCCAAGCGTGTGCCTCAAATTTTCCCTCCTCCCGTCGCACTCCAATCCGCAACTCGCTGTCAATTCCTTGCCGACGCAACAACCCCCACAACACCAGGGATTTTTTCAGGCAATTCGCCCAAGGTTGACAGTATCTCGCGGCTAAGCGCACCATGCGAGTCGTCTGTACAATTTTAGCAGTTTTCTCTTCATTAGAAAGGGAAAATTCCCAGAGCGATCGCTTTCTAGCTACAGCCGCTTGCGTCTGCTTCAATCCCCGCAATCTTAACGAAATTGCCACAAACACAAGCAACCCAAAAGCTTGCAGAACTAGCCAGCGATCGGACTCCTCCAATCCCCAAAAACTGCGGGATTTACGAATCGCTAATTTCAACCAGTCCATTGGCTAATAATTCTTGAATCAGATTTTCCACATCTTGCCGTAACTGTTCCGGTTCGACATCATACTCTTCTAGCAAGGCAGCGATCGCACTCTGAATCGAATCTTTTTCCGTCAGGGTTTGCCAGATGCGAGTGCCCACATCATCTAAACCAAAATACTGTTCGGTTTGCAAGTCCAGCAAAACCGACTCTCCGGCTAAGTCTTGAGCGATTACATTGTCTGCAGCAGAGATTTTCCGCTCTAATGAGAGTGGCGACATTTTTTTACTATTTAGCTAGCTATACTTATCCTCATTTATCATAAACCGCGTGTTCTGTCAAGAGGTTTGTCATTTGTCACTGTTCACTGGTCACTTGGTAACAGGTACTCCCTCAAACGACAAATGACCAATGACAAATGACCAATGACCAATGACCAATTTAAACTACCTTTAAATCAGCGTTCGATTTCGAGTAAATCGGTGAGCTTTATTCCTACTGTGGAACCCCCCTCAAATACCGAACCCGTCTTGCCCATTTCATACCGTTGGCGAACTTTTTTCAGCAGGCGATCGCTGAGGGAAACGTAACCGACTTCTGAGATTAAATATTGGTTCTCGGGGGCTAGGTGAAATTCCACAAATGCTTTAATATCTTCGCGATCGGCTACGGATTTATTCACGTATAAAAATTCCGGACGCGAAAGGGGTTGATAGCTACCATCGGCGATGGTTTCTGCATTAGGCGCAATGCAACCCTCGCCGCGATCGATGCCTACTAAGTTCAGTTTGTCTTTGTTTTCTTCATAATAGGCATAGCCAAAAAATCCGAGACCCCCCGGATCTGCAGCCACACCCCACACCAGGGTATTGTCATCTTCGCTGGCAGTATAGTCGCCGCGACTGTTTCCTTCTTCCCCTACGATTGCGGCGGTAAAGTAATCGTAAGTCCCGGAGTCAATTCCCGGACCGTACAAGCGCAATTGGCGATCGGGAAAACTTGCGCGAATTTGCCTCCAGTTCTCGATTTTCCCTTGCGCCTCCGGTTCCCAAATGGCTTTGATTTCCTCTACGGTAAGGCAATAAGCAAAGTTGTTTTCAGTATTTACAACTACGGAAATGCCATCAAAGGCAATGGGAATTTCAATGTAGTTAATGCCATTTTTTTGGCATTGCTTTTCTTCTACAGAATTAATCGGACGAGATGCGTTTGTAATGTGGGTTTCTCCAGCACAAAATTTCTTGAAACCACCACCAGAACCAGAAATTCCTACCGTAACTCTGACCTCGGGATTGACTTTCATAAATTCTTCCGCCATTGCTTCAGAAATGGGAAAAACTGTACTGGATCCATCAACTCGGATGTTGCCGATCGCTTCTCCTCCCGTGGCACCTGTAGCAAAATTTTTGCTGCCACTACAGCCAACTAAACTGAATGCACTTAGCATCAGCAGCGCTACAATAGATTGGTAATTGAGTGGCAATTTGAACGCCATACTTTTTCTCCCGATCGATGAAGTGGAATCAACCACCGCCCGCGCTTTCTCCTTGTTATCCCTGAAGGGGAATCGTTCAGACAATGTTAACTTTCGGTTCACCACTTCCGGGGAGTAATCCCTTTTACTATGACTTACCCCATCCCTGGAAAGGCGATCGGGCAAATCCTTCGCGTAGCTGATTCCCTCACCCGGCATTCCCCAACCGCGATTTCTCTGTTGGGTTGCCCGAGACATCCCTCTCCTATCCGAGGTGGCGACCTTCTTCTCTTAGTTTATAGTTGATTTTTCCATTTTTGGGAGACATGAGTTTAACGTTACTTAAACATTAGGGAAAGAATCGGTAAAGACTGTTTGATATTCTATCCGCGATCGCAATAATTTGTTCCAACGCTTTGCAATCCATGCATTGTTTTAACGTGGAGTCGGTTGGCAAACAATTTTTCTCTCACCCGGTACTCCCCTACTGTAGGGACAGAAATTATTGCCTTCCCGAAATTGCAAGCAAAGCATTGCATTAATGCCCTGCCTCCCCCATCGACTTGACCTGCCTCTATTATATCATCCCTGCCAATC
>NZ_JAJENT010000276.1:0-20868 GCF_035615515.1 Phormidium sp. CCY1219
GATGAGATTTCTGCCAAGCTGACGCGGTTGGCACCGGATTTCGAGAGTTGGGGGAGTTTGACCGAGTTTGCGATCGCCCCGGAACTGTTGCTCGAAATCCTGCAGCAGTATGGCGATCGCCTGTTTCGCGCCGTTGTGCAAGCCAGCAATGGCGAGTTTCTCACTAATCAAGCCATTTTCGGCGATCGCTATCCGTTAGAACTCGATGCCGCTTTGCGAGAACTGCAACGCTCTGGCGCACAGTTATCCCCGGAATTACAGGCAGTATTGCACTTCGTTCGCGGTCGCGATGCCTATGTCGGCGATCGCATCGACGAGGCGTTGGATTTCTATCAGCAAAGCCTTGCTTTTTGGCAACACACTGACAATTTACAACGGCAAGGAATCAACCTCTATCATATCGCATTGGCCTATGGTCGTCAAGCGGAATTAGACCGCGATCGCGCCGCCCAACATTGGCAGCAAGCGCGGCACTTTTTAGAAGAATGCATAGCGGTTTTACAGCAGGGAAATCACCCGGAATTGGTGGCCAAATTTATCGTCACTCAGGCGGAAATTTTGCGCCAACTCCAAGCTTGGGACGCATTGCAAACCCTGGCTAATAGTGCCGTAAAATTGCCCGAAACTCATGGCAATCCAGGGGCATTGGCGCGAGATTATGGATTTTTGGCCGAAGTCGCCTTGCATCGGGAAAAGTGGATGGAAGCGAAAAATTTGGCCACAAAAGCTCTGGAAATTCTGGAAAGCGATGGCGAGGGGCAGCAACGAGACCGGGGGTTATTTCTGCTGCTGTTGGCGCGCAGTTTGCGCCCGCTGTCGGAAGGGGAAGCAGCGGTGGAGTGTCTGGAAAAAGCCCGCGATATCGACCCGCAGGATAACCCGCCACTCTATATCGAAATTTTAGAAGAATTGCGGTCGCTTTATTATGAAAAAAGCGAGTATCGCAAGGCTTTTCAAATCAAACAAGAACGCCGTTCCATCGAGCAACAATTTGGATTTCGCGCTTTTATGGGTGCGGGACGCTTAGAACCCCACCGAGAGGCGCGATTGCGTGCGTTTCCCCGTCTATCTCGCCCTACTGTAGCAGAGGAAATTATCGCCTCTGGACGCGAAACAGACCTGCATTACTTGATAGAAAGAATTGGTTCGACTCAGCATAAGCTGACGGTAATTCACGGTCAATCTGGGGTGGGGAAAAGTTCTCTGGTGAAGGCGGGATTGCTCCCGGCCCTGAATTCTCGGATTATCGGCGATCGCGAGGTGTTGCCCGTTGCGTTGCACGTCTATGGCAATTGGGTGTCAGAACTGGGTCAGCGCTTGAACAAATCTCTGGCTAAAAAAGGCATTTATTTGTCCGACTCTCCAACCTCGATTGAAGGGTTAATCGAACAGTTGCGAGAAACTGAATCTCGGCATTTGCTGACGGTGTTAATTTTCGACCAGTTGGAAGAATTTTTCTTCGGATGTCGCAATCCGGCGGATCGGTTAAAATTGTTTTGCTTTCTCGGGGAATGTTTGAATCTGCCGTTTGTTAAGGTGGTTTTGTCCTTGCGGGAAGATTACCTGCATTTTTTACTGATTGCTAATCGCTTCCAATGTTTGAGCGCCATCGACAATGATATTTTGAACAAAGCGGTTTTGTATCCCCTGGGAAACTTTTCCCCCAAGGGTGCAAAAGATGTAATCGACAAGTTAACTCAACGCGCTCAATTTCATTTAGAATCTGCGTTAGTCGATACTTTAGTTAGGGATTTATCTGGGGATTTGAAATCGGTGCGTCCGATTGAATTGCAAGTGGTGGGCGCGCAATTACAAATGGAGAATATTACTACCTTGGCGCAATATCGCGATTTGGGTGAAAATCCGAAAAAACAATTGGTGCAGCGCTATTTGGAAGAGGTGGTGAGAGATTGCGGTCCGGAAAATAAAAAGGCGGCGGAGTTGATTTTGTATTTGCTCACGGGGGAAAATAATACTCGCCCTTTGAAAACGCGATCGGATATCGAACGGGATTTAAAAGGGTTGGCGGTTAATTTATCGCCAACGCCGGAACAGTTGAATTTGATTCTCTATGTGTTCGTGCGATCGGGTTTGGTGTTTATGTTACCGGAATCCCCCGCCCATCGCTATCAATTGGTTCACGATTATCTCGTGGGGTTCCTGCGCCACAGTCAAGCGGACAGTATCCGCGAGTTACAACACCAGTTAAAGGAAAAGGAGGAGCAAGTGAGTCGTCTTTTGAAACGGCAATTGCAAGCCACTTTTGCTGCTGTAATTATTCTGCTAATTATTGCAGGAGGTGCGGTAGGATTTGGTTGGCAAAACAGAGAATTAGCGAATCAGCTTCAAGTGAACCAACAAAAGCTGGAACGGAACAATCAAAAACTGGAAGAAACTAATCACCAGTTAAAGGCAATAACTGCTCAACTCGAACAAGGAAAGCAAACACTGCTCGAATTCGCACTGCAACCGGAATCCCAACTCTCTAACGTTCTGGACGATTTAATTAATGAAGCCGATGTGAAAGCTGAAAACTACCAAGCCCTGAAACAATTCTTAATCCAAAGAGACTGGGAAAATGCCGATCGCGAAACTTACTTTTTGATGCTTTATATAGCTGGAAACAAGTCTTATCAACAAGGCTATTTCGATAAGGCAGAATACGAGAACTTTTCTTGTGCAGACCTGAAACTCATCGACGATCTGTGGTACGTTTCCAGTGGAGGTACCCAGGGATTCCGAGTTCGGCACAATATTTATCGCGAAAGCGGACAAGATTGGGAACAAATGTACGATCGCGTGGGATGGCGAAAGGACAACCGACGATTAATCGATACAGCATACGATCCAAAGACCCAGTGGTTCAGCTATCCTGATTGGTGGAAGCCCAATTTTGAGAATCCTCCAGAAGGTCATCTCCCCTATTTTTACGGAATTGCCGTGTATGAAACCCCACTACCGGATCCTAACAAACGCCAATTCCAGATTCAGGACCTCCTCGATCGCTGTGAGTATAATGCCCCGGATGAGTAAGGAGAAGCGATCGCCTCTCGCCACTGACCCCATGCCATTGATATAATATTTGCTGAATTAACCGCTACGGGTCCGATTCGCCCAGGGAAAGGCTATGGAAGCTTCTTCCTGTCTGGGAACGAGTCTTTCGATTGCGGTTAAATGCCCGGACATACTATGAGTCTGTATGGGTGCGATGTAAAAGAAGGCTTTTTTGTTTAAATTCTCAGCAAAGTTTCCGGACTCAACTTTGCCTGAATTCTCGCAACAAGCTGTTCTTCTGAAACTTCCACATCTTTTCTCATTCCCAGCATTGTCTCGATGCCTACAGTTGTCGTACTGTATCGAGAACTCAGTTCTAATGTAAATCCACCGTCTGCCTCTTGTGGTAGATTATACGTATGAAAATGAACCGCATCTTTTTCATCAGCGTCTTGCATCACCGAAGTATTAAATACCTTTGACATGTAGGAATAAAATGGTGCTTGAATAGCGAGTACCAAATGTTTGCCAAACAGTTCCAAACTGGTTGCTTTATGATGAAGCTGAATTAAAATCGTTTTAGCTGTCATTTTCCAGTTCATGCCATAGGTTTTTGAACTTCGGGGAAATTTTTTCACCGAAATGCCTATTTCATCTCGAATACACTGTTGTCGAGAAGGCCAAACCGTACCCGTGGTATCAAGGGCTTGGATTTCTATCCCTACATAATCCCGCACCTCTTGGCGACGGGCGGAAACTAGAAAATAATCAATATTCCCCCCAATAACTTCTATTTCTGAAGCAATGTGAAGTTGATTCCCGGGTTCGTGATTTTTCAGCAAATGCAGACAATCGAGAAAAATACGATCGTTTTGTAAAAAGCGATTCGGACAAATAATAATGGGTTCGCCTTTATATCCTACGGTACATGTACCGATAGAAATCTCCGGTTCGCTTTTGCGGGTTTTAAAGCATTTTTTATCAGAATAGATACACTGTTGAGAGTCAAGAATAGCTTGCCATTCTTCGCGATCGCGGTCTGACTCAGTTGAAAAGGTAAACAGTTCGAGAGGTCGCTTGGGAAAATTCATGGTAAGAGTTGAAATAAGCTAGGCTGATACTGAGATAGTCGTTCTTTTGCCACGGTCAAATATTCTGGACTCAGGTCAATTCCCAATCCCCTTCTTCCCAGCTTGACGGCGGTCAAAATTGCGGTTCCGGTACCCACAAACGGATCGAGCACGATTCCCCCACGCGGACAACTTGCTTTCATAGGGATTAAACACAACTCTTCTGGAAACGGTGCGAAATGCTTATCTTTTCGCCACCGATCTTCAGGTAAAATATCCCAAACATCTGCGGGTTTACTGCCTTTTCCGTGATAGGGCAAGATATAAAATCCTTTTTTCTTCAGCTCTAACGCGCGTCCCGAGACTTCTACCGCGTCGGAGTGAGTCGTTCTTTGTTGCCCTCTAATCACCATTCTAAAATCAAACCATTTTCCTTCTTTTACTTTTTCTAACGCATTATCCAGTGCTTGTAATGCATTCGCTTTTTCAAGTTTATCTAATTCCGAGGTTCGGTTGATTTGTCTTCGATAATTGACGCCACTCACTCCCGTCGCTGTCACGACTTGCCCGTTTTTTTTGACCCGAGATGATTTGGCGGTTTTTCTAATGGCATCTACGTCATAGTAATACTTGGGCTGTTTGACTAAATGAAAGAGGTATTCATGCACCGTTCTGAGCTTATCTTTAGAATTATCCGGACTGCCTTTTATTTTATGCCAAATTACATCATTTCTCAGAATCCATCCTTGGGTATCTTGTAAAGCAATGGCGATTCTCCACGGTATGCCTTGCAAGTTCTTGTGGCGATAAGTATCGCCAAGGTTCAACCAACAAGACCCTTCGGGTTTGAGAATGCGCTTGACTTCGGCGAAAACTTGCAGCAAGTTGTCAATATAGTCCGATAATGAGGGTTCGTTTCCGATGGAATGGGGATGGGTATATTTCCGTTGCTGCCAATAGGGCGGGCTAGTGATTGTCATGTCAATACTTTCTGAGGGAATGTCTTTGAGAATATCCAAAGCATTTCCCGAGAGGAGCAAATATTGCTGGCTACTCTTCCCTGCTAAAAACTCTGGAATTCTATTGCTGTTTGGCTGTGAGTTTGCAGTATCCATTGCGATTTTCTACTTTTTAAATCCACCGCGATCGCCGTTACCCGGTCTTTCTCCAATCCGGGGGAGGGGCAAAACCAATCGGTATCGGTATCGGTATCCTTCGCACATCGGCGGCGATATCGGGCAATTAGGTCATAATCGCGCCGCCGAGTAACCTTTGATAGCGATTCTCTAATTCCACTTTCAACAGGGGCCATCGGTCTAACGTGGCATCTTTGGCGATCGCCTTTTCTGCTGCATCCCGGGCCAACACCAAAATCTCTTGGTCTTCCACCAAACTCGCGAGGGCAAAATCGGGCAATCCAGACTGGCGAGTTCCGAGAACCTGTCCCGGTCCGCGCAGGCGCATATCCATTTCCGCAATCAAAAACCCATCTTGCGACTGTTCCATCACATTCAGTCGCTGACGGGCATCGGAAGTCGCTTTCGGATGGGTCATTAATATACAATAAGATTTATCCGCCCCCCGTCCCACTCTTCCGCGCAATTGGTGCAACTGAGACAATCCAAATCGTTCGGCATTTTCGATTAACATAACCGTTGCATTCGGTACGTCTACCCCCACTTCCACCACGGTAGTAGACACGATAATTTGAGTTTCTCCATCACGAAAGCTGCCGATCGCCGCTTCTTTTTCCGCAGAACTCATTCGTCCGTGTAGCAGTCCCACCGTAAATTCGGGAAACACCACATCCTGTAATCTTTGATATTCTTCAATTGCGGATTTTAAATCTAATTTTTCCGATTCTTCAATTAACGGTAATACTACATAAACTTGACGTCCTTGGGCCACTTCGCGGCGGATGAGTTCGTAGGCTTGTTTTCGGTCTTTTCCGGATAAAACGCTGGTTTGAATGCCTTGTCTGCCCGGGGGCAATTCATCAATTTGACTGACATCTAAATCCCCATGTAAAGTCAGGGCGAGGGTGCGAGGAATGGGGGTTGCGGTCATGGTCATCACGTGGGGCGCTTCGCCTTTTTGCTGCAATTTGGCGCGCTGTCCCACGCCGAAGCGATGTTGTTCGTCGATGACAATTAATCCTAATTTATGGAAGTTTACCGGGTCTTGAATTAAGGCGTGGGTTCCGACTAAAACGGGCAATTCTCCGGTTTCTAATTGGGGTAATATTTGCTTGCGTTTGGCGGTTTTGGTCGAACCGGTGAGCAACTCTACGGGAAGGTGCAGGAGATTAAACCAACTGACTAACTTTTTATAATGCTGTTCGGCGAGGACTTCGGTAGGTGCCATCAGTGCGGCTTGATAGCCGGCTTGAATGGCGGCTAACATGGCGACCACGGCGACCACGGTTTTCCCGGCTCCCACATCACCTTGTATAAGTCTGTTCATGGGTTCCGGTTTTGCCAAATCGGCGATAATTTCCCCAATGACTCGCTGTTGGGCGTTTGTGAGCTTAAAGGGCAGTAGTTGATAAAAATTCTCGATAAGTTCCCCTTGTGCGGCTAACACGGCGCTGGTTTGAGCTTGCTTCTGTCCCTGGCGACGATGCAACAGTCCGAGTTGCAGGTAGAAAAATTCATCGAACACCAGGCGGCGACGGGCTTCTTCACACATCGTGCGGTCTTCGGGGAAGTGAATTTGCGCGATCGCGGTGGGTAATTCCAGCAAGCCATATTTTTCGCGCAGTTTGGCGGGTAGGGGGTCGGGCAACAATTCGGTGGCGGGTAGGGCGGATTTGACGGCTTTCCTCACTAAGTCGGCACTCACACCTTCGGTGAGAGAATAAACCGGCACAACTCGTCCCACATTCATGGAGGCGATCGTGCTTCCATCGTCTAGCACTTCCAGTTGCGGGTTATCCAGGGAAATGCCGTATTTGCTTTTTTTCACTAACCCGGAGGCGGCGACGATCGCCCCGATGGGATACATTCGCTTTTGCATTTCTTGCCACCCGCGAGAACTGTGACGACCGGCAAAAAATCGACTAAGCTTGATTTGACCGGTATTATCTTTCAATACTACATTGAGAATGCTTAATTTCTTATTGCGCGGACTGGTAAAGCAATCGCAGCGCTTGACTTTCCCAACCACGGTTACGGTTTCCCCAGGTTCGAGTTCCTTGATGTTCGCCTGACGGGCATAGTCGATATGGTCGCGGGGGAAATAATAAAGCACGTCGTATAGGGTGTACAATCCCAATTTCCCCAGGCGGGCGGCGTTGCGCGGTCCGACCAGTTGGGTCAATCCTCCGTCTAAGGAGAGATTGGCGGCTGTGCCGTTATCGCTAGCGGATGTGGCTTTTATCGGTTGCGCGACGGGTGCTTGGGAGTCGGCGACGAGTCGGTGTTGTCGGGGTTTTCTCCCTTCGGAATTTCTCGAGGTGCGATCGCTACTGCAGACTCGTTCCATATCTAGCAGAAACTTCCGCGCATCGGTGACTAATTCCTCTCGCTGCTGCTGAGTGAGCTGGGCATAACTGCCAAATTGCGCCGCCATCGATTGCCATCGCCGCAGGTCCGCTGAGAGCAAATTCCCGGGCGGCGCTTCTAAGCTCACCTGGAGAAATTCGCTAAAGCGATATTCGTTTCCTTGCAGGTCGGTATATCCCCGCTGTGCCTCGACGGACAAGGCTTTTTGCAGTCGCACCCAATCTGGTAATTCTGTTGCCACGGTTTCCCCCTACAGATTTATTTTTCCTGCCCAACTGGCGCGCCACGCCCCTTCGGCTTGGGCGACGACCAGTTCTCGTTGTGTTTGCTGATAGTCTCGTTTGAGTGAATTTAATCCGCTCGAAAGTTTCCGAAGTTCCCCGCGCAGGGTACTGAGTTTCGGATCGGCAAATTCAATATCGGATAACCGCATGTGAATTGCCATAATATGAATCGGCCCTTTCGCTAATGCCGCTAAGCCTTTAATTCCTTGCAAATCTTCTGGCGTTTCGGTTTGAATGGTCATGTCGATTACATTAGGCGGTCCGGCCATTGCTGCGTCGGAGTTGGGAACTTTGGCGGCTGCTTCTAAAAACATTTCTGGCAAGTCCTGGGAAAGGATACCTTCTTGGTGAAGCAAGCGATTCGTTTGGCGGGAGACTTGTTGCAATACACGCACAATAGCAGATTCTACCTTAACAAGCCACTGGTCTAAACGCTCTGGGTCTTCGATCGCTTTGCTGTCGGTAACGGCGATCGCCTCGGATTCCTCTTCCTCGCTTTCTATCTGTTCGCCCATCTCTATTTCTTCTGACTCGCTTTCTATCTGTTCGCCCATCTCTATCTCTTCTGACTCGGATGGGAAATTTTCCGCCTTAGCGGTTTCTTCTTCGGCACCGACCTGTTCGAGCAAGTTTCCAAGTTCTTCTTGCGATCGATTGCCTATCTGGCGCAGCTTCTCTTGTAGTTGCTGTTTTCTCGAGAAGCTCAACCCGAGAAAATTTTCTGGATAGCCTTGGGTACAAATATGGTAAGTCGCCAAAATGAGCTGCTGGCGCATGGCTTGTCCGAGGACGGCGAGATAATCTCGATACGCCCCATCGAACCGTTCCGCCAGATCCTTTGACGCCTTCTGGAGTTTTGCAATGTCTCGTTCTATGCGATCGATGGATCTCGCCATAGCTTTTTTTCTCTGCTTTGGAGATCGACTATTCTTTCTACATAATTCGGGTTTTTCATACTATAGCATTTTTCATTTTCATCCAGTATGACCCCGATTTTTTCCCAACCCTTGAGGTATTTGAATCCCCAACCCCCTCCACCACTCCCCCGGAGAAGAACTGCGATAAAGAAAAGACAGGTCATCAAGTTTTTTTGACCTGTCTTTCTGACAGTTCTGCCATTTTCCCTGGGAAAGAAAAGACAGGTCATCGTTTTTTTTTGACCTGTCTTTCTGACAGTTCTGCCATTTTCGCCCCCGTGGAAAAATTGAGCCTGGGTAATGGTTATCCTGGGGCAGATCTTCGCTTACCGTTACTCATTCCCAACTGGGGGTAAGTCTCCGGAAAAATACGCGCGGGGTCTGATTACTTACCCTCAATTTGCGCGGCGACTTCATCCGCCAAATTCGATTCTTCTTTCTCAATCCCTTCCCCGAGCACGAAGCGGATGAAGCGCCGAATTTGAATGTTTTCCCCTAACTGGGCGATCGCTTGCTTGACTAACTCCGCCACCGTAATATCCTGATTCCGAATGTAGGGCTGATCCATCAAAGATATCTCTTTCAAACGCTTATCAATTCGCCCTTGAACGATTTTTTCTCTGATGTTCTCTGGCTTGGAGGCTAAATCTTCTCGCCCCATCTCGATCGCCTTTTCTTTCTCCACCATGTCCGAGGGAATCTCGTCCACGCTGACGTATTCCACGTTCGGACAAGCCGCAATTTGCATAGCCACATTGCGAACTAAGGTCTGAAACTCTTCGCGACGCGCCACAAAGTCAGTTTCGCAGTTCACTTCCACCAGGACGCCAATCCGCCCCCCAGTGTGAATGTAGCTATCCACTAGCCCTTCTGCTGCGACGCGACCGGCTTTTTTCTCCGCTGAGGTAATTCCCTTTTGTCGCAGCCACTCCATCGCTTTGGTGGAGTCACCATCGCTTTCCTGAAGTGCTTTTTTGCAGTCCATCATGCCTGCGCCTGTCTTTTCGCGCAGCTCTTTGACCAGTTTTGCAGATATGTCCGCCATTTTGCCTTCGTTACCCTATGGATTTACAATTTCCCCGAATCCTAACTCCGGGGTGTTCGCCATCTGCTTTAGCCAAGCAACAGAAGCATCTCTTTGAAATACTACAACATCGGCTCAGCTTCAATTTTTCATCCCTGCTCGCTTCTCCCTCTTCGGCTAGAGTGGAGACCTCGGTCTGGTCTCTACTCTAGCTCGAGAGATGCGTTCGCTTACTGGATTCGCGATCGCCGATTATTCCTCGGTGTCCTCATCCTCTTGTTCGTCTTCGGAGTACATCGCCTCTTCGTCGTACTCGTACTCCCCTTCGTAATCGTCGTAGCCTCCGTCATCCTCGCTCTCGGCGGCGGGCTGTCCGTGACGACCTTCGTAAATCGCATCGGCTAATTTACCCACAATTAGCTTGATCGACCGGATCGCATCGTCGTTCGCCGGAATCGGAATGTCCGCTACGTCGGGATCGCAGTTCGTATCCAACAACGAAACGATCGGCAAGTCTAGTTTCAAGCACTCCTGTACCGCGTTGTACTCCCGCCGTTGATCCACAATCACCACGATGTCGGGCACTTTCCGCATGTTTTTGATGCCGCCTAAATATTTCTGTAGCTTCTCGAGTTCGCGGCGCAACATCGCTCCCTCTTTCTTCGGACGCATTGCCAGCGCCCCGCTCTCTTCCATGCGCTCTAGTTCTTTCAGGCGCTCGACTCGGGTCTTGATGGTGGTCCAGTTGGTCAGCATTCCCCCCAACCACCGTTGGTTGATGTAAAATGCCCCGCACCGCGCTGCTTCTTGCGCCACAATGCCGGCAGCTTGCCGTTTTGTGCCCACAAACAACACTTTTTCCCCTTTCTCTGCGGTGGTTCTCATGTAGTCGTAGGCTTCTTCCATCAACTGCGCGGTCTGCACTAGGTCGATGATGTGAACGCCGTTGCGATCGGTGAATATATACCGATCCATTTTCGGATTCCAACGCCGGGTCTGGTGCCCAAAGTGAACGCCGGATTCCAATAAGTCGGCCAATGAAACAACTGGCATTTTTTTCTCCTAATTCGGGTTAATCCTCCATCCGAGGGGATCTCTGGCAACGGCTTCGCTGCTAGAAACACCCGAACTCTCGGATGTGCGAGATTAGACAACTTTACTAGGGTAACACAACTCTCCCCTTTTTTCTTCCCCCGCTTCGGATTTTTCTCCCCCAACCGCCAAACCTCCATTTGGCGGCTGTTTTCTGCCCTCGGTTGCCCTCCCTTCTCTCCCCTACTGGCTGGGTCTGTGCTCCGCCCCTCTCTCCCAGACTCTCTACCGCTTTCTCCCTCCAAGCGTTATCCCCTCAGTTATTCTCTCTTTTCCTTCTTGCAAAATTCTCGACTTTCCCCCTAAAAATTCCCCTCCCTACCCTTGCCTTTTCCCCTGCATTTCCCCATAGGCTTCGTAAACCGCTTTCACGTTATACCAATTTAAAAATAGTCTCGATAACTCCTGCGCCCATTGCCCTTTCTCTCTCTCGATTAACCATTGCAATATCCCCGCCATTGTCCGTTCGTTCAATCTTCCCCCCACGGACAGTATCCCCCACAATATTCGGTGCAATAGGGTCATCTGAATCATCATCCTGACTTCCCAATTCGGATGCTTTTGATAAAACACTACTCCCATCCTCCCCCGCTGCTTTTCTCGCTCGATCGCCCGGGGCAAATCTTCTAAGGAAAATGCCGGATGCCAGTGATATCCTACCGCTTCGGGACATTTCACCAGTTTTAAGTTCAGCTTCTTTAACCTCACCCCTAACTCTAAATCCTCCCAGCCATATTCGCAAAACTCTGGGTCGAATCCCCCAGCTTTCTCTAACCACTTGCGCGCGATCGCCACATTCCCCGTGGCAAAATATGCCGCCGAAAAATCCGTGATTTTGTACGCCTCTTCTGTGGGATGCTCGAAGTTATTGGTGTTGATGACTCTCCCATAGGTAAATAGCCGATCGCTTCCCCTCTTTACCTCCCCTTTCCGCAATCCCTCCCCATGCGCTACGAGAAAATTCTCCGTCACTACTAAATCGCTGTCGATAAACACGATTATCTCTCCTCTGGCTTTTTCTACCCCGAGGTTCCTCGCCGCCGCAGGCCCTTGGTGCCTTTGCTCAAACCAGCGTAAATGCTTCCATCTCCCTTCATTCTCTCTTAACCACTCTACCGTTCCATCCCTGGAACCATCATCCACAACGATGATTTCATAGCCGACTATTCCCCTGTCTTTCGGAATTCTCTGCCTTTCTAATGCCTCGATACATTTCTCTAAAATCAATCGGCGATTGTATGTGGGAATAATGACGCTGAAAAACACTTATTTCCCTCTCACAGCAGTTGCAATTTTGGCCTGTCTGGGGTTGACGCTTACCCCGGTTTTGGGAATGCGATGATTCTACCATCTTCCCTCTGGGGCGATCGCTCTTCCTCTCCCTCCTCCCCTTCTATGCACAGTTTTGTCTTTTTGTCAAACTCTAATTGCCAATTGGCGATTAGCCATCCAAAAAATTGTGCGTCGAGAGAGCAGCCCGATCGCCGTTTCCTCCCGCTTCTGTCTGGCGATCGCACGAACTTATTAGGGTTACAGCCTCCCTCTACCGCCTATTTTTTCGTTTAGTCATAATAAGCCCATTATTTTTTTCTAGTATAGCCCTCAAACCCCCAGAATTGCGTGCGATTTTTCACCCTTTTTTGCCCTAACACTCGGCCAAAAATTTTTAATTTTAAAACAAAAGCGTAAATTGCATAATTAAAATTAATCTAAAAGCCGAAAATCGTCGAAAAGTTGGCAACTGTTAAATTGCAGATTCATAATTATAGGCAACCGAAGCAATGACCAATAGCGATCGCGCTTTTTCGATGTAAGGAGTGAGTGAGTCGGGTGGGTTGGCTCCCCACAGGCAGATAGTCATGTGCAAACCCCTCGGCAATGCCCACCCTACAGCGAGTCAAAAAAGGAATGAGGCGGGTTTGTCTTATACCAAAGGGTGACGGCGCAAGAGAATTAGAGCCAAACCAGACAGGGCAGCGATCGCCAGCCATGCCACCGCCAATCCCACCACCTCAGCCAAAAACAGCTCGGTGCGATCGCGCAGAACGCCCCCCACCACCCAGCCACAGGGCAATCCGACCGCCCAGCTCATCGCAGAGGCCAGAATCCACCATGCCGCCTGGGAGAAGTAGCGCCGCCACACCAGCCATTGTCCCAACCCCAAAAACGCCCCCACCATTGCGCCATCCAAACAACCGTAAAAAATCCGGATGCCCAGCAATTCCGTGCGCGGCGCAATCCAGCCTAACGCCCCCAGACCACTCCCGCCAATGAATGCCCAACTCAGCAGGGTGGCCAGTATCCACCATCCCATCCGATAAAATTGTTGGCGTAAAACTAGCCATTGCACCAAGGCGATCGCCGCGCCACCCATTGCTCCGTCCAGGGCACCGATATAGGGTCTCACCCCCACTTCCACAAACAGCAAACTGAGTAAAAAACCCACCCCGGTGCCGAATACCCACTGCACCCAAAAACCACAATCATTTTTCATCGGTTGGATTGGCCAATAGTTCACCGAAAAATTAGCGCCCTGCAATCCAGAAAGTACGGGGTTACGGTGGCAATGCACCAGGTAAGACTATAGTCTATTTTCACCCTGTAATGCAAGGGTTTGGCGGAAATTTCTCCTAGAGTCCCTGTGGTTTTAATCAGACAGACTTGAAGCTGGCTTGCTGTACCGAATGAGTGACTCGGGGGCAAAGACTGGGTATGCCAACGCGATTTCTACCCCCCAACGCGAGCAATATTATCCTTCACCTTAACTTCCCGGAGAAGCCAACAATTTGCCAAAAGCTTGGCGACGGACTTGGGGCGATTCTGGGGTCAGGTAACTCCATAAGGTTTCCCAGTAGAAAAACGAGAAGCCATCAAATCCGCGATCGCGCACTACCTGCACCTGCTGTTGGATTTCTTCCATCGTCACCGGATTGGTTAAAGTTCCGCTTAAAATTCCAATGCCCACCGGAATTCTCCGCCGCGCCATCTGTAGCGATCGCCGGTCTAACTCTGCGGTAAAATCGCTCAATTTATCCCGATAAACCTGCAAAATCAACTCATCTACCCACCCTTCATCTACCCACCTTTGCCAATCTTGAAGATAGTGGCGATAGGCAAATCCTTGGGGATTGGGCGATAAAGACACCACGCACTCGGGTTTAATGCGTTTTACTTCTCGATAAACCCTTGCCATAAATTCGCTGAGTTTATTCGCCCGCCATCTCATCCATTCCGCATTCAAGTAATCTTTCGGTGGCGGATTCCCCTGATGTTCCTCTCGATAAAGCTTCACCGTCAATAAATCGTACCCTAACTCCACTGGCATGGCAAAATGGTCATCCAGTTGAATCCCATCTACGTCATAGTTTTGCACCACTTCTTTAATTAAATCGAGGATAAACTGCTGCACTTGCGGATGCAACGGATTCAACCAAAGATTGTGGGATGCTATTCCCGGTAGCGGTTGGGCAACTTGGGAGAAATTCTCCTCTTCCCCGTCAGTGTTGGGATTCACATTAGCTTCAGTTAGCCATCCGGGATGCTGCTTGGCAAATTGAGAATTAGCCGGAACCATAAATCCATATTCAAACCAAGGCATCACCGTCAATCCTCGGCGATGACTCAGATTAATTATTTCCGGTAAAATATCTCGCCCAAACCGGGCAAACTGCAACCAATTGTCTTGGTATCGCCCTATTGCTTGATTCGCAACTTGACTGCGGTAAAACGTATGTCCCCGATTCCAGACTACTGGGTAAATGCGATTAAAATTCTGTTGGGAGAGTTGGTGAATGGCCCGATTTATTCCCCAAGGAGCAAATAAAACGCTACTGCCCACATTGGCTATCCAAACGCCGCGAATTTCCGAATAATTTCCCACGGATGGTGTCGGGTTGGATCTTGGCATAAGCGGAAATAAAAATAAGGCGATCGCCACCACAACGCTGCCAACGATTCCCCAATTTAGTGGTTTATTTTTGCCAAGTTTCATTATCCTACTTATGAAGTCTTTTAGTGTTATTGTTATTTACCTTATTCCTCGTTTACAGCTTCGCTGGTTAACCCAAAAAACTTCCTTAAATTCAACCGAAACAATCTCCTCTACCTATAGTTGTCCGGGGAAGCTATTCCCGCGAACACTCCCTGAAATCCTAACGCGAATTATCCGGTGCAAAGAGAGAGTGAAAAACCTGGCGGCGCTTTTTGGGCGAGTCAGGGATGACAGACCCCCACAAGCTTTCCCAATAAAAGAATGCAAAGCCATCAAAGCCGAGTTCGCGAGCAATTTTGACCCGTTTTTTAACCTCAGAGATAGAAATAGGGCGTTTCATTGTACCGCTTAAAATGCCGACCTCAACCCGGGTGAAATTGCGGGCATACCAGACAGTGGAGATGAGTAATTCTTGGTGGAAGCGATATAGGCGATCGTGATAGACTTGCAAAATTAATTCATCAATCCATCCCGATTCTACCCAGGTTAGCCAATCTTGCAGGTAATGGCGATAGGCAAAACTTTGGGAATGCGCCGCCAGCGAAATAGGACAATCGGGTTTAACAAATTTGACGACTTGAAAAATGCGCTGCATGAAGTCCGTGATTTTTGCTGCCCGCCAGCGTATCCACTCGGAATTGTAAGGATTGTTGGGGGGCGGATATCCCCAGTGTTCTTGGCGGTACAGTTCTATGGTAAAAGGGTCATATCCTAACTCCACGGGCAATCCAAAATTATCGTCAAATTGAATGCCATCGACGTTATAATTGAGAATTACTTCAACGATTAAACTGAGAAGGAAATTTTGCACCTCTGGGTGCAGGGGGTTGAGCCAAACCTGTTGGATGGTGAAGGGATTATCGAGAAGTTCGGATTTGAGTTCGTCTTCTTGCAAATTTTCGCTGCGATCGCGGTGCTGCGTTATCCAGTCCGGATGACGCTTAACCAGTTCGGAATTCTTCGGTGCCATAAACCCATATTCAAACCATGCCAAAACGTTCAAATTTTGCTGATGTCCTTCTTGGATAATGCGGTGCAAAATATCTTCGCCATCCTGCATCAATGCGAGCAATACATCTTGCGATCGCCCAGTTTCGCGTTGGGAAACGGAACTGGGATAAAAGGTTTGTCCGCGATTCCAAACCACCGGATAAACTGTGGTAAAATGATGTTGCGATAGTTCGTCCAATGCCCGCGTCACTGCGCCGGGAACAAACAACACATCGCTGCTAACATTGGTCAGCCACACCCCCCGCGTTTCAGTTAGGGGAGTCGCCGATTGAGAAACGGCTACAGAGAAAACAGGAAAAATCGCCACGGCGATCGCTACCACCCCACCCACGATTCGATTTAAGCATCTGCGAGCATTCCGGTTCATTATATGCAGATAGTCCACTTGAGAGAAAATTACAACCTCCGTTCTCGGGGCGAGTTCCGTCACCAGTTCCCAGAGTCACAGACAATTTACACGAAAGCGCCCCATCAGTGGTTAATTTTTGTTAAGATTAACGCGACAACCGCCAACGCCAGACGGATAAACCACCGTGCAGATGCCCTAACCTGCGTCTGTTCCTCTGATTCCGTCGCCGAAGATGCCCTTGTTGTTCCACTTACCTGGGAGTAATTGAATGCTACGACTCGAACATATCAGTAAAATTTACCCGACTGGGGAAGTTCTCAAAGATGTCACCTGGGAAGTTAAACCTGGCGATCGCATCGGCTTAGTCGGCGTCAATGGGGCGGGCAAATCCACCCAACTGAAAATTATTGCCGGCGAAATCGAACCTACCGCCGGCGAAGTCATTCGTCCCGCCAACCTGCACATTGCCTACCTCACCCAAGAATTCGAGGTGGATCCGGCACGCACGGTCCGCGAAGAATTTTGGACCGTATTTCAAGAAGCAAACCACGTGCAACACCAATTGCACGAGGTACAACAGCAAATGGAAACCGCCTCCCCAGAGCAACTCGATAAACTCATTCATAAATTAGATAAGCTACAGCGTAAATTTGAAGCCTTAGACGGTTATACTTTAGACGCCCAAATCGAAAAAATATTACCCGAAATGGGCTTTACCCCCGAAGATGGCGATCGCCTCGTCAGCGCCTTTAGCGGCGGGTGGCAAATGCGGATGAGTTTGGGTAAAATTCTTCTGCAAAATCCCGATATATTGCTCCTCGACGAACCCACCAACCACCTGGACTTAGAAACCATCGAATGGTTGGAAACCTATCTCAAAGGGCTAACCACCCCAATGGTTATTGTCTCCCACGATCGCGAATTCCTCGATCGCCTTTGCACCCAAATCGTGGAAACCGAACGCGGCATCTCCACCACCTACCTAGGCAACTATTCCGCCTATTTAGAACAAAAATCCCTCAACCAAGAAGCTCAACTCACCGCCTACGAACGTCAGCAAAAAGAAATCGCCCAACAACAAGCATTTGTCGATCGCTTCCGCGCCAGCGCCACCCGCAGTACCCAAGCAAAAAGCCGCGAAAAACAACTGGACAAAATCGACCGCATCGAAGCCCCAACAGCAAATTTAAAAAGCCTGCGCTTCCAATTTCCTCCCTCCCCGCGTAGCGGGCGCGAAGTAGTCAATATTAAAGATTTAGTCCAGATTTACGATGACAAAATTCTGTTCTTAGGCGCAGAATTGCTCGTAGAACGCGGCGATCGCATCGCCTTCCTCGGACCGAATGGTTGCGGAAAATCTACCCTCCTGCGAATGATGATGGGCATGGAAAAACCCAGCGAAGGTATCATCGAACTGGGCAAACATAACGTCATCCCCGGCTATTTCGAGCAAAACCAAGCTGAAGCATTAGAACTTACCAAAACCGTCATGGATACTATCCACGACGAAGTACCCGACTGGAAAAACGAAGAAGTTCGCACCTTATTAGGTCGCTTCCTCTTTAGTGGCGAAACTGTCTTTAAACAAATCGCCGCCCTCAGTGGTGGAGAAAAAGCTCGCGTCGCTTTGGCTAAAATGCTGCTTCGTCCCGCCAATTTACTCTTATTAGACGAACCCACTAACCATCTGGATATTCCCGCCAAAGAAATGCTCGAAGAAGCATTGCAAAATTACGATGGAACCGTGATTATCGTCTCCCACGACCGCTATTTTATCTCCAAAGTAGCTAACAAAATTGTCGAAATTCGTGACGGCGAATTTCGCTCCTATCTCGGCGACTATCACTATTATTTAGATAAAATTGCCGAAGAAAAAGAGCAGGAACGTCAAGCTAAAATCGCCGCCGCTAAAGCTGCTAAAAAAGCCGCCAAAAAAGCTAAAGCCGCCGCTAAAGGTAAATAGAAAAGCGGCGATTAAAATCGCGCCTAGACAGGTTAAGTCCGCATGACAAGGACTAATCCTTTTAACTCGTTCCCCCCTGGGGGGAACGCCCTCAAAAAGGTGGGGGATTAAAATCGCGCCTCCGCAAGCTTTAGCTTAGCCATTCCCCCTGACTACCGCCCTCATCACAGGTGATTTGGGAGAAACTTCAAAGGAACGATAGAGGCGATCGCCTCTCCCAAATAACGGCTAAGTCTGACACCGATTCGGCGAACGCGGCAGCACTTCAAACGCGATCGCTCACCGTCAAACCCCACCGCCCCAATTCCCACGATGCCGCTGCAATCTTTGAGCAATCTCAGCTAAAGCCATCGCCTGGTTTGCCTGGAGACCTACTGCCCTGAAACGCTTCACAACTGGGACGTGCAGAAATTTAACAAAATATTAAAGATTTTATATCACCTGTTCTGGTTATAGTAAAAAAATGACACAATCCACCTTGCAAGCATCCGAACTCATCCGGGCACTGCGCGAACGGCTGGGACTCTCCCAGGAAAAGCTCGCCGTTCGGTTGGGCGTGTCGTTCCAGACGGTTAACCGCTGGGAGAAGGGGCGCGTCACTCCGTCGCCGATGGCGATTAAGCCGATCGAGTTGCAACTGCGGCAGATGGGAGACAGAGGGGCTGATTTGTTGGAGGTGTATTTTAGGGATTAGCTGCAAGATTGGAGTGCGATACCAGTAAGTTAAGGAATCTGAACCGATGTCCAGAGGCAAGAAATCGAAACAGCCCAAGGAAGTGAAGAATTACAACCATGCTCACTGGGGTATCAAAAATCAGATCCACTGCTTTAACTGATTTAGGACGGCTACAATAAAAAGCAAATTAATGCTCTAACCTTGTAGATTTACATTAATAGAGGAAGCTAAAGATGAAACACCATCACAAAGCCGAAATCGATAGAAGATTAGACGATACTTTAAGAAAGCTTTCAGAAACAAAATTAATAGATAAAATTGAAGTTGATGAAAAGACACGACAAGTTATTCAACAATTAGGAGAATCCTTAAAACAACTTGGAAAAGACTTAAAAGAAAATGGATTATTAGGATCGGGTGTTAATAATTTAGCCAATGAAATGGCTTCATGTGTAAAGAAATTGTCAGGAGTCATCGAGAAATTTTTTGAAATTTTTACCGAAATTTCTAAAAATGCTTGGTCAAACATATTAATGGCAGCAAGCAGTGGTTCTTCATTAGCTAAAGCTAATGGCCAAAAACTAATTGATTTTGCTAAGACTTCAAGTAGTAAAGCGCGTATGTGGGCTAAGACTTCAACGGGTATGACGATTGTTACAGTAGCTGTGGTGATTAGTCTTGCTGGGGGGGGCTTTTATCTTTATAAAAAACACGAAAAAAAAGAACAGGAGAAAAAAATGAATTTAGAAATAGAAGAAAAAATCAATAAAATAAAACAGAAAATTTATGATTCCTATTCAAATCCAGTGGAATTTAAAAAGTATTTTACTTCGGGTCAGTTTGTTACTGAATTGTTTTCAATTAGTAACATATCTTCAGAAAAAATAGAGGAATGCAAGCAAGATGTAATCAATTATTTACAATCAATGATGCAATTTGGATTTGAATTGGGATCTGAATTGGGATTTGAGAATTCCTAAACCGATAAGCGAAACCATCCCGTAGGCTATTGCCTCGACCTCCTCGACACCGATTACGACCCGAACCCAGAACCCCTGATAAGAGCGGGAGGGGAATCGTCCCGGGATGCGATCGCCCCCAATCGTGGATCCGGTTTACCACGAAGCTGCTCGATAAGCTACTGCTACGAAAAGCCCTTCGGGCATGGCTTCACTTACCGCATTTGATGCAAGACGAAATTCTCAAAGACCTGGGCGTTATTCGGCAGCCGAATGCCATCAACTTTTATTGCATAGACACTCTATTAAGTAAGAATCTGGATCTTTGGATTAGAAAAGCTTATCGTCACGAACTAGAAAGACCCAGGTAACTTGATGTGTACTATCTTATGCTGTTGTATGTTTGGAATCAGAGCTTGTTGTAAATGATATACCTGGATAAAAAACTAAAGGAGTTTTCGTAAGCATGGAAGTATTTTTTTTGATTGTTATTTCTTTGACTTTTTTGGTCTGGTTTGCTACACAAGCCAACAAAAATGTATTCCTTAATGTTAAAACTTTTTGGGGACGTGGCAATTTAAGAATAACCAATACCAGTAAAAAAAGTCATGGTTCAAAGAGAACTAAGACAACACAATATACGAGATGTCCCCAATGTAACGTCAGAATAAAAAGAAAAAATTTGTTGTCACATCAAATATCAAAGTGTCCCAAAAGACATTTACCTCCCCCTCCCCCTTCCACTAGGTTTTAGAGTTTAGAGCGTTATAAAAAGAAGGGGAATTCTGTATTAACTCCGGTCTAACCCAGCACCTTCACCGCCCACAGGATTGATTAGAAAGTAAATCGCCTCGCCTGATAACTGTCAGTTCCGACACTTATCCGAGAAATCCGACAACCTTGCCCGAGATGCGATCGCCCCTCCAAACTCTCACCCCTAACAGTTATTAATGATTTAAAAGACTTGAGAATTTGGCAAAAAGGTATGGAAATTGCAGAAAAATGCTATTTTCTGACTAATCTTTTCCCTAAACA
>NZ_JAJENT010000277.1:0-9033 GCF_035615515.1 Phormidium sp. CCY1219
AAATTATTGGGGAGATGGATTGGGGGAGGCGGAGCCTCGGGAGGGACGTTCCCAGGCTGAGCCTGGGAACGAGTTAACGAGTTACGAACGAGTTACGAGTTAAATTATTGGGGAGATGGATTGGGGGAGGCGGAGCCTCGGGAGGGACGTTCCCAGGCTGAGCCTGGGAACGAGTTTTAAGAAGTTAAAAAACACATATTGTACCAGAAAAAAAGCCATGAAACGAGTCATGTTTGTCTGCAAAAGAAACTCCTGCCGTTCTCAAATGGCAGAAGGATTTGCGAAAACCATAGGAGGGGGAAAAATTGCCGCTACCAGTTCTGGACTAGAAGCGAGTCAAGTGAATCCCACGGCGGTGGAGGTGATGTCAGAAATTGGGATAGATATTAGCAACCAAACCTCAGATCCGTTAAGCGATTTTAACCCGGAAGAGTTTGATGCGGTGATTTCCCTATGCGGTTGTGGGGTGAATTTACCCGAACCTTGGGTATTGCGAGGGGTGTTTGCGGATTGGGAATTGGAAGATCCGGACGGGAAACCGTTAGAAACCTTTCGCCAAGTGCGAGATGAAATCAAAGACCGAGTAGAAAAATTAGTAGATTCTTTGACAAAAACTGGAGCAAAGGCATGAGTACCAAAGTAGAAATTTTAGGGTCGGGATGCAAAAAGTGCCACCAATTGGAAGAGAATGCCAAAAGCGCGATCGCGCTTTTGGGCATTGAGGCAGAAATAGCCCATATTACCGACCAAATTGAAATTGTCAAACGCGGCGTGATGTCCACTCCCGCTTTAGCGGTGAATGGCAAACTGGTGAGCAAAGGGAGAGTCATGTCACCCGAGGAAATCAAAGATTTATTGCAGTGAAAACCAAGGGAGAGGGGAGAGATGCGGGGAGTCAAAAAACTCGCCTTTCTCCTCGGGTAGGATTATGGGTGAATTGCCCATAAGGAAGGCAAAATGATGTTCGATCCGTTTTATCCGTTTGATTGGCTTGCGACGCAAATTGTAGAGAAACTGTTTGGGTTATCTCTAGAGTCGCATTTGGGGGCGAGCTTGCATTTCTTTTTCTATGACGTGCCCAAAGTGCTGAGCTTGCTGCTGACGATTAGTTTTGTGGTGGGAACGTTTCAGAGTTTTTTGCAACCGGAAAAAGTACGGGATTGGCTGGGGGGAAAGCGCACCGTGGTGGGGAATAGTATGGCGGCGGGGGTGGGAATTGTCACGCCATTTTGTTCCTGTTCGGCGGTACCGTTATTTATTGGATTTTTAGAAGCGGGAGTGCCGCTGGGGGTGACATTTTCCTATTTAATTTCTGCCCCGATGGTGAATGAAGTGGCGGTGATATTGTTGTGGGGGTTGTTTGGGTTGAGAGTGACGGTGATGTATATTGGGTTTGGGGTAATATTAGCGATCGCGGCGGGATATGCGATCGGTTTGCTCAAACTCGAACCCTGGGTAGAACCGTTTGTCTGGGAATTGCAGAAAATTCGGCAAAAAGAAGGGACAGAGCCAAGAGAAATTGAGGAAATAGAGTTAACCTGGAAGCAGGGATTGGAGCAAGGACAATATCAAGCCACAGAAATTGTAAAAACCGTGTGGCCTTATGTGGTGGGGGGAATTGCGATCGGGGCGGGAATTCACGGCTATGCGCCGGAAGATTTAGTCGCGCGAGTAGCGGGTGCGGGCAATCCCCTAGCAGTACCGATCGCGGTAGTGATGGGGGTACCGCTTTATGCCAATATTGCCGGCGTGTTGCCGATTACCGAGGCATTAGTCAGCAAAGGAATGGCCTTGGGAACCGTGCTATCGTTTACAATGGCGGTCACGGCTTTATCGTTACCCGAAATCGTCATTTTGCGGAAAGTGTTGCGCCCGCAATTGTTAGGGGTATTTATCGGATTGATGACAATGGGCATTGTCAGTGTGGGGTATTTGTTTAATGCCGTGCTGTAGGAATTAAGTAGGGGCAAAGGATGGTTCCGAGGAGGAACTGGGAAAACAAAATCCAGAGAATTATCGGTGTTGCGCCCTGGGGAAACGAGACATCGGATCCGACACCAACCAACCCGGGGGGGGGTGAAGCGCCAGGGAGGCGATCGCGGGGAATGGGGATCCGAGGCGTGAGAATTGTAAAATTTTTTGGAAGATTTTGCCCGAGGCATCGGTTGGATGGGGAGGAAGTTGTGGGGGCAATTGGCTCAGAATGGGGTAGGAGAGTCAGGGGAAAAAGAGGCGACGCTGTGCGGCAGAAAGCTAAGCAAATTGGCAATTTCAGCCAGAGAAGAGTAGGCAAAAATCGCCACCACACCGACACAGGGTTGTCAGGGGAAGAAGCGATGCAGAGAAACGGTGGCGAGATCGGGTCAAAAGTGCGTGGAGTGGGATAGAATCTGGCGTCGGTGGGGGAAACGGTGCTTTTAGAGGAAGTTTTGAGTTTATTAACCTTATCTTTACCGTGAAGCGGTATGCTTCAATCGTTATCCTCTCCAGTCAAACGAAAAGTTTGCGACAAACGTTATGATTTTGCGTCTCAATCCAATTAAATCTGCCCGTTTGGGTGCGTCTTTATCCGCCGCAGCGATCGCCTTGGCTTTAGGGGCTTGCAGTGGCGCACAGACCGAAGGCACCGATATGGGTGCTGACATGGGTGGGGCTGAAACCACCGACAAACTCGCCCTTGCCGAACCCGTCACCCTTAACGGTGCCGGTGCATCTTTTCCCGCCCCGATTTATCAGCGCTGGTTCCAAGATATGAATCAGCAATATCCGAACTTGCAGGTCAACTATCAGTCTGTGGGTAGTGGCGCAGGGGTGCGTCAGTTTACCGCCGGCACGGTAGATTTCGGCGCGTCTGACGTAGCGATGACCGATGAAGAACTGCAAGAAATGCAGAAAGGAGCGCTGATGCTGCCGATGACTGCGGGCAGCATCGTCCTCGCCTACAACCTCCCGGGGGTGGAAGACGGATTACAATTGCCGCGCGCAGTTTATACCGACATTCTGCTGGGGAACATTCAGAATTGGAATGACCCGCAAATTGCCGAAGTCAATCCCGATGTGAACCTGCCGGACCAACCGATTACTGTGGTTCACCGGTCTGATGGCAGCGGCACCACTGGCGTTTTCACCAAACACCTGAGCGCGATTAGCCCGGAATGGGAAAGTCAAGTCGGAGCCGGGAAAACGGTAGAATGGCCCACTGGGGTGGGGGCGAAAGGCAATGAAGGGGTGACCGCTCAGATCCAACAAACTCCCGGGGCGATCGGCTACGTGGAGTATGGCTACGCGAAAAACAACGATCTGAATGTGGCTGCGCTGGAAAATCAAGCGGGCAATTACATCATGCCGAGCGAAGAAACGGCGGCGAGTACCCTGGATGCCGTGACCCTGCCGGAAAATATGCGGGCGTTCATTACCGATCCCGAAGGGGAAAACTCTTATCCGATTGTCACCTACACTTGGCTGTTGGCCTATGAGAATTATGAGGATCCGCAAACCGCTAAAGCGGTGGAGGCGGCGATCGAATACGGTTTGACGAAAGGCCAGGAAGCGGCTTCTCAACTTGGCTACATTCCGCTGCCGCCGAGTGTCAGAGAAAAAGTGGCGGCAAAAGCCGACCAAATCAGCCCAGAATACGACATTGAAGTGAGCGAATAATTCAATTGTTGTATCCGCACCAGGACAATTCGTTCCCCGGTGCGGATGCACTCCACCAAGCAGCCCTCACTGTTTGCTGGGGTTCGCTCCCTTGTTTGCATAGGTTCGTTATGTAGATTTGTCGAGAATGACTACACCAACTGAATTTCAAGATGCGCCCAGACAGCTCGAACCGCGCCAGAAAACGGAAAGAACCCTCGATAGCGGTTTTGTGTGGCTGACGCGCATTTTTGCCCTGTCTGTGGCGGGGGTGTTAATTTGGACGATCGTCGAGGTGGCGATCGAGTCGGTGCCGGCAATCCGCGAGTTCGGGTTGAGTTTTGTCACCCAAAGCGCCTGGAACCCGGTGAACCAGGAATATGGGGCGCTGCCGATGGTTTATGGCACTTTGGTGTCATCGGCGATCGCGTTATTGCTTGCCGTGCCCCTCGGGGTCGGTACGGCTATCTTTTTAACGGAAGATTTCATTCCCAAATCCATTCGCACCGTGCTGGTCTTTATGGTGGAACTGTTAGCCGCCATCCCGAGCGTGGTCTACGGGTTGTGGGGCATCTTTGTGCTCATTCCCCTGCTGCTGCCGCTGGAACAGTTTCTTTACCAAAATTTTAGCTGGATTCCCCTGTTTTCAACCCCGCCGGTCGGACCGGGAATGTTGCCTGCCGGAATCATTTTGACGATTATGATTTTGCCGATTATTACGGCAATCTCGCGCGATTCGATGGCTTCTTTACCCCCGGATCTGCGCCAAGCTTCCCTGGGACTGGGGGCGACTCGCTGGGAAACTATCTTTCGCGTCTTGGTTCCGGCAGCGTTTTCCGGCATTGTCGGCGGCATCATGTTGGGATTGGGTCGCGCAATGGGAGAAACGATGGCGGTGACGATGCTGATCGGCAATTCCAATGATTTGAATTTTTCCCTGCTCGCCCCGGCGAATACGATCGCCTCTCTGCTGGCGAACCAATTTGCGGAAGCCTCTGGGCTGCAAGTGGCGGCGCTGATGTATGCGGGTCTGATTCTGTTTGTCCTGACTTTAGTTGTCAATGTCTGCGCTGAAGCGATCGTTCGCCAAGTCAAGAAGTTCTAGCACTGCGAAAGGTTCCCCCAATCTCTGCGAAAGTCTGCTCTATGTCGAATCGATTTGAAGAACAACAAGAACAGTTTACTGCGTCTACCACAAGCGGCGGTCTGACTCGCAATTACCAAAGCGGGCGATCGGTGTTTGGTCTGGCGATGACCATCATCTCGGGTGCCTGTTTGCTCGTCACGCTCCTGCCTTTGTTCGCCGTAATGATTTACGTTCTGATTAAGGGATTTAGTCGCCTTAATTTGGATTTGTTTACCCAACTGCCTCCGGCTGCGGGTACGGAAGGCGGTGGCATTGCTAATGCCATTTTAGGCACTTTAATGATGGTGGGCATCGGCGCTGCCATTAGCGTACCCATTGGGGTTTTGGGTGCGGTTTATTTGTCGGAATTCAGTTCGCCCAAGGTGGCTCGCTGGATTCGCTTTGCTACAAATGTCCTCAGTGGCGTTCCTTCGATTATTGTCGGTATCTTCGCCTACGGTATTATCGTCCTGACTACGAAGCAATTCTCGGCGTTTGCTGGGGGTGTGGCTCTGGCGGTTCTCATGTTGCCGATTGTGGTCCGCACCACGGATGAATCCCTGCAAATTGTCCCGCCAGAAATCCGCTGGGCTTCTGTGGGGGTGGGCGCTTCGGAGTACCAAACGGTGTTGCGAGTGGTTCTGCCGGCGGCTTTACCTGCAATTCTTACTGGGGTGACTTTGGCGGTGGCCCGCGCTGCTGGCGAAACGGCTCCTTTGATTTTTACCGCCCTGTTTACCTTTTTCTGGCCTCAGGGCATTTTTGAACCGGCTCCTTCCCTGGCGGTGTTGGTGTACAACTTTGCTACCACTCCCTATGAGAGTCAGCAGGAGTTAGCTTGGGCGGCTTCTTTAATTCTGGTGTTGTTGGTTCTCATTACCAGCATCCTGACTCGTTTGGCCACCCGCAAGAGCATTTACTGACCCATTGCGGTGCCAAATTCCCCCTGACAAGGCGGGGGACTCTCTGGCAAAATGGTAGAATCTGTTACAGATTGCCAAATCGCGGTATGATAGTAGAGACCTGCCATTTTTCTCAGCCAAACCCACCCGCATGAAGTTGTCAGTTTTGCCCGCTACTTAATTTCAAAAATTCCCGCATTCGATACTTCAACTGTTGCGTTGCAGGTCGAGCGTTACATTTATGTATCTGTACGTCCTGACGATTTCAGGCGATCGCACTGCTTGAAATTCCCTGTCGTTTTTAGTGGACTCTAGCTTATCAGTCCAGGTAAATTGTTATGCCATCACAACAGCCAACTGCCGATCCAAACTATTCAACTGACCAAACGACGGAAGCGATTTTACGCACGGAAAATCTCAATATCTACTACGGTGATTTTTTAGCCGTTCGGGAGGTGACAATGGATATCCCGAAAAAAAAGATCACCGGTTTTATCGGTCCGTCGGGCTGCGGTAAAAGTACCTTGATTCGCTGTTACAATCGTCTCAACGATTTGATTGATAGCTTCCATATTGATGGAAAATGCTACTATTACGACCAAAACCTGTATGACAAAGACATCGACCCGGTAGAGGTTCGGCGGCGAATTGGTATGGTTTTCCAAAAACCCAATCCTTTCCCGAAATCCATTTTTGACAATATCGCCTATGGGGCGCGCGTTAATGGGTACAAAGGTGACTTGGATGAGTTGGTGGAAAATTCCCTGCGTCGCGCAGCCCTGTGGGATGAGGTGAAAGATAAGTTAAAAACCAATGGTCTGTCTTTATCCGGGGGTCAGCAACAACGCTTGTGCATTGCCCGGGCGATCGCCATTAACCCGGAAATCGTTCTGATGGACGAACCTTGCGCCTCTCTCGACCCGATTTCCACGATTAAAGTGGAAGAATTGATGCAAGAACTAAAGGAAAATTACACCATCGTTATCGTCACCCACAACATGCAACAAGCGTCTCGGGTTTGCGACTATACGGCATTCTTTAACGCTCAAGTCTCCGACGATGGTAAGCGCTTTGGGTATTTGGTGGAGTACGATCGCACGGAAAATATTTTCCAAAATCCCAAGGAAGAAGCAACTCAACAATATGTCAGCGGGCGCTTCGGATAAGTCCTTTGACGCCCCATCGGCGTCACCCCTGACCACAACCCCGCGACTATGGCAATACCTATCTTTTGGGGGTGCATGAAATCATGGCCACTATGATGAAACTCTAACTTGATTTCCTATCAACCCACTACTTCAGTTTAATTCCCTCGGTCTTTTCTCCCGAAAACAAGGTGGTAGTTTTCCTCTGCCCTTGCTGCTTCCCGGTTCGCCGTTCGAAACCCGAACGCACCTCTAGACTTCCGGAATATCCGCAGGAAAGACCGAGTTCTCTTTGGAAAAATTTTCTCGTTGGCAATGAGTTAATTAACTCTCCCTTCTCGGGGTAGCCTTTTTGTCATGGCTGTTTTTATCCATAGCAATCTGGAAACGGGCAATGGCTTTGTTCTGTTTGACTTCAAAATAACAGATTGACAACAAATAATCCAGGCAGATAGGGACGCGCCAGAGGGTGGCGGTAGGGTCTTTCTCAGGGAAGACTCATTTTGGAATGTTTAAATAAGATAGCATGAGGGCGCATAGCATTCCTCGGAAGTGCGATCGCCTTTTCCGGTAAGGGGTTTCCCGATGCAGGGAAGCGGCGATCGCTGACAATGCTTGATGACGAATTCCTAGATGAGACTTTTACAATGATTCAAACTGCGATCGTACCCTTTCAACGCCAAGTCGGTTCTCCCCTAACCAAAAAACAAATTACCGTTTTGCAAATCAATCTCGGGAAGCGCTGTAACCTCGCTTGCACTCATTGTCACGTCGAAGCCGGACCGAAACGCACAGAAGAACTCGACCCAGAAACTTGCCACCAACTCATCCAATTGATTCAACAATTCGACCAAATTCAAACCATAGATTTAACCGGGGGTGCCCCGGAAATGAACTACGGATTTAAACCCCTGGTGGAAGCCGCCCGCGCCGCCGAAAAAGAGGTTATCGTCCGTTCTAATTTGACGATATTTTTCGAGCCGGGATATGAAGATTTACCGGAATATTTCGCCAAACATCACGTGCGGGTTGTAGCGTCTTTGCCCTGCTATTTGGAACAAAATGTGGATAAAATGCGCGGTTCTGGGGTTTATAAAGATTCCATAGAAGCGATAAAATTGCTCAATCAATTCGGCTATGGCACCGACCCGAATTTAATCCTCGATTTCGTTTACAATCCCCCAGTTCCGACATCGGCGGAACAGTTTGCTTTGCCACCACAACAGCCGAAACTAGAAGCCGCTTATAAAGACTATTTGGCGGAACATTTTGGGATTGTGTTTAACCATTTGTTGACGATTACCAATTTACCCATCGGGCGGCTGAAGTATCATCTAGAACGGAAAAACTTGCTCGAACCGTATCTGCATTTCTTGTCAGAAAACTTCAATGCATCCACGGTGGATCGTCTCATGTGCCGCGAGGAACTGTCAATCGACTATTTGGGCAATGTTTATGATTGCGATTTTAACCAAATGGAGGGAAGACCAGCAAAAACCCCGGAAGGCGAAACCCTCACGGTGGCTAAACTTCTAGAAGTCGGCAGTTTAGATGCGATCGCACAAGTGCGAACCGCTGCTTATTGCTACGGTTGTACCGCCGGCTGCGGGTCGAGCTGCGGTGGCGCTTTAGTCTAATTTCAAGCTATAACGGGGATATAATTTTTTATTGAGGTTGATATGAATTTCAGTTCATATCAATCTCGGTTCAATTCATCGAGTGAGGGAATGATGAACCCCAATCCCCTGTCATCCACTACAGTATGCGTCCGCAAGCTGAAAGTGCTGGCGGATCCCACCCGTTTGGCGGTGTTGCAAATGCTCATGGAAGGTCCCCTGCATGTGAGCGAATTGA
This sequence comes from Phormidium sp. CCY1219, assembly GCF_035615515.1. Lineage (GTDB taxonomy): Bacteria > Cyanobacteriota > Cyanobacteriia > Cyanobacteriales > Laspinemataceae > CCY1219. Next base: position 8,664 of record NZ_JAJENT010000277.1, read on the forward strand.
GCGATCGCCTCGGGGTAGAACAGAGTTTGCTCTCCCATCATCTGAAGGTACTTCGCCAAACCGGTTTGGCGATCGCCCTTCGCGATGGGAAAGCCGTGTTATATTCCCTCGCCCCCGGCGTCAAACCCGATGCCAAAAATGCCCTCAATCTCGGCTGTTGTCTGCTCTCCTTTGATTGAGCAATTCCCCCGCCATTCCCTCGCCGCCGATTCAAGCAATTTCGTCGGGATTAATGCCGAGTTCTTGTAGTTTTTGTCGCAATATAGCGTTGCGTTGTCGTTGTGCATCGGCTTCTTCCTCCGGCGTCAAAACTAACTCCCCTTCTGGGGTAAAAAAGCGCAATTTCTCATCTAAAATCCCCAAATAAAGC
>NZ_JAJENT010000278.1:0-32746 GCF_035615515.1 Phormidium sp. CCY1219
ATATTTTTTTATTAATAAACCTTTTCCAGAGGAATTTATATCATTTTGGTATATCTGTCCTAACTCCTTCAGTACGGAAGAAATTCAGAAAATGTATTATTCTAATCATATTTTTTATCTTGCTCTGACCAAAGGAATTTTTACTGAAGAGCGGTTTAATAAAGAAATTCTTAAACCTTTGGTTGAAAAGACAAAATCATTTGCTTATTATGAACCTATTATTTTAAAATGGGCGTTTTTTAGAGAGAACACTACGCCTCAGGATCCAGAACATATCATCCCCTTTTTCAAGTCTTTTGTTACTGATTACTTTGATTTAATCAATCAAAAGACAATTAAAGTCATAGACATCAAATATTCATCTCTACAATATTATCTACAAAAAGAAAACATGGAAACAATTAAAAAGAGAAGCGTGCGAAAACAATTTGTTTACGAATATCTGATTCAACAGAAGCTAAAAAAAAGCTACCCGCAATTTAGTGGCGTGAATATCTGTAGCCAGTTTGTATTGCCCGGATACAAGCAAGCTTCTGTGTATGAAAATCATCCGAATTTTATGAAGGGATATATCGAGCTGATGACCCTAGATTTTGAAACTGTAGCCGATCGCTATTTATCTTAATTGTCATAGTTAGTCCGCCGGAATACATGTAAAAAAATGAGTCCGCGTAAGCGGACTTTGCTTGCATAGGCGCGATTTCAATCCCCCGCTGAATCGGAATCTATTCCCCCTTAGAAGCGACATTATTTTGCCGATCGAACCCCAAATATCCGCGCGGCGTAATCATCCAATTCTCATAGAAATCGGTGCTTTGATTGCCAATTAAAACTGTGCTGAGCATATCAATCGGTTCGTCCAGCATTTTATCCAAGGTAGTGAGGGTAATGGATTCATCTTCGCGATAGGCGGATCGCACGATCGCCACCGGGGTTTCTGGGGAACGAAACTGCAGAAAAATGTCGCGTGCAATAGCAATATGCTGGATGCGATTGCGCGATCGCGGATTGTAAAGCGCCACAATAAAATCCGCCTCTCCCGCTGCTTTTAACCGCTTTTCAATCCTCTCCCAAGGAGTGAGCAAATCGCTCAAACTAATCGCGCAGAAATCGTGCATCAAAGGGGTCCCTACCCGCGACGCGGCTGCTTGCAATGCACTAATTCCGGGAAACACTTGCACCCCAGGGGTTTTTCCATCCCATCCGCGATCGCGCAATTGTTCTAGCACCAATCCCGCCATCCCATAAATGCCTGCATCTCCAGAGGAAACCACCGCCACCGTTAACCCCCATTTCGCAAACCCAATCGCCACTTCAGCACGATGTCGTTCTTGAGTTATCGGTAAAGATTGCACGATTTGACCCGGACGCAACAAGGATTTAATCAAGTCGATGTACAGGGTATAACCCACCACCACATCCGCCTCGGAAATCGCAGTTTGTGCCGCCGGCGTCATCTGTGACAACGCCCCCGGACCGGTACCGACGAGCAACAGTTTCCCCTGTCGCCCCGTATATTCTATCTCCGATCGCGCGATCGCGATCGTCACCGCCCCCGGTTCCCCCTCTAAGCGGAAAATTTGCTTGGAAACCCAGAGCGAATTTCCCTTCTCCCCTCGATCGGCAGACGCAGAAGCGATCGCCTTATCCCTCTGTGCCTCACAAGCTGCGATCGCCGCCGCTTCCGCCACGCTGGGCGTCCCCACTTCTCGCGCCACCACTTCTGACGGCGTAGGAACCGCCACCGATCGCAGCACTTCTGCGCCATAGGTTCGCAAGGGCCAATTGCGCGCCTCGCACAACTGCAACAACCCCACTTCATCCCCTTTAATATCAATAGTCGCAATGCCGGCGATCGCCTCTTCTGCCAAATGATGCGATCGGCACACTTCCCGAATCCCGGTTTCGATAACCCGTTGCGAGGTGCCCCTTTCGCACCCAATCCCCACCCACAACACGCGCGGGTGCCACTGTACCTTGGGAAAGTCCGACCCCCGAGGAAGCGATCGCTGAGTCGCACTAATCCAAACCCGCGCCTTCGGGGCCGGAGTTTGCGGTTTCTCCGTTTCCGTATAGTCGGCAAATCCAAACTGGAAGGGATGCCCGGGCGGGAGTTGTTCTTGCCACAAGCTAAACCCCACTTCCTGTATCGCTTCCACCGGTCCCCCCCGGGCGATCGCCGCACTCACGCCCGTCCAATCTCCCTCACCTTTTTGCCAGCCAAACGGCACCCCCAGCACATCGATTCCCGGCAGCCCCAACCCCGTGGAAGCCCCCGTCAGCACAGGTTTCGCCCCCATTTCCAGGGCGATCGCCCGCGCCAGCCGGTCCGCCCCGCCTTGATGCCCGCTACACAGGCTAATCGCAAACTCACCCGCCTCATCCAGCACCACCACCGCCGGATCGACGGATTTGTGCTGTAACAAAGGCGCAATACAGCGCACCACTGCCCCAGTGGCGAGACAAAAGATAAACGCCCGATGCGTGAGCCACAGGGTGGCGAGATGCGCTTTCAATGACCCGGAGTAGAATTGAGCCACTGTGCCCAATTCTTCCGGGTGACTTCTTTGCAGGGATTCGGGCACAAACAGGGTAGCCCCCATCGTTTGACACAGAGTCTGCAATCGTTGGGCACCCCTCGGGGTCGTCGCGATCGCCGCGATCGGCTGAAAATCTTGGAAAATCAACGGATTCAATTTGCAATTCCTGACACTCGACCCTCTATCCTACCACGAATGGAAGCAGGGATTTTTGTCATTTGTCCTTTGTCCTTTGTCCTTTCAGGAAGTACCAGTGACCCGTGACCAGCGATCGCGGACTAATGACCAGTGACCCGTGACTAATGACCAGTGACCCGTGACCAATCCCCCTTCACAGCTCATCTGTTTGGGTTCCATGCAGGATTTCAAGCACCTCTGTTTGCGTTTTGCCTAAAATTCGAGCTAAGGGGATGATTAAGCGATCGCTGATTTCTTGTCCGGCGAAAATCTCTTTCAGATTTTGCCGAGAGACTTTATAAGTCTCGCAGAATTTGATAAACTCAGACGTACTCACCTGCAAGTCTTGTTGTCGTTCCTGCAACAGGGCAGCGATCGCGCGCGGGCCAAACCGGGGACGCTGGCACTTTTCCAGGTATTTCTCCATCAGCTCGTTGACTTTGCTTTTATCCGCGCCTCTTTGACGCAGCAAGTCCCCGCAAGCGAGTCGCAACGCTTTGCGAAGCTTTTCCTGTTCGTTGAGCATTTCTACCAGTTCCTCGGAATATTCCGGGCGGCAAAATCCCACTAGCGATCGCTCGTGCAAAATGGGAACGTAGATATCCAATCCCACTTCCCAAGGTAACGGGTCATTGATGGATGCCATGACAGCGCCTCCCACTCCAGCTCGCGTTAAAATTTTCTATGACCATACAATAGAATATCAACTCTGTTTTCCATAACGGCGATAATCTTCCCAATTTTTTCCTTAGACCCCGGGATAGAGCAGTTCTTCGCTTATGCGCCAGAAAATACTCGAGGCTGGTTGACAAAGGAACGCTGCATCGGGTACAATAAACTCGATTGGTCAGGCAGGGCTTATAAGCATTGCTTTGATTGCATAACCCCCCACCTAGAACCTTCAATTGAGTTTCACCCATGAGATCCAGTCCCCTCGATGGGGTTGAAAAGCCCCCCACCCGAAAAGAGTAGGGTCAAATCCGGTCCATCAAGCACCTAAGCAGGCTATTTTGGGGGACAATCCACCACCAGACAGGATATTATTTCCCACCCTCTGGCGCTGGAAAATAGTCGAGGCTGGTTGACAAAGGAACGTGGCATCGGGTATAGTAAACTTGATGGGTCACGCAGGGCTTATAGGCATTGCAAATATTGCATTATTGCCGATGGTTAGCGGCTATGCAAGGGAACTCCGATGATTGACCGATTCTCCTCGTCCCAGGTCACTCTCTGGAGTTGTCCTCACTCAGGAGGTGCCTTGTACTGGATTGTCGCCTTCAGTGGTTGGTAAGGGAAATCTCCGGGTTAATTCTCAAGAGAGGACCCATATTGCCCCCGGAAGAGGGGCGATTTTGGGTTTTGGAATCCCGATCCGACGGGCGAAGCCCCCTCATGGAACCGAAAGTGGGGAAATGCTCGTCTATACGATTGAGTATTTCTACCAGGGTCATCCGGATGGATGGCACAGACTGGCGAATTTTATACCAACACCAGCAAAAACATGAGGAGAACGTTATGTTTCACATATCTAGTCTCGGTGGTTTCGGCTATCAAGTCAAGGATTTTGCCGATTTAGACGGATACGTACCGGAACCGGGCGATCGCCCAAGCCATTTTAGATGGGATGAGTTCGTGGAATGGGATCGCAAAACTTGGTCGGAATTCGTAGCTCGCGCTCGGAAGAAAACCGATCGAGCCTTGCAAGGATTATCGTTGTGGCAAGATGCTTCATAATCTCTTAATCATTTTGGCGAAATTTCCCTCGCGATTCCGGGAATCTTCTTCTATAATCGAATACTTTAGTATCGTGCGAGTCCGCTAATAGCGGACTTTTTCAATTTTTTCAACGCCTAGCTCGGGCTGGAGGTTGAGTCATTTTTGTAGTTTCGATCGCTTAATTATCCAGGGTAAAATTGCACTGAAAAACTTAATGAAAGGAAAAAAAAGCGCAAAAAAAATCCACTTTCGTAAACTCTGCTACGGGCAATTTTGGGGAAGTCGGTCATTATAGAGAGACAGTAAAGCTTTCTTCAAAAATAGCCTAGCGGTAAATCACCCCTTTGGCGGAGTTGACCCGCGAATCGGGTTCGTTAGAGTGAAAGCACCCTGAGTGCGATCGCCAATTTTTATCTGGGTTAGAGATTTTTTACCTTAGCGCACAGCGGCGATCGCGGACAGCAGCGAATAACATAGGAGGAATCGTATCATGTACGAACGAAGTTTTGCAACCCTTGCGAGCCGATCGCAAACGGCTCGGTTTTTGAAAGCCCCCCCGGCGCGGAAAAATGCCGGTTGGGTGCCGATGAAGGAGACTCAAAGCAAGCGCGAGAATCCCACCTGGGTATGGGATGCGATCGTCACCCACAACCAAACCGTGGCACAGAGTCAGCTCGCCCCAGCACCCGAGCGGCAAATGGGTGTTTTTTTGGCCAAAGCGTTGCAACAGACGTTAGAAAGTGGTGGAACTGCACAAGCAGTTTACCCGCTCTTGGAAATGAATGTGGCGCAACTGAGCGATCGCCTCGGCGTGGTATTGCGGCAATCGGCGGTGTCTCTGTTGCCAGTGTTATCCCCCGAGCGCGCGGTGGAATTTGCCGGGGTTTTGGTGGATTTTGGCGGCTTGCTGTGGGAATTTCCCGGAGGCAATCGCGCGCACAACATCGAAATAGCGATCGCCTGTTGCGAAACCGCCTTGCCGATGTTGCCTTGCGACAAAGCTATCTCACAAGCCTGGGGAGAAACGCACAATAATTTGGCATTAGGTTACAGCGATCGGTATTGCGGCGATCGGATTGATAATTTATCTAGCTCCTTCGCTCACTATCAACGAGCCTCGCAAATCTTTATCCGCCAACCGTTTCCGCGACACTGGACGCGCCTGCATCGCGATCGAAATTAATTGCAGTATAACATCCGATTTAAAGTGCGATATTGCGAATTACACTTTTAATACTGGTTTGAATTTTAGAGGTGGTCATTCAAAACCGTCATATCCGGTTAGGGAACAGCACCAGCATCCGCGATGCCCCCCAGGCATCGAAGAGGGGCGACCTACCGTTCCATTTTAACCGGATCCTGCTGGAATTTCAAATTGCCGATTGATAATTAAGTTTTTGGCGGAGCGAATTTACAGCCAACAAAAAAGCGAGAATTCAGTTCTCGCTTTTTTTTCAGGAGCCATCGTAGGTCTGGCCGCTTACCACAAAACCAGGTATTTGTCAACTACACAGCCGAAGGGGTAGTAGAAGTCGAAGCGGCGAGCTGAGCCAAGCGTTCCTGCTGGTCTTGAGTAATACACGCTTGAATAATTTCCTCAATATTGCCTTCCAGAGCGCTACCCAGAGTAAAATTCTGGCTCAGACGGTGATCCGTGACCCGATTATCCTTGTAGTTATAAGTCCGAATTTTTTCCGAGCGAGCGCCGGTGCCTACTTGAGAGCGACGCATCGAAGTCACCGCTTCTTGTTGTTCGGCGAGCTTCATTTCATAGAGCTTAGCCCGGAGAATTTGCATCGCGCGCTCGCGGTTTTGGAGCTGCGATCGCTCCTCAGTACAAAAGATGCGGATTCCAGTCGGCTTGTGAAACAGATCCACCGCCGTTTCCACCTTATTCACATTTTGACCCCCAGCGCCACCGGACCGAGCCGTAGAGACCTCAATATCTTTCGGGTCAATTTCCACTTCCACATCATCCACTTCCGGCATCACCGCCACCGTTGCCGTAGAAGTATGAACCCGGCCCCCCGCTTCCGTAACCGGCACGCGCTGCACCCGATGGACCCCCGCTTCAAACTTGAGCTGGCTATAAACGCCATCCCCCTGAATTTCCAGGATTGCCTCTTTAAACCCGCCCATATCTGCTAGGGACTCGCTGAGCATTTTTACGCGCCAATTTTGGCTTTCAGCATAGCGCGAGTACATCCGCACCAGATCCCCGGCCCAGATACTCGCTTCATCCCCGCCCGTTCCCGCGCGGATTTCCAGCATGATATTTTTATCATCATTGGGATCGCGAGGCAGGAGCAAAATTTTCAGGCGGTTTTCCAGACTCTCCACTTGGCTTTCCAGGTCTGTAACTTCCTGCGCTGCCATATCATGCAGCTCGCCATCCCCGTTAGCTTCCTTAAGAACCTCTCGAGCGCCCTTTAACTCCTCTTGGGTATTTTTCCAAATCTGATAAGTGTTGACCACTTCTTCCAAAGACGAACGAGCCTTCGCCACCTTTTGATATTCATTCGGGTCAGTGGCCACATCGGGATCCGCCATGCGGCGGGTCAGCTCGTGAAACGTTTGCTCGACGGATTGTAGTTTTTCTAGCAGATATGTTTCGGCCATAAAGCAGTGCTTCCTCAGTGAGTAGAGTGACTTGCGAGAATGCGCGCAGTTAGCCCATCGAAGACGACTTGCCCCTTAAAGGCAACAAGTTGGCTAACCGCTAAGCGCGCTTGATGGCCGTGGGCTACTGTTCGGACTGAGGTTTTTGTTGCTTGGAAGCTTTACCACCACCTGCGCCCATACCGTACTTGCGGCGGAAGCGCTCGATCCGGCCTTCAGTGTCGATAATTTTCTGAGTACCGGTATAGAAAGGATGATTTCCCGACCAGACATCCACGTGAATTTCTGGTTGGGTAGAACCCACGGTCATAATTTGTTCGCCGTTGCAGATTACTTTAGCGTCTGGATACCACTTGGGGTGAATCCCTGGTTTAGGCATGGTTTTGTACTCTTGCTATGGATGAGTCTTTCTTTATTTTAGCGTATCCCTCTGGGGGCAGGGGTTCGAGGTCACTGGGAAAACACCAATGACAAAACCCCAGCGATCGCGGCATTACCGCTTGGAGTATTGAGGAGCCTTGCGGGCTTTGCGTAAGCCGTATTTTTTCCGTTCTTTCGCCCGGGGGTCACGGGTGAGGAAGCCTTCCACTTTCAAAGGCTGACGATTGTCCGGATCGAGCTGACACAGTGCGCGCGCCACTCCTAAGCGAATGGATTCCGATTGTCCGGTTAATCCGCCGCCTTGGACGTTGACCAGGACATCATATTCATTTTCCAGTCCCAGCGTTTCCAGGGGCGCTTTAATGGCTCCGATATAAGCCGGGTTGAATTGAAGATACTGCTCGACAGGCTTTTTGTTGATAGTCACTTCACCGCTACCGGGGACTAGGCGCACCCGTGCCACAGCAGATTTGCGGCGACCCGTGCCCCAGTACATAACGCGACCGCTTTGTTCGGTGGCTTGCATTAAGATTCTCCTCCTGGAATGGTTTGAATTTGCAAGGGTTCAGGTTGTTGGGCTTCATGGGGATGGTCTGGGCCGGCGTACACTTTCAGCTTGGTGAAGAGTTTTCGGCCTAGACTATTTTTCGGGAGCATTCCCCGCACTGCCTGTTCCACAATCCGCTCTGGCACGCGGTTTTGCAGCTTGGCAAAGGTTTCGGTTTTCATGCCGCCCGGTCTGCCAGAATGACGTCGGTACAGCTTTTGAAACCGTTTTTTCCCGGTTACTTGGATTTTGTCGGCGTTGACCACGATTACGAAGTCGCCGGTATCCATGTGGGGGGTATAGGTGGGTTTGTTTTTACCCCGCAAAATCCGAGCGATTTCAGTGGCTAATCTGCCGAGACGCTGATTTTCCGCGTCTACGACATACCACTGCTGCTCCAAGGAGTCTTGTGGAGGAACGTAGGTTTTGGTCATGGTGTTAGGTGTTTGTTGTCGGTTGTTTGTATGGGGGGTATTCCCTGTGACGGGAAAGCGCGCCGCCGAGTGAAAGAGGCGCGGTTGGTGGTTGGCGCTGTCGGTTGGCTGGGGGTTGGGGTTCAGGTTGACCCCACCGCGATCGCCGTCGGGGACAAACCAAACTGGGGCATGTTATCCCACCACAATTGACGGGGAAACGGAGCGTTTGGGTAAGCGACGCGCAACAAGCACAGGCCATGAGCGGGGGCGGCATATTTGACTTGCGATCGCCGCTCGTTTTGCCAGAGGTCCTGGAAGCGATCGAGGCTACACTCTCCTCGACCCACTTGAACCAATAAGCCCACCAGCAAACGCATCATGCCATAGAGAAAGCCACTGGCCTGCACTTCGATATGCACGAATGGACCGTTGCGGAAGCATTTTGCTTCTTGCACGTCCACCCAGGAATGTTTGCGCTGCGACCCGGCGCGGTGAAACGCCGCCAAATGATGATGGCCGATTAACGGGGTGAGCGCTTGTTGAATTAAGTCCGCATCCAGGGGGGCGTGATAATAATGCCAAGCAAAGGGGCGCACGAACAAGTTCGGTTGGCGATCGCTATAGAGGGTGTATCGGTATCGGCGCGACGAAGCCGAAAACCGCGCGTGCCAATCCGATTCCACCGCTGCCGAGGCCAGAATCGCGATATCCGGGGGCAACTGTGCGTTCAGTACGCTGAACCACTTGTGAGCCGGAATCGGGCTGGCAATATCGAAATGAGCTACTTGCGCCGCTGCATGAACCCCGCTATCGGTTCTCCCGGCAGCGATAACGCTGACTGGGTGGCGAACCACCGTTGCCAATTTCTGCTCGATTTCCTCTTGAACCGTTCGGTGATGGGGTTGCCTTTGCCATCCGTGAAAATGAGTGCCCACATATTGAATCAGGAGGGCAACTCTTTGGGTTGGCATGTCGGGGGTGGAAGACATAAGGCGGCTTTAACCAGAAGATTTTAGAGTTAACAGGGAACCAAAGGCTAGGGCATCTGCCAGCTCCAAAATCTGTCAGTTTCATCAGACGAGTTCGATGATTGCCATTTTGGCATTATCTCCGCGCCGGGAAACCGTTCGCACGATTCGGGTGTATCCTCCCGAACGATTGCCATAGCGGTTTTGCACTTGTTCAAACAGGGCGTGAACGAGCTGTTTATCGTAGATGTAGCCCAAGGCTCTTCTGCGAGCCGCCAAAGACCCATCTTTTGCCAAGGTCACGATCCGTTCGACTTCAGAGCGAACCGCTTTGGCACGGGCTTGTGTCGTGGTAATCCGACCATGACGCAGCAGTTCTGTACTCAACGCTCGCAGTAATGCTTTGCGCTGATCGGCGGGTTTACCTAATTCGGGCACTCGACAACGGTGACGCATAATTGATTAGGAAGTATGAATGGTGGACGATAAACGATGAACTATAAATTGTAACAAATTGTAGCCAGAAAGGAAATGAAAAAGAGTGCAGTGTAAAGGATAAACACGGGGTTTTTCAGACTTTACACTTGACACTCAGACGGGTTAGGTTGTTTTTGCAGATTTTTCGTGGGGCAAGGTAATGCCCAAGCGCTTCTGCAATGCTTCGATGACTTCTTCTGCCGACTTTTGACCGAAGTTTTTAATCTCTAGGAGATCTTCTTGGCTGTAGTCGAGCAAATCAGCCACCGAGTTGATTTGCGCTCGCTTGAGACAGTTGTACGCTCGCACCGAAAGCTGCAATTCTTCAATGGGAATTTGACTGGTTGGATCCGCCTCAGTGGGCGATTCTTCCAGCATGGATTCCAGGGTGATGTCTTTGAGTGGAGAGAACAGATCCACCAGGATACTGGCAGCTTGGCTAATTGCCTCTTGGGGGCTAATCGAGCCATTCGTCCAGATTTCCATAATCAATCTGTCTTTTTCCAAAGATCCGCCGACGCGGGCATCTTCCACCGTGTAATTGACTTTGCGTACCGGCATAAAGACCGCATCGATTAAGAGAAAGTCTAACGCGGTGGTTTCGTCGCGACCCCGTTCCACCGAGCGATATCCTTTCCCTTTTTCCACCCGAAATTCCATTTCCAGGGTATGGCCTTCAGCAATTGTCGCCACATATTGATTGCGATCGATGACTTCGACCTCAGATGGCAATTCAAATTGGGCTGCCGTCACTGTTGCCGGACCTTTGACTAATAATCGTCCGATTTGCGGTTGGGCGGAGTAGCTTTTGAGGACGATTTCCTTCATATTTAGTAAAATTTCCAGAACATCCTCTCGCACGCCCTCAATTGTGGCAAACTCGTGATTAACACCGGCAATACGGACGGCACTGACGGCTGTTCCTTCTAAGTTAGATAGCAGCACTCGCCGCAGGGCATTGCCTACGGTAGTCCCTTGACCCCGCTCCAGCGGCTCCAATAGAAATTTGCCGTACTGACCCTGGTTTTTTTCAGTGTTTGACTCTACACACTCAATCTGAAACTGCGCCACGGAGTGACCTCCCTTCTCCTCGATCCATAGAAGGCCAACTTAGCCTCCCTCTCGTTATGATGCTGACTCGATCCCCAAGTTCTGAGGAGTTATCCTTTAACTTACGCGATCGCGGACGAAAACAGAATTGGCAATGAGTATTTTTTCCTCATCAGTTCTCCCCTGTTTTCCACAATGATTTAGACTCGACGGCGCTTCGGTGGGCGACAGCCATTATGTGGGATGGGGGTTACGTCCCGAATTAGGGTGATTTCTAGACCAGCACCTTGCAGGGCGCGAATTGCGGTTTCTCGACCGGATCCCGGGCCGCTGACCATCACCTCTATTTGACGCATTCCCTGGTCTGCAGCTCGCCGAGCTGCATTTTCTGCAGCGGTTTGAGCGGCAAAGGGGGTTCCTTTTTTAGCGCCCTTAAAGCCACTCGAACCGGATGTCGCCCAAGAAATTACTTCTCCATTGGGATCGCTTATCGTGACAATCGTGTTATTGAAGGTAGACTGAATGTAAGCCACTCCATTGGGCACATTCCTTTTTTGTTTCCGTGAGCCAGTTTTTTTACTTGGTTGTCGCGCCATATCGGTTGTTGGACTGAGTGGTTAAAGATTTGCATTGTGAATCGGTAGGCAGACTGAAACACCCGCCTATCATTGCACCGGGAATTTTTACTTCTTGCCTGGGGCTTTTTTCTTCCCAGCAACAGTTCGACGCCCTCCCCGACGAGTCCGGGCATTGGTTCGGGTTCTCTGACCCCGAACGGGAAGTCCCATCCGATGACGACGACCCCGATAGGTGCCGATGTCCATCAGGCGCTTCACGTTCATGGTTTCCCAGCGCCGCAAGTCCCCTTCGACTTGATAATCGTTTTCAACGACGCCTCGCAAGGATGCTACTTGTGCATCGCTTAAGTCTTTGACCCGAGTATCGGGATTGACCCCGGTTTTTTCCAGAACCTCTTTGGCCCGGGTCGGGCCAATTCCGTAGATGTATCGCAGACCTATCTCTACACGCTTATCGCGAGGAAGATCCACTCCGGCAATTCGTGCCACGCTTCTTCTCTCCCTAGTCTAATTTTGCTCCTACTTGGGTTGGGGTGCCAGATGAGTCCATCAGACCTCCCACAGATTGAATTAGGTGTTTCTAACCTTGACGTTGCTTGTGTTTCGGGTTAGAACAGATCACCATAACTCGACCGCGACGACGAATGACGCGGCACTTTTCACACATCTTTTTGACTGATGCTCGAACTTTCATGTTTTTTTCAGCCGCACTACAAACTTCATATTATATCAATTTTTGTGTGAAGTGACAAAAGCTGTGACCACTTGCCATAACCTTAATTTTTACGAGTGGCTGCCGATCCCGGAAAACCTACTTCTTGCGAAGCCGATAAGTAATCCGACCTTTGGTTAAGTCGTAAGGGGTCAATTCGACTTTGACCCGATCGCCCGGGAGAATTTTGATGTAATTGCGTCGGATCTTCCCAGAAATGTGGGCCAGCACGTTAAACCCATTGTCTAGATCCACGCGAAACATCGCATTCGGCAAGGATTCAGTCACCGTGCCTTCCATCTCAATTAAATCTTGCTTAGCCAAATTACAGTTACCTCTTTTGCTACATACCTTGATGAAGGGATGCTCTGTGTTACTCGAAAATGTTGCCGAATTCCGAATTGTTTTCGGCTTGGAGAAAGCAACCCGTAACATATCTTAGCAAAAACCGTCAGCCCTCGGCCTACTCCAAGGGGAGGAGTTAACCCAGTCATCTCAACCACACTCGCAGTGAATCTGACTGGGAACCCCTAATGTTTTGCCATAAAAAGGGTGAAGCCGAATTTAACCGCGAACCACCTGTTGCAAGGAGGCACTCACGTCATCCATCGAGCGATCGCCATTCACCGAAACCAAGCGATCGTCGTGCTGATAATAGGCGATCGCCGGGGCAGTTTGCTCGCGATAAACCTCTAACCGACGACGAATCGTCTCTTCCGTATCATCTTGGCGACCGCGTTTGAGCAGGCGTTCCACCAACGCTTGGTCGGGGACTTCCAGATTCACCACCACATCGCTTTTCTGGTTGATTTCGGCGAGCAGTTTGTCCAGAAATTCCGCCTGAGTCACATTCCGGGGAAATCCATCGAGGATCCAACCCGCTTGCTCCGCATCCGGTTGAGTCAGGCGTACGCGCACCATATCCAACAGCAACGAATCGGGCACCAACTCGCCGCGATCCATATAAGCTTTTGCTTGATTACCTAGCTCAGTCTTCTCGGCTACCGCCGCGCGCAGCAAATCCCCCGTAGAAATATGAGGAATTTGACAACTCTGCGCCAGACGCTTAGCTTGCGTTCCTTTACCCGCTCCTGGCGGTCCCAAAAAAATAACTCTTGTCACTATTGCTTCACCATTCCTTCATAGCGCTGCGAAATCACGTAAGTTTGAATTTGTTTGGCGGTATCGATCGCCACCCCGACCAAAATCAGCAGTGACGTTGCCCCCAAGCCCTGAAACGTCCGCACGCCGGTGGCACTTTCCACAGCAGTGGGCACGATCGCCACCAACCCGAGGAAAACCGCGCCTAAAAAGGTTAAACGATTCAACACCCGCTCCACATATTCAGTGGTCGCCCGTCCCGGACGAATCCCAGGGATACTCGCTCCCATTTTCTTTAAATTCTGCGCCATATCCACGGGATTGATAATCAACGAAGCGTAGAAATAGCTAAAAAACAGAATTAACAGAAAATAAAACGCCACATAAAGCCAAGGAGTCGGTCCCCCCGGACTGAGATATTGTGCAAACGAAATCAGCGCTTCGCTCTTCGTCACCTGAGCGATCGTCGCCGGCAAAATCAAAACTGCGGAAGCAAAAATAATCGGCATCACGCCGCCTTGATTCACCCGCAAAGGCAAATAGCTACTCTTTTCCCGATAAATCCGACGCCCCACTTGACGTCGAGCGGAAATAATCGGGATGCGGCGAGTCCCTTCCTGGACGAACACAATCCCCACAATCATAATCAAGAATACCGCCAGCAGAACCACCACTGGTCCGACAATGGCCTGATTTTCGCGGGCGAGAGCAAAGGTTCGCGCCAAGGAACTCGGCAGTACCGCCACGATGTTCACAAAAATTAACAACGAAGCCCCATTGCCGACTCCCCGTTCGGTAATCAGCTCCGAGACCCACATCACAAACATCGATCCGGCGGTCAGAGCCACGATTGTCTCTATGTAGAATAAAACGCCGGGGTCGGGGTTCTCAGCAAAAGCACCCACCCAAAGGGCAATGCCAACACTTTGCAACACCGCCCATCCCAACGCTACATAGCGAGTAATCTGAGAAATTTTGCGCCGCCCTGCTTCCCCTTCGTTTTTTTGCAAATCCTCCAACGTAGGAAGGGCAGCGGTCAATAATTGCATAATAATGGAGGCATTAATGTAAGGCAGGATCCCCAAGGCAAAAATCCCCAAGGCTCGCAAACCACCTCCAGAAAATAAATCCAAAAAACCAATCAGGGGACTCCCCTCGATATTGGCTTGAAATCTTGCCCGATCGATTCCCGGAACGGGAATCCATACGCCTAAGCGCACTAAAACTAACATGCCAATGGTCAGAAGCAGCCGACCTCTCAGACCCGCTGCTTTCGCCATCTGCATGAAAGTCTCCTGAGCGGTTGGCGCTTTATCTCGACTAACAACCATGAAGGAGTACCTCTAGTAATCATTGCAGTGGCGCTGAGCGCCCTAGGGCTTGCCCCTTGGGCACGGGCGATCGCCCTAGGCGTTGGCACCCAGAACCTCGCAACTTCCACCCGCCGCTTCTATCTTGGCTCGGGCTGATGCGCTAAAGGCAGCAGCTTTAACATTCAGCGGAACGTTCAGTTCCCCATCTCCTAAGATTTTCAGCGGCCATTTGTTGGAAGTCACCAGGCCAGCCTCCATTAAGGAAGCCAGTGTCACCTCGCTCGACGCGGGCAACGATGCCAACTGACTCACGTTAATCGTAGTGTAATGTTTGCGATTGATAAGCGTAAAGTGCTTCAGCTTGGGTAGCCGTCGGTAAAGCGGCAGTTGGCCTCCTTCAAAACCGGGCCGGGTGCTTCCCCCGGATCTGGATTTTTGACCTCTCATTCCTTTGCCGCAGCTTGCACCTTGACCCGCAGAAATGCCACGGCCCAAGCGCCGCCGACGCTTTTTCGACCCTGCTTTGGGCACAGCATCTTGTATTCTCACGACGATCTTCTCCTGTACTTGTTTGGCTCTAATTCCGAAGGGCAATCGGTAGGTAAGATGAGCGCTAACTCAATCTGCCCCCGCAAAAACTTCCATCCCCCGGGGGCGGGGGCGATCGCTCTGGCCAGGTTTGGCTGCGACCCGCTGGTGCCTGGAAATGCCAATCTCGCCTCTCCCCGCGATCGCTGGCTTAAGCGTAGATCTGCTCCACGGAAATTCCCCGCTCTTCAGCCACTTCTGAAAAGGTTCGCAGGGAGGATAACGCCTCTACTGCAGCTCTGGCATTATTCAGGGGGTTATCTGACCCGAGCTGCTTGGCCAGCACGTTCTGAACACCGGCTAACTCTAGTACGGTTCGCACCGCTCCACCAGCAATTACACCAGTACCCGGGGCAGCCGGTCTCATCATAACTTTGGCTCCGGTGGCCATGCCGTTGACGCGATGCGGAATTGAGTTGGCTTTGGTCAGGGGCACCTCAATTAGATGCTTTTTCCCATCGGCTACGCCTTTTTTCACCGCTCCGATCACGTCACTGGCTTTTCCTACGCCCACCCCCACTTGACCGCGCTCGTTCCCCACGACCACGATCGCGCGAAAGCTCAGCTTTTTACCACCTTTGACCACTTTGGTCACCCGGCGGATCTGAACGACCCGCTCTTGCCAATCGGTTTGGTTATCCCGATTGCGATTGCTTTTTTTACCACGATCCGCCATAATTTTTCTTCTGTTTAGTCCTACTTATTTCTGGTGGAGTGCAGAAGGGTCGAGAGCTGCTCGATCGCGATCGCTCCGTTCGTTTCCACTCCCCACTTTTTTCGATCCATTTCTAAAAGTCTAACCCAGCTTCCCGGGCAGCATCAGCCAGGGCTTTGACTCGACCGTGGTAAATATGTCCACCTCGGTCAAATACCACTTTTTGCACTCCTTTCTCTAAGGCACGCTGGGCAAGCAGGGTGCCCACCCGTGCGGAAGCTTCACAAGTCGATGCCGATGAAATATCGGCTTTCAGTTCTGAATCTACTGTGGAAGCCGAGGTCAGGGTATGGTGTTGCGTATCGTCAATCACTTGCGCGTAAATGTGCTGGTTCGACCGAAATACGCATAACCGAGGTCGTTCTGGCGTGCCCACTACTTTGCGGCGCACCCGCCGATGTCGGCGATGAATTAATTCTTTGCGAGTGAGCTTCATCTGAAAAACTCCTAAGTTGGAAACTTAGTCTCTTTCGAGCTAATAAAAGGAAAACGGATAAGCGGTTGAAAACCACTTTCAATCGGTCAGGAATTACTACTACCGTACTGGGTTTACTTGTTTGGCGTACTTTGGAAATGTACTTGCAATGGATGTTTGACCATTGCCAAGATTTTGCCCTCTCCCCATAGGGATGATTTGTACTGAAGTAGGCTCCCTTTTCTACAGGACGGGAGCATCTCCTGGGTGTGGTGACTCCAAAAACCTAGGAAGCGAAAGACGTTACGCGATCGCCGAGTTGGTCTGAGCCATGAATGCAACCCGCCCCTTCAGGGTGAGGGGGGTTGACATGTTATTTCTTGCCGGCCTTCCCTGCTTTGCGTCTGACTTGTTCGCCTGCATAGCGAATGCCTTTGCCTTTGTAGGGTTCGGGGGGTCGAACATCGCGAATTTTCGCGGCGATGTTCCCGACTACTTCTTTATTGATGCCAGTGATAATGACATTCGTGTTGTTTTCCACAGCCAACTGAATGCCTTCTGGCGGTTTAATCTCTACCGGGTTGCTGTAACCGACGTTGAGAATCAGGTTGCGGCCTTGAACTTGAGCGCGATAACCCACCCCAAGGATTTCCAGACGTTTTTGAAATCCTTGGGAAACCCCTTCAACCATGTTGGCCACTAGGGTTCTACTCAAGCCATGTCGCTGTCTGGCCTTGCGGGATTCATCCCGAGGCTTTACCGTAACCACACTCCCGTCTAGTTCTACGCTGACTTCAAGAGGTAGAACTCGGGAGAGTTCCCCTTTTGGCCCCTTGACAGATACTGTCTGATTGTCAATCGTAACCGTCACTTTATCGGGGAGATTAATGGGGCGCTTACCAATCCGAGACATAATTCTCCGTTGTAGTGTGCTAATTGTTGGTTGTTGAGGTGTCGATTGTCGAAGGGTGGATTGTCGATCGCTGTTGATTTTTCTTCAGCCATCAACTATCAATATTCAACCTCGACATTCGACTACCACACGTAGCAAAGCACTTCCCCACCTACACCTTGGCGTCGAGCTTCGCGATCGGTCATAATGCCCGACGAGGTGGATATGATAGCAATGCCAATTCCGCCCAAAACGCGAGGTAAATCTTTTCGGTTAGAATAGACCCGCAAGCCCGGTCTACTGACCCGCTTCAACGCTTTAATAATCGGATCGCGATTTTTGCCTTTGTATTTCAAGGCAATCACCAAGTTTTTTCTGAACCCTTCGCCTGCTTCTTCGTATTCAGCGATAAAGCCTTCTTCTCGAAGAACTTTCGCGATCGAACGGGTCATTTTTGTTGATGGAACCTCTGTTTTTGGGTGCCGCGCTAAGCTGGCATTGCGGATGCGCGTCAGCATATCTGCAATTGTGTCGTTAGCCGCCATTTTTCCCTCCTTATTCCCCTGTTATTTATCTCTCGCGGAAGGGCATTCCCATTTCTCTGAGCAAGGCGCGGCCCTCTTCATCTGTGTTAGCAGTGGTGACGATTGATATGTCCATCCCACGAATTTGATCGATGCTGTCATAGTCTACTTCTGGAAAAATAAGCTGTTCTTTGACGCCCAAGGTGTAGTTTCCTCGGCCATCAAAACTTTTGGGACTAATACCGCGAAAGTCCCGAATCCGAGGTAGAGCTAGGTTAATTAATCGCTCCAAAAAGGAATACATGCGATCGCCCCTTAGCGTCACCATAATTCCCACGGGCATCCCTTGGCGAATTTTAAAGCCAGCAATTGCTTTTTTAGCTCGCGTGACTATTGGTTTTTGCCCAGTAATTATGGCCAGCTCTCTCTGAGAAGATTCTAGCGCCTTTGCATTAGTAGACGCATCGCCTAAGCCTCGGTTAACCGTGACTTTAATCGTCTTAGGCACCTGATGGATATTTTCATATCCAAATTCTTCCGTCAGTTTCGGAACGATTTGTTCGAGATAGCGACTTTTGAGTGCTTGTGTCATGGTAATTTTCGCTTCCTTTTCCCTGGTCTTTGTCAGGGACTAATTATCCGTTCCACTTGGAAAAATTTCTCGCCTTGCTGTTGCGAGCTAATCAATAATTTCTCCGGTTTTCTTGAGCATTCTCACCTTGCGACCATCTTCGGTGAAGGTGTAGCAAACCCGGCTGGCTACTTCTTGCTTAGTCGAATAAAGCATCACGTTCGAGCTATGAATCGGCGCTTCAAAAGTTTCGATTCTCCCCGATTCACCTTCTTGAGTAGGTTTCACGTGTTTGGTTTTCACGTTAACCCCTTTCACAATCACTTTACTCGTTTGAGGAAACGCTTTAACGATTTCCCCCACTTTGCCTTTTTCTTTCCCAGAAATCACCTGTACGGTGTCCCCAGTTTTGACATGCATTTTGTAGCGAACCGGCGTTTTGTTACTGGTTTTAGCCATTAGAGCACCTCCGGCGCTAAGGAAACAATTTTGGTGTAATTTTTATCCCGCAGTTCCCGAGCAACGGGGCCAAAAACCCGGGTTCCTCTTGGATTTCCATCGGCGTTGATGATAACTGCCGCGTTATCATCAAAACGAATGCTCATTCCACTAGCTCGGCGCAGTCCCTTGCGGGTGCGAACGATCACGGCACGAACGATGTCAGATTTCTTGATCGCCATATTGGGCGTTGCTTCTTTGACAACGGCAACGATCGTATCGCCCACTGAGGCGTAGCGTCGGTTGCCCCCAAGGACGCGAATGCACATCAAGGTTCTGGCACCGCTATTATCCGCAACTTTGAGATAAGACTCTTGTTGAATCACCTTCGGTCTCCCTGTCGTTTATGCTTCGGAGGCACTATTGAGAATTTCGATAACGGCCCAGCGTTTCGTGCGGCTGAGGGGGCGAGTTTCCTGAATCCGGACGCGATCGCCCTCTTTGCACTGATTCTGTTCATCGTGAGCCTTATACCGCTTGGTATTGACCACAATTTTGCCGTACTTCGGATGTGGACTTCTATTTTCCACGGCGACGACAACGGTTTTATCCATCTTGTCGCTGACCACAAAGCCTACTCTTTCTTTAACAGCCATTGTCACCTACTCCTCAAAGGTCCGCTGATTCTGTTTCGGTAGATGTGGCAGAAGCCGATACAGCAGTTTCGCCGCTTTCGGATGGCGTCTGCGCTTCAGCTGCCGCTTTGGCTGCCTGTGCCCGTTTTCGCTCTCCTTCCACTGTCAGCAATTGAGCCAGTTTGTGCTTCTTATGCTTAAACAGGTGAGTTTTCTCCAGGCGACGAGTTGCTTTTTGCAGCCTCAATTCAAACAATTCCCGCTTGAGTGTCACAATCTCTTCTGCGATCTGTTCATCACTCAAGTTTCTGACTTCTGAAACCTTGGGAAAAGCCATAATCTATGTCTGCTCCCCTTCTCTGGTAATAAACTTCGTTTTAATCGGCAACTTATGAGAAGCAAGGCGCATCGCTTCGCGAGCGGTTGCTTCGGGAACGCCGCCAATCTCAAACAAAATCCGACCCGGTTTGACCACCGCCACCCAGTATTCTGGCGAACCTTTACCGGAACCCATCCGGGTTTCCGCCGCACGCATGGTGACTGGCTTATCTGGAAAAACTCGAATCCAGATTTTGCCCCCCCTACGGATATAGCGCGTCATAGCTCGACGGCTGGCTTCGATTTGACGGGAGGTAATCCAGGACGGTTCGATCGCTTGCAGGGCAAATTCCCCAAAATTAATTTGGTTGCCTCTAGTGGCTAACCCCCGCATCCGCCCGCGCTGTTGCTTGCGAAATTTTGTTCTTCTAGGACTTAACATGACTCGCGCTTTGCGTAATGGCTACTAGCTAACGGGTAAAAAACAACTTACCCTTCATTGGAGCGGTCTTCAAATTGCTGGCGGCGTCTTTTCCCCCGAGGACGGTTATTCGCGCCAATCGGCGAAGCTGCTTCCTCTTGTCCGGGAATAATTTCACCTTTAAAAATCCACACTTTCACGCCGAGAATCCCATAAATCGTTCTGGCGGTTCGGTAGGAATAATCAATATCTGCCCGCAACGTATGCAGAGGAACTCTGCCTTCACGAGTCCATTCGGTTCGGGCAATTTCTGCCCCATTCAAACGCCCGCTCACTTGCACTTTAATCCCTTCCACACCGGCTTTTTGGGCGCGTTGAATGGCTTGACGCACCACCCGGCGGAAAGAAACCCGGCGCTCTAATTGGCTGGCAATATATTCAGCAATTAAAGTAGCGTCGGCATCGACCCGCGTCACTTCCACGACGTTAATCCGGATTTGACGATTGCTGCCAAGCATTTCCTGCAGACCGGTTCGCAAGGCTTCAATGCCACTACCGCCGCGACCCACGACCACACCGGGTCTCGCGGTGCGGACTTCTAGATCGATTTGGTCGGCTTTGCGCTCGATCCGCACCTCTGAAATGCCTGCATTATTCAGGGTAGTGTGAACGTAGTGACGAATCTTGTAGTCTTCTTCTAGCAGTTCCGGGTAGCGGTTGCTATCGGCAAACCACCGAGAGCGGTGTTCTTGCGTTACGCCGAGCCGAAAACCTGTTGGATGTATCTTCTGTCCCACGAATCTGTGTCCTCGTACAACCAGTAATAAAACGTCAACCCTAACTTGAGAGGCGAAGACGGTTTGAGTAACTCTACGCCTTCTCGTTCCTTTGCTATTCCGACTCGATTTCTGGAGCAACCGCAACGGTAATATGACAGGTTGGCCTGCGAATCATATAAGCCCGTCCTTGTGCCCGAGGCCGATACCGCTTCAAACTCGGACCTCCATCAGCATACGCTTCGGCAACCCATAACGTTGCTGGATCCAAACCGTTGTTATGTTCGGCATTAGCGGCAGCCGATCGCAGCACTTTACGAATCGGGTCGCAGGCACGATAGGGCATGAATTCCAGAATGATGAGCGCCTCCCGATAGGAGCGACCCCGAATCTGGTCGAGAACGCGACGAACTTTGTAGGGAGACATGCGAACGTAGCGCGCGCTTGCTTTGACTTTTTCTGTAGTATCGATAGCCATAGATTTCTCCAAGTGTCGAAAGCCTTTGTCTCTAGTCCCAAGAAAGTTGACTATAGCAGTCAAAGGACTTTTGACAGCGTTTCTAGCGCCGCCCTTTCTTATCGCTTTTTGCGTGTCCCCGGAAGGTTCGGGTCGGCGCGAATTCGCCTAATTTGTGCCCGACCATCTGCTCGCTAATGTACAACGGTACGTGCTGGCGGCCATTATGAACGGCGATGGTATGCCCCAGCATATCCGGCACGATCGTTGAGGCTCGCGACCAGGTTTTAATGACTTGCTTTTCTCCTTTCTCGTTTAGCTTTTCAATTTTGCGAAGCAAATGATCCGCTACGAAAGGACCTTTTTTAAGAGAACGTCCCATAGTTCACGAAGGATAAAATATTAACGATCGACAACGATGCATCGAGAAGGCATTTCCCCTTCTCCATTTCTTTCTTTGCACAAGCTTAAGACTGACGACCGCCTTTGCCTCGTTTGGAAGACTTCCGACGACGGCGGACGATCGCGGCATCGCTGGCTTTTTTCTTCTTGCGGGTCTTGCGGCCTAACGCTGGCTTACCCCAAGGGGTCACTGGCCCACTTCTACCGATTGGCGCTCTTCCTTCCCCACCACCATGCGGGTGGTCTACGGGGTTCATCACGCTTCCTCTGACTTCCGGGCGTCGTCCCAACCAGCGGGTGCGACCGGCTTTACCCAAACTGATGTTTCTGGCTTCGATATTGCCCACTTGACCCACGGTAGCGTAGCACTCTTTGCGGAACATGCGAACTTCGCCGGAGGGTAATTTCAGGGTGACGAAATTCCCTTCTTTGGCTTGCACTTGTGCGCCGGCTCCGGCAGAGCGCACCATTTGTCCGCCGCGTCCCGGATTGAGTTCTACATTGTGAACCAAGGTACCCAGGGGCATTCTCTCGAGGGGCAGGGCGTTGCCCACTTCGATCGCGGCGTCGGGTCCGGCGACGATATAACTCCCTACATTTAACCCCACTGGATGCAGGATATACCGCTTTTCGCCATCCTGATAGTGCAGCAATGCAATCCGCGCGTTCCGGTTCGGATCGTATTCGATCTCGGCCACTTTCGCGGGAATATTGTGCTTATCTCGGCGAAAGTCGATTTCTCGATAGCGCCGCTTGTGACCCCCACCTCGATGTCGGCAGGTAATCACCCCGCGATTATTGCGCCCTTTTTTCCGATGCTTCTTTTTGGTCAGGGACTTTTCTGGCCGATCGCGGGTGATTTCGGCAAAATCGGAAACGCTGTGTTGCCTGGTGCTTGGAGTGTATGGCCGATAAGTACGGATACCCATAATTTCAACTCTCGTTCAACTGCTTTATTTGGCTTCTCTCCTCAGAATGGGGGTAAAGCTTTTCTGGTGGCACTTCGGGTGAAACTCCACTCCACAAGCTGTTTCCCCTACACTTCTGGGAAGAATATGCTTTGCAACGAATCACCCTCTGCCAAGGTCACGATCGCTCGCTTATAGTGAGGCTTATACCCCACAAATCTCCCGAACCGACGCTTTTTGGGGGGCAGATGTTGGGTATTGACCCTCAGTACCTTCACATCAAACAGGTGTTCGATCGCTGCTTTGATTTGCGGTTTCGTCGCCTTTGAAGTCACGTCAAACACGTACTTATTCTCCTCCATCAGCATCGTGGCTTTTTCTGTCACGATCGGGCGACGAATTAAGTCCGCTAGCTTGCGAAGATTTTGTTCACTCACCATAGACCTCCTCAATTTTGGCAAGGGCTGCTGCTGTGGTGACGATCCGATCTGCCACTAGCACATCGTAAACGTTTAAGTTATTGGCGTACACGATATTGAGCGCCTCTACGTTCCGAGCCGACAAATACACGTTCTCTTGCCGCTCTGGCAAAATCAGCAGTACCTTGTCGTTTGGCTCTACACCCCAGCGCCCTAAAGCATTGACCAGCTCTTTGGTCTTCGGACGTGGCAGATTTTCTGCAAACTCTTCTACCACTATCATGTCTTCTGCCCGACTTTGAAACGCCGTCCGCAATGCCAGACGCCGCTCTTTACGATTCATCTTGGTCTCGTAATCTCTTGGCTTCGGACCAAAGATCACCCCGCCGCCTCGCCACAATGGCGAGCGAATGGATCCGGCCCGGGCGCGACCGGTTCCTTTTTGTCTCCAGGGTTTTCTTCCCCCACCTCTGACTTCCGCTCGAGTCTTGGTGCCCACCGTTCCTTGACGACGGTTGTTCAGTTGCCGGGTCAGCGCTTTATGAACGATATGAGCGGCATTCTCTTCTTTCGCCACCCGCAGTTCCAATGTCGCGGCTCCGACTTCTTCCCCTTGCCAATTTTTAACTACACAGTTCACCATCTCTGTCTACCCCCGTTTCTTCCGTTACTCCGATCGGGTTTGAGTTTTTGCAAACGTTCTTGCCGATAATTTATTTGGAACCGCCTACCACGTTGCTTGGCTTAATATTGAGCAGGGCACCGGGTTTTCCGGGAACCGAGCCTTTGATGAGCAGCAGGTTGCGCTCAGTATCCACCCGCACGACTTTCAATTTCCGCAGGGTGACTTGCTTCCCGCCGAGTCTTCCTGCCATTCGCTTGCCTGGATACACCCGCCCCGGGGTCGTCCCCGCGCCGGTGGAACCGGGCAATCTATGGTTCTTCGACCCGTGGGACATCGGCCCGCGCTTGAAGTTATGCCGTTTGTGATACCCCGCAAATCCCCGACCAATACTGTTTCCGCTGACGTCTACAATTTGATCCGCCGCGAAAGTATCGACTTTGATTTGTTGTCCTAGCTCAAAATTGTTGGCGTCCTCTATCCGATATTCGCATAAATGACGCAACGGGGGCGCGTTGGACTTGACGAGGTGACCGAGTTCTGGTTTGTTAATCGCCTTGGCGGGCGCTTCACCATATCCAACTTGAATGGCTACGTAGCCATCTGTTTCTTTGGTCTTGATTTGGGTCACGGTGCATGGTCCGGCTTGAACGACGGTGACGGGAACGGCTCTTCCCTCTTCGTCAAACACTTGGGTCATGCCGAGTTTAGTGCCGAGAATACCGACAGACACGGGTTATGGTCTCCCCTTACTTACGCACTACAACACAATCGGATCGCTGTGTTCACTACAAACCGCTCTCTCCGATTTCTTTCCGCCAACCCACTCGGAAGTCTGCCTCCTCTCTCAAGGGGAGACAGGCTTCACGGAAGTCGCGCAAGACTTCTGGGTGGACGTGAAAATCTGTCTTTGGAATGAGCTTTTGCTCGAGATGCCTTTCACCGCATGGACTTAAACAATTTCATTGCTCAGTTTCCCTACGAGGCATGTTTTCTCCGCTTCGGTCAGACAGGCGTCTAGATATCTGCCTGCTGTGCTGACCCCCGCTCTCATTCAGCCTTCCTTAACTTGCCGCTAAGGATTGAGTGAGTCTTC
The DNA here is from genome assembly GCF_035615515.1 of Phormidium sp. CCY1219. Classification (GTDB taxonomy): domain Bacteria; phylum Cyanobacteriota; class Cyanobacteriia; order Cyanobacteriales; family Laspinemataceae; genus CCY1219. The sequence goes on from NZ_JAJENT010000278.1 coordinate 24,793, forward strand.
TCTTGCGCGGACTCTCCTTAAGATAGCCTAATTTTGCTATCTGTTGTGGACAGGTTGGCTCTCCGGAAAGAGTCAATTGGCTGAATTTGGCGACAATTTAATACCATATCTCATTTACATCCCCTTGTCTAGTCTTTTTCCTAATTTTTTTTATTTTTTTGAGGCGGGCTGGAATGCCAAGCGGCTCAACCGCTTACCCCACAATAGGTTAAAGAATTTGCCACCTGGAATTTTTTTGCAAACTTGGGGAAAAATTCAGCGATCGCACCCACCGAGACCCTCAACTGGATGGGGAATAGGGATCCGGCTCAACCCCTCTTGTGACGCTCAAGTACACTTCTGCGGAAACGACTTGGGGGTGTTGCTGGGCTAACGTTCCCAGAATACGAGGAGAATGCCGCCTGTGGGGGGGATAAGCGCTTCTGCTCAAAACACCACCACCGGGCGTCGCAGGTGGAGGAGCATTCATATATACTGGTTCTCAGTATTCTTGCGCTTTCGTCTGTTGGCGTTGAGCGATCGCGACTATCCTCAATAGGGTGCCGATCGCGCCTTTGCGAGGGCTTGCACAAAAGCACGGTAAATCTCATCATAACCGTTAAACCACCGAGGATCTCAACTTTATGGCACTGCTTATCACGGGCAAAAAATTCATCCGCGATCTGGAAAATAATGGAGCGCTGGCCCTGTACGTCCCCTTAGAAGGCGGATTTGAGGGGCGCTACCAGCGCCGACTTCGCGCGGCAGGCTATGTCAACCTGTCGCTCAGCGCCCGGGGTTTAGGAGACCCAGCGGCTTATTTAACCGGGGTTCACGGGGTGCGTCCTCCCCACTTGGGCAAAAAAGATGTGCGGACTTATTTTATCCCGCCAATCGTCAACTACAACTTAGACCATCTCCCTGCCAAATCTAAAGGTCTGGTGGTGTGGCTGATTGATGGCATGATTCTGTCACAGCAAGAAATCGAGTATTTGAGCGAATTGCCAAATATCGAACCGCGAGTCAAAGTGGTGGTGGAAGTGGGGGGCGATCGCCAGGTTCGCTGGACTCCCCTGCGCGATGTAGTGCTTTCTGCATCGGCAAGCTAATTTTCCGACTTTCAATGCACCAAAGGGGGGCGATCGCGATCGCCCCCCTTTGGTGCTTTAAGCTAAGCTACAAGCAGAGGCATCCCCTTTCTTCATGCCCCAAGCTTGAAACCCGCCGATGCCCCTACCAACTTTAGCTTTAACATTTAACACTCTGATGCTGGAAAACCGCGACTATACCCTCATTCTCGATAAAAGTGGCAGTATGTCCATCCCAGACCAGCGCGGCGGGAGAACCCGATGGCTGGAAGCTCAAGAATCTACCCTCGCTTTAGCTAGAAAATGCGAGGACTTCGACCCGGATGGCATCACGGTTTATGTCTTTTCGGGACGCTTTAAACGCTACGATAACGTCACCTCTGCCAAGGTCGAACAGATTTTTCGGGAAAACGAACCCTCGGGGCGCACCGATTTAGCCGGGGTTCTCCAAGATGCGCTCAACAATTACTTCCAACGCAAAGCAAGCGCCCAAAGCAAACTCAATGGCGAAACCATCTTAGTGGTCACTGACGGCGAACCGGACGATCGCAAAAGTGTAATGAAAGTCATTATTGATGCCTCTCGTCGCATTGACAAAGATGAAGAATTGGCCATCTCTTTCATCCAAATCGGCAACGACCCCGTAGCAACTCAGTTTCTCAAAGCCCTGGATGATGACCTGCAAACCGCTGGGGCTAAGTTTGACATTGTAGACACTTTAACCATTGATGAAATGGAAGAGTTTACGCTCACTGAAGTTCTCATCAATGCCATTACTGACTAACCAGATTGAGGAAAAAACCTGATGATAGAGAATCGCGATTATACCTTAATTATTGACAAAAGCGGCAGTATGTCCATCGCCGACCAACCCGGCGGCAAAACCCGCTGGAATTCCGCTCAAGAATCTACCCTAGCTCTGGCAAGACGATGTGAAGAGTTCGATCCGGATGGCATTACCGTTTATCTGTTTTCCGGTCGCTTTAAACGTTATGACAACGTGACCACCGCTAAGGTGGAACAAATTTATCAAGAAAATGAACCGATGGGTCGCACCAACTTGGCGGCGGTCCTGCAAGATGCGGTGACTAATTATTTTCAGCGCAAGTCGGCGGGTGAAACGAAACCGGAAGGAGAAACGATTTTGGTGGTTACGGATGGAGAACCAGATGACCGCCGCGCAGTGATGGAGCTGATTATTCAAGCCTCTCGCAAACTCGATCGCGATGAGGAATTGGCAATCTCTTTTATTCAAGTGGGCAAAGACCCGCAAGCCCTGCGCTTCCTTAAGGCATTAGATGATGAATTGCAAGGAGTTGGCGCTAAATTCGACATCGTAGATACAATTACGATGGAGGATATGGAAGAAGTGCCGCTGAAAGAAGTGTTGCTCAACGCGATCGTAGACTAAAAAACCCTGGGAAAACAATACAGGTGGAGAGCGAATTTCAATCGCGATCGCCCGGGGTAAACTCCCCAGGCTTTCAGTTCCCTTCACCCTCCTGAATCTAGCAACAAATCAGGAAAAAAAATAAATCCCGAAAAATCTTGACAACAGCGAGGTAAAAAAGCTATGCTAGAGAATAGAGACTATACCCTAATTCTTGACAAAAGTGGGAGCATGATGACTCCCGATGGATACGGCGGAAAAACGCGGTGGAAATCCGCAGAAGAATCCACATTTGCTTTAGCCGCGAAAGCCGAACAGTTAGACCCGGATGGAATTACGGTTTATCTGTTTTCCAGTCGATTTAAGCGCTACGAAAATGTCACCTCGGCTAAGGTGTCGCAGATTTTCCAGGAAAACGAGCCATCGGGAAGAACCGATTTGGCATCGGTGCTGCAAGATGCGGTGAATAGTTACTTGCAAAAGAAAGCCAGCGGTGAAGCAAAAAACGGGGAAACGATTCTGGTAATTACGGATGGAGAACCGGACGATCGCAAGGCAGTGATGAAGGTCATTATCGAAGCAGCACGTCAGATCGAGCGCGATGAAGAACTGGCGATTTCGATGATTCAAGTGGGCACTGACGCCCAAGCAACCCGCTTTTTAAAAGCCTTAGATGATGAGATGGAAGGGGTAGGCGCTCAGTTCGATATCGTGGATACGATATCGATGGAAGATATGGAAGAGGTGACGCTTTCTGAGGTGCTGATGAATGCAATCTCGGATTAATTACGTTCGAGAATGTAGATAGTACGAGTAGGGTGGGCATTGCCCACCATCCAGCCCAAGTAGGTTGTGTACTGCCCACCATCAAAATTAATCCAGTTGTGAATCCGTGAAAACATTAATTATTCCACCGATTGTATTCGGATACTTCCAAAATACTCTGGCAAACTGGTGGAGAAAACTAACCGATTAGGAAATCAGGAGTCAAAAGCATGGAGTCCATTGACAAACTATTGGCTGAACTGCAAGCAGAACATCAAAATGCCGACTCCAATCAGCCGGAAAAACCGCAGTCCAAGCCTCCAGCGAAACCGCCGCAACCATCGCCCCAGAATCGGCAAAAAAATGACTACAATATAGATAAGCTGTTGTCCGACGTGCAAGGGGAAGCCGAGGGCAAAACGCCACAAGCCCAGCCCCAGCCAAAACCGATCGCCTCACCCTCGACTCAGAGTGTATATGGCAGTCCGGTAGAGAGCTTATTGGGTGATGTGAAGCAGGAATTTGAAGAACGCTTGAAAGCGGAGGAGATTGAAAGAAAAGAACGAGAAAGAGAACGGGAAAGGCAGCGGGAAGAACGCAAACGGCAACAGCAAGAAAAATTGAAAGCCCGCGCCCAGGAATGGCTGAAAAATTTAGATCCGTATTCCGATGAGGGATTTTGGTTTGTGCAGTTTGCCGAGAAGTATTCCTCCAAACTAGAGGCAGCGATCGCCTATCTCAATGCCATGAACTCAGAAAATCATCCCTAAGACAGGGGTCTGATGCACAGAAATGCGGGGCAACACCGTGGCGCTGAATCTGGGGGAGCAAAAATCCCGTAGGCATCAGTTGCGAATATGCCTAGAGAAATAAATTTGCCAGATTGGCTGTCAAATTTTCACCAACCGGATTAGCATAGAGGGGTGAACGATCTCAAGTGTCCCCTAAACTCCTTAACCGAAGGCCAGTGGTTCAAATTGATTTGCGGTGCGAGTTTTCAACACTTGCCTGCCGTGCGGAACATCACGTTGGCCTATACCCTAGCTGGTGCTGACTGCATCGACGTGGCAGCAGATCCAGCCGTAGTTGCCGCTGCCAAAGAAGCGCTACAGGTAGCGGGCAACATCGCTGACGATGCCGACAAATGGGGCGATCGCAGGCCAAGCATTCTGAGAAAAAACAATCTGCCCCTGCTGATGGTGAGCTTAAACGATGGGGAAGACCCTCATTTTCGCAAAGCGCAGTTCGATGCAAATCTCTGTCCGGCAGATTGTCCGCGCCCTTGCGAACAGATTTGTCCAGCACAAGCGATTGTGTTTGACAACCCCAAGGAAGAACTGAGAATTAACAACCCACGAACGGTTAATTCGCAATCTTCAATTGAGAATTCTGTTCCCGGTGGTGGCGTAATCGAGGAACGCTGTTATGGATGTGGGCGATGCGTCCCGGTGTGTCCCCTGGGGCTAATTACGACTCGTTCGTATGTCTCGACACCGACGGCGATCGCTCCCACCGTGTTATCTAAAGGTGTAGATGCTGTAGAAATCCACACCTGTGTAGGGCGTTTGTCAGACTTCAAGCGCTTGTGGAGTTCGATTTCACCGTGGGTTGATTCATTGAAAGCGATCGCGATTAGTTGTCCCGACGGACCGGATCTGATTGATTATCTCTGGGCAATGTACGAAACGATTTCGCCCTTGCCCTGCGCCCTCATTTGGCAAACCGATGGGCGTCCGATGAGTGGCGATATTGGCATCGGCACTACCCACGCCACGGTGAAACTCGGGCAAAAAGTTTTAGCAGCAGGATTACCGGGCTACGTACAGCTTGCGGGAGGGACCAACCATCACACCGTTGCCAAACTCAAGGCAATGGGGTTGCTCAAATCCTCGGTTGCCAGCCGCCATCCCTATATTGCTGGGGTCGCCTATGGCAGCTATGCCCGGGTGCAGTTGACTTCTATCTTAGAGCAGCTCGAAGAACGCAGCGATCGGCTTTTTCAGGAGAGCGAGGTTTCTGGGGTGGCATCCCCCTTGCGCCTAGAAGATTTTCCCGATTTGCTGTGGCAAGCGGTTGATTTAGCATATTCCCTAGTCGCACCGCTGAAATTTCCGGTACAATACAAATGTAACACAAATAATACAGTGCCATGAAAAAGCCCCCGTTGATTTCCCAAACCCTTTGATTACTTGATTTGCAACGTTTCATTAATGTAGTGCTAAGTTATCGACGCCAACTAATTTATGGTCAATTCCAATGGACATCCCCCCATTGACAACCTTCACCAACCTGACTCCCAGGTTGCCGTGGAAAACGTCGCTTTAGGAAGAATGCAGGTAACCGACGATCTGAACAAATTGCTGGAGATTTTGCCAGAAAAGATTCGCGATCGCGTAGAAGGGCATCCAGCGCTCAGCAGCCTGATTGAGGTGGTGATGGATTTGGGCCGCCTTCCAGAAGCTCGCTTCGAGAACAAAGCCGAGTACCTCGGCGATACCCCCATTTCGCGCGCCGATCTCGACTACGCCATCGATCGCGTCGGTCACTTCAGCGGAGATAACCGCGCCGGAATCGAGCAAACCCTGCATCGCATCAGCGCCATTCGCAATCGTACCGGAGAAATCATCGGCTTAACCTGTCGCGCGGGGCGATCGGTTTTCGGCACCATCCGCATGATTCGCGATTTAGTCGAAAGTGGGCAATCAATTCTGATGTTGGGGCGACCCGGGGTCGGAAAAACCACAGCACTGCGCGAAATTGCCCGAGTGCTGGCAGACGAGTTAGAAAAACGGGTGGTGATTATCGACACCTCCAATGAAATTGCCGGCGATGGAGATATTCCCCACCCGGCGATCGGGCGCGCCCGTCGGATGCAAGTGGCTATGCCAGAATTGCAGCATAAGGTGATGATCGAGGCGGTGGAAAACCACATGCCAGAAGTAATCGTCATTGATGAAATCGGTACCGAACTCGAGGCCCTGGCGGCGCGGACAATCGCCGAACGCGGCGTGCAACTGGTGGGCACCGCTCACGGCAATCAACTGGAAAATTTAATCAAAAACCCCACCCTCTGCGATTTAGTCGGTGGCATTCAATCCGTCACCCTTTCCGATGAAGAAGCGCGGCGGCGGGGATGTCAGAAAACCGTGCTGGAACGCAAAGCGCCGCCGACGTTTGAAATTGCGGTAGAAATGCTCGAACGTCAGCGCTGGGTGGTTCACGAACAAGCTGCCGATACGGTGGATAGCTTGCTGCGCGGACGTCAACCGAATCTGCAGGTGCGGACGGTGAACGAAAAGGGCAAGGTCAGCATTACCAATGAACTCTATGCGCCGAGTACGGCCCAAGTTGCCGCACCGGCGTTTCGGGGCAGCAGTGGATTGCGCGGTAGCGGCAAAATGCAGCCCTTGCCTGGGCCCGAGAATTTTGCCGAACCTCGGCGCACTGCCCGCTCTCAGAAGGTGGCGGAGCAACAAACGTTTGAGCAAATGCTCAATGAGTCCTTATATCGCCACAATCCTTTGGGGGGTGGGGCTGAATATGGTGGTCTGGGCGAAATGGCTGCGCCCGGACCGAATGGAGAAGATTTGCCCCTGCATATCTATCCCTATGGGGTCAGTCGCCATCAGTTGGATCGGGTGATTCGGACCCTGAATCTGCCGGTGATGGTGACGAAGGATATTGACAGTGCAGATACGGTGCTGGCAGTCCGCTCTCATGTGAAAAATCATTCTAAGCTGCGCCAAATGGCGAAAAACCGTCAGGTGCCGATCTACACGGTCAATTCCAATAGCGTCCCGAAAATTTCTCACGCCTTGCGACGGATGCTCAATATGGAGGATATGGGCAATCTGGATGCTGCCGAACTGAGTTTGTTCGCTCAAAACGGCAACGATGACGAGATTGAGGCATTGGAAGAAGCCCGCCTCGCCGTGGAGCAAATCGTGATTCCGAAAGGACAACCTGTGGAACTGCTACCGCGATCGGGCAAGGTGCGGAAAATGCAGCACGAGTTGGTGGAGCATTATCGGTTGAAGTCTTGCAGTTTTGGCGACGAACCGAATCGCCGCTTGCGGATTTATCCCGCTTAAGAAGCGATCGCTCCGACTCAGGTTAACGGGTTGGTTTGGTACCTATCACTCTCCGGTGGTAGGTTTTTTTTGGCGGCGATTCCCCCGTTGCGGTTGACCTCGGTCTGCAAACGCCCCTCACCAGATAAGGGTGGGGCGATCGCCTAGGCCAGTCGGATTCGGTATTTTTTGCCCCAAAGTCTTTTTTATATCATTTCTGCCAGCAAAAATCAACCCCTCTGCAAAACTTTTTTTCGCCAAGTTTGACTTGACAAATGACCGTCAATACTATCTAATTTCCCCACCCCGCTCTACACCCACTACTCGCACAAGGGAGCCATCCTGCAATTTATATTATTCTTTTATCCACTTAAATTGGATATGCTTCCGATACTTTTTTGTATAAATTTTTATCGCTCGCGTCTCTCCGGGGTCTGGGGAGGCTTCGGCTTCTCAAAATTATCGAGCCATAGTATAAAATATTTGTGCTACAATTTAGTGAGTTATTTTTAGACGACGTTAGATCGATGAGGCGGGGTGTTTGACTCCAACTGTTGTTTGAGCTGTTGGTTTTCCCGCTTCAAATGTCCGAGAAGCTTGAGCGAATCGTAAAGCTTAGCCTGCATGGTGTCGATTTGTTCCTGTTGGCGCAAGAGTGCCGG
>NZ_JAJENT010000279.1:0-357 GCF_035615515.1 Phormidium sp. CCY1219
GGATGCCGAGACGGCTCGTTTCCCGTCGGGGGTAATGGCTACTGCATTTACCCACGCACTATGCCCTCTGAGGGTGGTGAGTTCCCTCCCCGTCTGCAAATCCCACAGTTTCAGGGTTTCATCCGACGATGCCGAGACCGCTCGTTTCCCGTCCGGGGTGATAGCCACTGCTCTTACCGTCTTACTACGCCCGGTAAAGGTGGTGAGTTCCGTCCCCGTCTCCAAATCCCACAGTTTCAGGGTTTCATCCGACGATGCCGAGACCGCTCGTTTCCCGTCGGGAGTGATAGCTACTGCATTTACATCGTCACTATGCCCGGTGAGGGTGGCCAGTTCCATCCCGGTCTCCAAATCCCA
>NZ_JAJENT010000280.1:0-5780 GCF_035615515.1 Phormidium sp. CCY1219
TTGACAAAAAAAAGCCAATCGGGTAAAATGGAGCGGATGGGGCAGGCAGGGAACATGTGCAATGCATTGATTGCCGTGAGGGAGCGGGAGGCGGAGCCTGCGGGAGGGCGTTCCCCCAGGGGGGAACGAGAGCAGGGGGCAACCAGAAGACAAAGCCCAAGGGCAGGGCACTGGCCTTGGGGGTGAGAGAGGGGACGAACCGCCAATTAACGGTCAATCAGGAGAGCGCGAATGGTCATGGTTTCGGGGGAGTCAAATTCAATTTCGCGCACCACGAAGTAACTGGTTTTGGCAATATCGAGCAATCCGCGCAATTCCAACCCACTGACCACGGAACCCAACTGCAGCAGGGCTTCGCCGGTTTGCGGGTTTTGCAGTTGCAAGGCACTCACGGGCACCCCGGACCAGGTTTTCAGATTGTCTTGATTGTTCTGTTCGCCGCGTATTTTACGATCGCCCTGAACACCGGAAATAAACAAGTCTTCTTCGCCACTGTACTCCAGGCGATCGATGTCCGAAATCGGGATAGACTCAGAAAACTCATCCACTGAAAGGGTCAACTGTTGGGGGGTAAACCCAGCGAGGTGCCCGGTCATGGAACCACCGGTGTGCGGGGTGAGGGTTGCCAAAGAAGGGGGAATGGGTAATTGGACGGGAATCGGGGTTTGTTCGGCGACTGGGGAGGCATTTTGAGCCGCCGAGGGTGGGGGATCCGGTGGGGATTGTGCGATCGCGGCAATGGCAGTAGACACGGCGATCGCCACCAGAAAAATCTTTACAAAAATTTTCATTTTATGAACCGCCAGTTTCGCCTAATAAGATGTTACGATTATAATCCATAACTCGACCCACCTGCATCCCAGTGGCGGGTCAGCTTGATGCCCCGGTGGGGAGAGGCGGGATATCCGGAGGGATAGCCCGGGGGTTGTCGGGTGAGGAGTGGGGGAAGCGATCGCGCGCCACCAGAAACGTCAAACATAAAATTGCGATGTCGGACAATTCTCACAGCGAACCGCAGGGGTTAGGCACCTTAGCCAGTTTAGTCGTCCTCGTGGGCGCGGCACTTTATTTTACCGGCTGGGTATATCGGTGGGCGTATTTCAGTTTTTTTCAATTAGAAGTCACCACCCTAGATTTGCCCCTAGAATCGTTTTATATTGCGGCATTTCAGGCGCTTTTAGGCGGTTGGGGAGCGATCGCGCGCACGGCGATCGGGATTGTGCTGTGTGCGGTGGGCATTTACCTCACCTTATGGTTCGTGCAACTTGCAGGGCGCAGGATAACCCACCACTTGAAACAGTGGCGCGAGAGGGCGATACAATATGGCGATCGGCATCGCCGATCGCCGGTGGCACAAGTCGTGCAATCCCTCGCCGAATTCAACTCCACGCACTTTAACTCCATCGACTTTTTGCGATCGCTACTCGATGAAATCATCATTTTCCTGTGGGCATTACTCATCCTGTTTTTCCTCGCCCAATGGCAAGCTGACGCCGACGCTTGGACCGACGCAGTGAACGAAACCTCTACCCTTCCCGTGGTCACCTTTTTGCTGCCCGAAGACAACTCCGCACTGGGACGAAAACTAGACAATCCGCTCATCAATCCCGCCGGATTTCGCATCATTGGGGACAAAGCGCGATACAATCGGTTATTGGGCAGAGAAATCACCCAAACCGGCCCGCAACAGGTGCAGAGAGTGTGGCGGTTGCTGATAGACCGCAGCGGATACTTCTACATTTTCCCTACCCTTCCCAACACTGCAAATCGCAGCTTGCGCCCGCCGATAGTGGTGATTCACGAGAGCGATCGGGGCGACCAATTGCTGATTTTGTCACCCCAACCCGCCGAAGCGGAATAAAGGTTCTTGGTTCAACAGATTGTGCCACAATTGTCAAGGCCAATGAGAGAGGTTTTAGCTGAGTCGCGACCTTTTCAAACCCGCACAATTGCGAGCGATCGCGAATGCCTCCGATTCCGCCAATCCTGAAATCAATTCAAACAGAACCGCCAGATTCGCAGGGGTTGCCATTGAGAAATCCTCAGTTTATTGGCCATCAAAAACCCTGCCTTTTCCCCGGAAATTATACCACCTGCCCCTAGCCAATCATTGTTCTTGACACTCTTTTAAGCGCAATGATAAACTTGCCACCCATCCCACGCCCAATCCGGTTTTGGTGTAAAAGGGGGCGGCGGGCAAATGGCCTTCTGGGGCGGTAATATCGAACAGCAATTCGGAATAAGTGCGCCAATCCATCTCCCCCATCGACCATCCTACTGCGTCTGCAAATAAAGCGTAATCCCGCTGAAATTCCTGCCAGATTTGCGCCTGGATGCTGAACCCAAATTGACCGCCGCTATAGTGCGTCCACAGATTATCCAAAATGCATAAATCCGACAGGGGAAATTGCTTCCCGTCTTCTTCCGTGAGATAATCTAAATTCACCAACCATTCCGCCTCGGAGGGGGGAAGGTTTTGGGACATTCGCAGGCGCTGGGCGATTTGCAGCATGATGCGGCGCGTTTCGCGATCGCTGGTTTTCCAGTTCTGTGCTTGGAGAGAATCGCGCAGGGGTTGATAGTTAGCAGCGCCAGTCATCAGATACTCTGGCATTGGGATAATCTAAATCTAGACTAGGGTGGGGTAGAAAACGCGGCCAAGAGAGAGAGCCGTTGGGGGATTAAACGCCGGGAGGAGCGTCACCCTGGATTCTATCATTTTCCGGAGCGAAATTGAAACCGAACGCGAAAAAATTTCAAATTGGGAATTGACCCAAAGGGTTTTCTATCCTAAAATTACCTTAAGCTGCTGCCTGTCTTGAATGAAAAGGCGCTATTATAATCAGGTCGCTTATTGGGCGAGAGAAAACAATGCACGACGAGATCGCCACTGCTGAAATGGATTTATTGCCCCTGCGCGTTGCCGCACCGCGAGGCGGTTACGATGTGGAGGGGGAAAGTCGCGGTGATGCGGCGGATCCGCCCGAGCAGTGGCTCGAGGTGTTGGTGGATTCGCCAGCGACACAGGGATTATTTACTTATCGGGTGCCCCCAGAGTTGGAAGTGCAACCCGGGGATATTCTCAACGTGCCGTTTGGAAAGCAACACTTAGGGGCGATCGCGATTCGCTATGTAGCACAATTGCCCGCCGAGTTAACCAAGGATAAAGTTAAAGATGTAGAAGAGATTGTCGTCGCCGGGTTTTTCTCCCCCCATTATTGGCAACTGTTGGAACGAGTAGCGGATTATTACTACACGCCCCTAATACAAGTTATCAAAACGGCTCTTCCCCCGGGATTGTTGGCGCGATCGCAGCGTCGGATTCGCTTGAGTGGCGAGAGACCTCCGGAGGCGGAGAGTTTCCTCAGTACCCCGGCGCGGCAAATTCTCGACCTGCTGCGCGGGTCGAAAAGCGGAGACTATACGGTAAAGTATATCCGGCGTCAAGTGCGCCGCGCCGATGCGGGATTGCGGGAATTGAGCAAACGCGGTTGGGTGGAAAGTTACCTGGAATCGCCCAAAGCGCCGCGTGCGAAAACCAAACAAGCGGTGACGCTAGTAGGCCCTTCGTTTCCCCTGGACTTGACGAAGCGACAGCAGGAAGTGCTACAGGTGTTGCGGCGGCGCGGGGGGGAACTGTGGTTAACCGAGTTGGTGCAAATTTGCCAAACCAGTTCGTCGGTGGTGAAGAAACTGGCGGAAAAAGGCTGTGTGGAAATCTACGATCGCGAAGAATTGCGCGCCTTCGCTCAACCGGCACAAACGCCAGATATACCGAAAGCGCTCACTTCCGCTCAAGCAAATGCCCTGGAAGTGATTAATCAGATCCAAGGATATGGGCGAGTGCTGCTGCATGGGGTGACGGGTTCCGGGAAAACCGAAGTTTACTTGCAAGCGATCGCGCCGATACTCGAGCGCGGGAAATCGGCGATCGTGCTAGTGCCGGAAATCGGCCTGACGCCGCAACTGTGCGATCGCTTTCGCGCCCGGTTTGGCGATCGCGTGGCCGTATATCACAGCGGATTATCCGACGGAGAACGCTACGACACTTGGCGACAAATGCTCGCCGGCACGCCGCAAATCGTCATCGGCACGCGATCGGCGATTTTTGCCCCCCTGCCCAACCTCGGGGCGATCGTCTTAGATGAAGAATACGATGGCAGCTACAAACAAGACCGACCCGCCCCCACCTACCACGCCCGCACTGTAGCGCAATGGCGCGCCGAGTTATCCGATTGTCCGTTAATTCTCGGTTCCGCCACTCCCTCGTTAGAAACTTGGGTGGACATTGCCGAAGCATCCGACAACCCGGGAGATGACCGCCCCCTCACCTACTATCTCTCCTTGCCCGAACGCATCCACGCGCGACCCATGCCCCCGGTAGAGGTGGTGGATATGCGCCAGGAACTTCGCAAGGGCAACCGCTCGATTTTTAGCGAAGTCCTGCAACGGGAGTTACATACCCTGGGAGAAACAGACCGCCAGGGAATCTTATTCATTCATCGCCGGGGACATAGCACCTTTGTATCTTGTCGCAGTTGCGGCTATGTGATGGAATGCCCCCATTGCGATGTTTCTCTCTCTTATCATAAAGTGCATGAAGATGCGGCAGATTTTTTGCGCTGTCATTATTGCGGTTATACTCGCCGCCCGCCCCAACGCTGCCCCGAATGCGAGTCCCCGTATTTCCGGCACTTTGGCAGCGGCACCCAGCGGGTGATGCAGGAATTGGGGCGGCAGTTTCCCCAGTTGCGGGTGATTCGGTTCGATAGCGATACCACTCGTGCGAAAGGGGCACATCGGGCATTGCTGTCTCGGTTCGCCCAGGGGGAAGCGGATGTGTTGCTGGGGACCCAAATGCTGACCAAGGGGTTAGATCTGCCCCAGGTGACGTTAGTGGGGGTAGTGGCGGCGGATGGATTGCTGAATATGTCCGATTTTCGGGCATCGGAACGGGCGTTTCAAATGTTAACTCAGGTGGCGGGTCGTGCGGGTCGCGGGGATGACCCGGGACGGGCGATCGTGCAAACTTACTCCCCGGAACATCCGGTGATTCAGGCGATGCAAGGCCACGACTATGGCCGGTTTATCGAGATGGAGTTGGAACAGCGAGAGGCCCTGAGTTATCCGCCTTACGGACGGTTGGTGTTGTTGCGGATATCGGGAGGGGATGATTGGATGGTGGAGGATATCGCGATCGCGATCGCCTCAGCACTCGGCGGTCAAGACGCACATCTCACGCGCGGCTACGAGTTGCTCGGTCCGGCCCCCGCACCGGTGTTGCGCGTCGCCGATCGCTACCGCTGGCAGATTTTGCTCAAGTTTCCCCCCGGGGAGTCGGTGCAGTTACCCCCCGTGGAAGCGTTGCGATCGCTCTGTCCCCAGGAAATTAGTTTGGCGATCGATGTGGACCCGCTGAATTTGAATTGATACCCTCTCCCAGCTCGCTTCCGGTGCGCGAATCCCTTCAGCGGTGCGTGACCCCCGTGGTTCCTCAAGGGGAGAATTGCTCACTTCCTTGGGGGGGGTCACGCACCCTACGGGAGCTGTGGAAAGCATACTTTTACCCGGGAAACATGATATTATTCCACGGAATCCACGGGAAGCCGAGGTTTTAACTCGTTTATCGGCGCGCCCGGTTCGGCTTCAGATTCGGTGGGCGGGATGGTGGGTTCCTCCGTGGGTGTCTCCTCAGAGGTCTGCGCTTCGCCGTCCAATTCCTCAGTCGGTGCCACCTCCGAGGGTTGTGCTTCGCCGTCCAATTCCTCAGTCGGTGCCAC
>NZ_JAJENT010000281.1:0-14702 GCF_035615515.1 Phormidium sp. CCY1219
GGCGACTAAAGTCGCCGTTCGTTTTTCATCTACGTTTTAAAAAACGTAGCTTTCAAACTCTCGTTTTTCTTTCGTAAGCGGCGCGAAATAAATCGCGAGCGGAAGTTTGCTCAGTCATAAGTTCCAGTTTATGGTTTGTAGGTTTGTCCTTTCTTTAGGGTACAGGGTTGGGAGAATTGAGACTTGAGAAATTATGCCTCTGCGGGGTCATCAATTGTTAATTTGATATTTGTTGGGGCTTGCAGGGGGAATTGGCAGGGGGTTGGGAAGAGTCGGGCGTTTTCAGTTAGGGCAGTGGGCTGCTTGCCGGGGGATGAGCGGTTGGGTTTTCTTATACTTAGTGCTTTCGGTATAGGAGGCAGAGCCTCCGGGGGCGTTCCCAGGCTGAGCCAGGGAACGAGGCGGGTGAACTATACTTTGCGCTATATTGGAGGGAGAACCTCCGGGGAGCGTTCCCAGGCTGAGCCAGGGAACGAGTGTGAGGGTAAATGTGAGAGGTGGAGCGCGGGGCTTAAGGGTTGCGGGCGGTAGAGACCATCACTGGTTTTTGGTAAAGGGGGACGGTGAAAGTGACAGTCGAACCGAGTCCCTCACCCATGCTGTAAAAATTAACCATGCCACCCATTGCCTGCACCAGCTTTTGCGAGATAGCCAATCCCAAGCCGGTGCCGCCATATTGGCGAGTGCGCTCTCCATCCACTTGAGAGAAAGACTGAAATAATTTATCTTGTTTTTCCAGAGAAACGCCGATGCCGGTATCGGCGACGCTGACATTCACCATTGCGGGAAGCTCTCGCTCTTGAACCAGCACTTTTTTATCAAGAATTTCGGCAGAAATGGTGATGCCGCCTTCGTGAGTAAATTTAATGGCATTGCCCACTAAATTGAGCATTACCTGTAGCAGGCGTTGGTAGTTGCCAAAAACAACAATTTCGTCTTCGGTGGGGGGTAGTTGAATCTGGAAACTTAAGTGTTTTTGCCGGATCTGAGCGCGGGTATGATTTTTGACGATCGCGAACAACTCATCTAATTTTACCGGGGCCAATTCGAGCTGCATTTTGCCAGCCTCGATTTTAGCAATATCTAAAATATCGTTAATCAAATTGAGCAAATGCACGGCGGATTGATAGGCTTCGCGCACGAAATCTTTCACCTCTTGTTCGCTTTCCGCCATATCGTCCATAATCAGCTTGAGAAAGCCGATGGTGCCATTGAGCGGAGTGCGGAGTTCGTGGGAAGTATTGGCAAGAAATTGACTTTTGAGGCGGGAAACTTCTTCTGCTTGCTTGCGGGCTTTTTCCAATTCGGTATAGAGGGTGGCATGAGCGATCGCGGTACCCACTTGTTCCGCCAATTCTCGCACTAACTCGATTTCCGCATCACTCCAGGACCGAAAGCCGATTTTGTTTTCCCCACCGACTTCATCGGCGTTTCTTGCAGCAGACGCGGATCGTTCCAGACAGATTAACCCATTGGGGCGATCTTGGTAGCAAGTTGCCACCACCAAGCGGGCGGCGGGGGCGGAGTCGGGCAGTTGTGTCGCATCCTGCGTCACCGGCGATCGCATTTCCAGGGCTTGGCGCAAATCCGGGCGATCGCTCAGCCACAGTTCTCGACCCCGCATAGAGGGTAAAGGTGCGCGTCGGTACTCCGCCACCACCGACACCTTTTGGTGGCCCACCTGGTAAGGACACAGAATGCAGCGATCGACCCCCAACGCGGATCCGATGCCCTGCACCGTTTCTTCCCAAATCGTCTTTAAATCCAGCGATCGCCGGATTTTGCGCGCCATTTCCCCCAAAAGTTTTTGATACAGTTCCGATCCCGGAGGCAGGGTGCGCCGGATACTGCCCACAATGGTATCGAGGAGTTTTTGATGCAGATCCAACTGGGAGGGAGGTACGGGGGAATTGTTGCTCGGCGGATGGGCTTGTTCCTCGATCGCCCCCACTACATTAGGAAGCAAGCGACCCATGACCAGCACTTCCGTCGCTTCCCCCCTGGATTTTATCAGGGGAGTCACGATCAGTTCAAACACAAAGGTGCGATCGCCCAAGCGAAACGGATAGCTAAACCGTTCCGGGATCGAAGCGTTCAACACCCGCGCGATCCGTTCCAAATAGGGAGTAACATTTAACGGAGTAAAGCGATCGCTCACCGAGGTTCCCACCACCTCATCGCAATCGAGCTTCCACTCCCCTGCGCCATCCCAATAAAATGCGCGATAGAACCCAGCGGCATCTTGAATAAATGCCAACTCGGTTCCCAGGCTCTTCAACCAACTCGAATTGTCTTCAGGGATAGATGCTTGGTGTGTGGTGTGATTCACGGCGGTGGCTGGTCATCAGCGACAGGCGATTAACACAGGGAAAACCCGAGGGAGTGCCTCGGGAGCAATCAGCTTGCCCACCCCTGGGGAATCCATCCCATCCCGAAGAAGCGGGATATCGAAAAACCACCCAGTTTCATCCCCTTGACTCAACTCGGCGTTTGGTGGGCTTAGGCGTTCCGGTTCTGGAGTGCCCTTCGAGGCACTCAGGCAAAATTGACGTTAATCGTTCCACTCGCCGCGCGGGGGAACGGGGGGATTGCGCGTCAGGTTGCGCGTCAGTTCGTCATCGCGTTTGGAGTCCCCGCGCAGCCACTGTCTCAATGCAGTGTCGATGACTTTGCTCGGATCGTTGGTCAAATGCTGGACGCGATCGAGCAATTCGGAATCGATGTGGATCGAAATTTCCACTTTTTCCGCGTTGCGAATATTTTGCACAGCCTGGTCACTCATAAGTTTTCGGTTTTCTCAACACAAATAAGGGGTATGGAGCAGCTCGCTCGGAGTTTGCGCCCGGATCGGAGGAAGCGATCGGTTTTTCAATCTTACATGGCAAAAACATGGCAAAAAGCTGATGCTTGATTTAGTTTTCCCCAAAGTTGAGGCAGGCGATCGCATTTTACCCGCCTTTCGCGGCCTTTTCCCAGAGCGGTCTTTATCAAATTAAATTTGAGGATATAATTGATTTTAGCAGCCCCATTGCCGTTTTCGACCCCCGGACGCCTAACCGAGCGTGGGTGACTTGCCCCTGGGTGCGCCGCTCCCTAGGGACTTCCTCGGGAAATAAAAAGGCTAAAGGTTTCTTACCTTACCATAAAAATTCAATTTTGTCAAGAGCGATCGCCCTTCGGTGGCGGGAAAAACGCGATCGGCCCGTTGGGAAGCTGCCGCCGACGCCCAGAAAGTATTAAAATGTGTTAAGTATCTAGATGTCCAGGATTCTCAGGGAGTCCGATGGCACCTTTGGGTCTCGGGTTCGGCGATCGCCGTCGAGATCGAGTTTCCCCTATTCTCAATCAACCACAGCGCCTCTAAATATTAGCGTATGACCGACACTCCTGTTTCTCGCATTCGCAACTTTTCCATCATTGCACATATCGACCACGGCAAATCCACCCTGGCCGATCGCCTGCTGCAGGCAACTGGCACCGTGGAAGAGCGGGTAATGAAAAAACAATTCCTCGACAATATGGAACTAGAACGGGAGCGCGGCATTACCATTAAGCTGCAAGCGGCCCGGATGAACTATCAAGCCAAAGACGGGGAAAACTACGTCCTCAATCTGATCGACACCCCCGGGCACGTGGACTTTTCCTACGAAGTGTCCCGCAGTCTAGCCGCTTGTGAAGGGGCGCTGCTGGTGGTGGATGCCTCCCAAGGGGTGGAAGCCCAAACCCTAGCCAACGTCTATCTCGCCTTAGAACACGATTTAGAAATTATCCCCGTTTTAAATAAAATAGACCTGCCGGGAGCCGAACCGGAACGAGTCATCAACGAAATTGAAGAAATCATCGGTCTAGACTGTTCCGATGCCATTATGGCCTCGGCAAAAGAGGGCATCGGCATCGACGAGATTCTCGAAGGGATGGTGCATCGGGTCCCCCCCCCGCAAGATACCGTAGACCAACCCCTGCGGGCCTTGATTTTCGATAGTTATTACGACCCCTATCGCGGCGTCATCGTCTATTTCCGGGTGATGGATGGCACGGTAAAAACCGGCGATCGCATCCGATTGATGGCCTCGGGCAAAGAATACGAAATCGACGTTCTCGGCGTCCTCTCGCCCACCCAACATCCCCTCGATGCCCTTCATGCCGGTGAAGTGGGCTATCTCGCCGCTGCCATTAAAGCAGTGGAAGATGCCCGAGTCGGGGATACCATCACCCTCGCTAAATCCCCCGCCGCCGCCCCCTTACCGGGCTATAAAGAAGCCAAACCGATGGTCTTCTGCGGATTATTTCCCACCGATGCAGATCAATTTGAAGATTTGCGCGAAGCCCTCGATCGCCTAAAACTGAATGACTCGGCCCTCTCGTTCGAACCAGAAACCTCCAGCGCGATGGGCTTTGGGTTCCGCTGCGGATTCTTGGGACTGCTGCACATGGAAATCGTCCAGGAACGCTTGGAACGCGAGTACGACCTGGACCTAATTACCACCGCCCCCTCGGTAATCTATCGCGTCACCCCCATCGAAGGCGAGGAAATTTACATCGACAACCCGAGTATGCTCCCCGCGCCCAACGAACGGGAAAAAATCGAGGAGCCTTACGTGCGCGTGGAGATGATTACCCCGGAAACCTACGTGGGCACCTTGATGGAATTATGCCAAACCCGCCGGGGGGAGTTCGCCGATATGAAATACCTCACCCCGGAACGCACCACCTTGGTGTATGAGTTGCCCTTGGCGGAAGTGGTGACCGATTTCTTCGACCAAATGAAATCGCGATCGCGCGGCTATGCCAGCATGGAATACCAGTTTATCGGCTATCGGGAAAATCCCTTGGTGCGGATGGATATCCTGATCAACAACGATCCGGTGGATGCCCTGGCCATGATCGTCCACCGGGATAAGGCATATCCCGTGGGCCGATCGCTGGTGGAAAAACTCAAAGAACTGATTCCGCGCCATCAGTTTAAGGTTCCCCTGCAAGCAGCGATCGGCTCTCGCGTCATTGCTAGCGAACATATCCCCCCCCTGCGGAAGGATGTGTTGGCCAAATGTTATGGCGGCGACATTTCCCGGAAGAAAAAGCTCTTGCAAAAACAAGCCAAAGGTAAAAAGCGCTTGAAGGCGATCGGCACCGTGGATGTCCCCCAAGAAGCCTTTATGGCAGTGCTGCAACTCGATCGCGGTTAGCCCCCTCACCCTTCGCCCGGCCCGATCGCGTAAAGATTTAATTAATTTTGCGCCCCAAACCGCGAGTCGGGGCGCTTTTTGTCTGATTTTTCGATTAAATGTAATTGCATGCCACACTTTTGTAGGATGGCCTTACCCTTTTAACGAACACCAGCTTATGAGAATTCTAGTCACGGGTGGAGCAGGTTTTATTGGTTCCCATCTCATCGATCGCTTAATGACCCAGGGACATGAAGTCCTCTGCTTGGACAACTTTTTCACTGGCGATAAGCGCAATATCCTCAAATGGATGGACAACCCCTACTTCGAACTGATTCGCCACGATATCACCGAACCGATTCGTTTGGAAGTCGAGCAAATCTATCATTTGGCTTGTCCCGCCTCCCCAGTTCACTATCAGTACAATCCGGTCAAAACCATTAAAACTAACGTGATTGGCACCCTGCACATGCTGGGATTGGCCAAACGGGTCAAAGCCCGGATTTTACTGGCGTCCACCTCGGAAGTGTATGGGGATCCCGACGTCCACCCGCAAACCGAAGCCTATCGGGGCAATGTCAACACCATTGGCATCCGCTCTTGTTATGACGCGCAAACCGAGATTTTAACCGAAACCGGCTGGGTGCCCTTTCCCCAGTTGCAACCTGGCATGCCGGTGGCAACCCTCAATTCCGACAATCAAGTGGAATACCACGTCCCCGATGAGTATCTGGTGCAGCCTTATGTGGGGCATTTGCTGCGGTTTGCCGATTCGCAATTCGATTTGTGCGTGACGCCGAATCACTGGATGTACGCCCAACGCGAAAGCAGCGATCGCCCGGAGTTCGTGCGCGCTGACGCCCCGCAATCCTGGCATTCCTGGCGCGTCCTCACCGGCGCTGAGTTTGCCGGTGTGGAACGAGAGTGGTTTGAATGGCCCTCCTCTCCGTCGGAGTCTCGGGGTGCAACCCAGGCGGTCCGCATGGATGATTGGCTCGAGTTCCTCGGTTACTATCTCTCCGGGGGATCCGTGCAGGTGCGCCACCAACCTCAAGCGGTGGGCGATCGCGGCGTTCCCTTGGCTGACTCTAACATCTTAATTGCACAATCTCATCCAGAAAATCGCGCCAAAATTTCCCAGTGTCTCCAGCGCTTGGGGGTGACTTTCTTTGCCGCCGACAAGCATCAATTGAGCATTTCTAGTCCCCAATTGACTCAAACTCTTTTGCCTAAAGGTGATGCGGAAAAACCTTCAATTCCTCGCGAATTTTTAACCTTATCTCGCCGTCAATCGTTGATTTTGTTCGACGCTTTGATGATGGGGGCACAAGTGCAAGAAAGCGGCTATGTTTATTCCACCGCTTCCCAACAACTCGCCGACGAAGTGCAGGAATTGGCAATGCGTTGCGGTTATACGGCTTCCGTGATTTCTCAGACCGGCGATCGCCCGCTTTATCGGGTTCATATTCAACCCCAACAAACGGCAAAGTTAAGCTCTCCCGAAGCAGTCCGTTATGCGGGTAATGTTTACTGCGTTAACGTTCGCAATCATGTGGTATTGGTGCGGCGCAACGGACGGGCGGCGTTTTGCGGCAACTGTTACGATGAAGGCAAGCGCGTGGCGGAAACCCTCTGTTTTGATTACCACCGCCAAAATGATGTAGATATTCGCGTGGCTCGCATTTTTAATACCTACGGGCCGAGGATGTTGGAAAATGATGGACGGGTGGTAAGCAATTTTATTGTGCAAGCTCTGCGCTCGATTCCGCTGACGGTGTATGGCGATGGGCAGCAAACGCGCAGTTTCTGCTATGTGTCCGACTTGGTGGATGGGTTGATGCGGTTGATGAATGGCGATCGCATCGGTCCGGTGAATCTGGGAAATCCGAGTGAATACACCATTTTACAATTGGCGGAAAAGATTCAGAAAATGGTCAATCCGGATGCGGAAATTCAATTTAAGCCCCTACCCCAAGATGACCCGCGCCAGCGTCAACCGGATATCACCCGGGCTAAAAATTGGCTGAAATGGCAGCCAACGGTACCTCTGGATGAGGGATTAAAGTTAACCGTAGAGGATTTTCGCGATCGCCTGATATCGGAGTAGACCGAGCGGGCAACCTGTTTATAGGAGCAAAGGAAAGCGTTCTTTCGGAAGAAGTGGCTTTCTGTGCTTGGAGTATAATCGCGATCGCGTCAGGGTGCAATTCAAACACAGACAATCGGATAAAGGTTCTCGGGCGCAGGGGTCGCGATCGCGCCACTGGCACAGGGAACCGATCTCCTGCGCTATGAGGTTACGATGGAAAAAAAGCGGGTCTGTATTGCCTGCAAGCTGCTGTTTTTCCCGGCGTCTGTTAGGATGCCCAACCCTTTATCTTGCATAATTTATATCAATTGGAGGATTTCCCCTTATGCGGGTTTGTGTAATCGGTACCGGATACGTTGGTTTAGTCACCGGCGCTTGTTTGGCCCACACGGGTCACCACGTCATTTGTGTTGACAATAATGAAGAAAAAGTAAAATTAATGAAATCCGGACGATCCCCCATTTACGAACCGGGATTGTCGGAAATCATGCAAAAATCCGCCAGTGAAGACCGTCTCGAATTTACCGGCGATTTGAAATACGGGGTCACGAATAGCGATATCCTGTTTATCGCCGTGGGTACCCCAGCACTCCCCAGTGGGGACAGCGATACCCGCTATGTGGAAGCAGTTGCCCGGGGAATTGGCACTCATCTCAATAAAGGCTACAAAGTCATCGTTAATAAATCCACGGTTCCTATCGGTTCCGGTGACTGGGTGCGGATGATCGTCCTCGATGGACTCGCAGAACGGGAACACTCCGATACCAGTGGCGATGAAACGGCGAAGCGACTCGGCATCGAGTTCGATGTGGTGAGTAACCCCGAGTTCCTCCGGGAAGGGTCGGCGGTTTACGATACCTTTAACCCCGATCGCATTGTGTTGGGCAGCAATGGCAAACGCGCCCTGCAAATGATGCAGGAACTCTATCAGCCTATTGTGGAACGCAAGTTTGCTGAAGACGCCTCGATGCCTCCGGTCTCCGTGGTACTCACGGATCTCAGTTCCGCTGAGATGATTAAATATGCCGCAAATGCTTTCTTGGCAACCAAAATTAGCTTTATTAATGAAATTGCCAATGTCTGCGATCGCGTCGGCGCTGATGTGGTGCAAGTGGCAAAAGGCATCGGCTTAGATACCCGCATCGGTACGAAATTCTTACAAGCAGGCATCGGTTGGGGCGGTTCTTGCTTCCCGAAAGATGTCTCGGCAATGATCCATACCGCCGACGATTATGGCTATGACGCTCAATTGCTGAAAGCTGCCGTTGACGTGAACAAGCGTCAGCGTCAAATTGCGATCGAAAAACTCCAACACGAACTCAAAATCCTCAAAGGCAAAACCATCGGTCTGTTGGGATTGACCTTCAAACCCGATACCGACGATATGCGCGATGCCCCCGCCCTGAATCTCATCGAACAGCTCAACCGCCTCGGCGCAAAAGTTAAAGCCTACGACCCGATTGTGTCTCAAACCGGTATCGGTCAAGGCTTCACCGGGGTGGTGGTGGAAACTGACCCCCACCGCCTCGCCGATGGCTGCGATGCTCTGGTTCTGGTAACAGATTGGCAACAGTTTGAAACCCTGGACTATGAAAAAATGGCGAAACAAATGATTAACCCGGTCATTATTGACGGGCGCAATTTCCTCGATCGCGAGAAGCTGGAAAAAATTGGCTTCCGCTATGTGGGCATCGGACGCTCTTAAGCGTTAGTCCCCACCTCCACTCGTTCCCCCCAGGGGGGAACGCCTCTCCCTCGACTCCGCCGCCCCCAACTCGGGCGCTTTTTTTTGTCTCACTTTTTTCGCCGCCACTGCCGCGATATTATATCTCAATGTCTCACATAAGCGGTGCGGATTTTCTCACTTTTTTTTCGCCGCCACTGCCGCGATATTATATCTCAATGTCTCACATAAAAGCCCTAGCCCGATTGACCCCGTTGCCTCCAATTTATCCTGTGGGTGCGTGACGCCCCGGATGCCAGTGGGTTATCCTCCCAGTGATTGCGTGAGGGGCGTCACGCACCCTACCCATTCAAAATCTGCGGTTGCTGAGCCAGGGTTTGCCTTTGAGCCGAAATTATATAACGCTATTCAACAGGAATCCCACCACCGCGCCGCCCAATACCAACCATGCGGCATTCACCCGCCAGCGAATTGCTAAAATTGCCGCGATCGCCGCGATCGCCAGCGCCACCCCATCCACTGCCGGTAATACCCCCACCGGGGTCTCGATGGTACCGCGCCAGAGGGCAATTTTCCCCAGTTGCAGCGTCACCACCGCCATCAGCGCCACCGCACTCACATTCACCGCATCCAAAAACCCTGCGGTCCACTTCCACCCTCGCAAGCGCGGAATGAGCGTCTCGAGCAGCAATACAAATAAAAATGAGGGCAGAAAAATACCCACGGTGGCTACAATTGCCCCGGGAATGCCAGCAATTATATAACCGATAAAAGTCGCGGTGGAAAGTACCGGTCCGGGGGTGAATTGCCCGATCGCGATCGCATCTAAAAGTTGCTGCTGCGTTAACCACCCCTTTTCCTCCACCAGTCCCCCTTCTAAAAAGGCAATCAGCACGTAACCGCTACCAAATAAAACGCTGCCCACTTTTAGGAACAATAACCCTAATTTCCACAACCCAAAAGGTTCCCCCGCAATCGGCTTTTGCGATAACAAAATCGGTATCGGAAATGCGGCGATCGCCCCTTGAATCCCTCGCGTATTCCAATTCAACCACAGGGCACCCAATACTCCCCCCAATAACAATGCTAGCACTTCATTTAACCCCAATCCCACCGCAATCCCAGTGGCGATCGCTACCATTAACAATTGCCGCGACTTTATCGCCTTTTTCCCTAACCGCCACAGCGCCGCCAAAATCACCGCTAACACCGCCGGTTTAATCCCATAAAGCAACGGTTCTACCTGGGGCAATTGCCCAAATGCCACGTAAATCCAGCCAAAAAAAGCCGTAATCAATACCGCCGGCAAAATAAAACAAACCCCCGCCACAATTAAACCCAAAACTCCACCGTAAACATACCCCACATGAATCGCCATCTCCGTAGAATTCGGACCGGGAATCAGATTGGTTGCCCCTACCAAGTCCAGGAATTTCTCTGCAGTTAACCACTGGCGACGGTTCACTACTTCATCTTCCATCATCGCAATATGTGCCGCCGGACCCCCAAATCCAATCACACCCAATTTGAAAAACAATCTCCCGATTTCAGCGAGTCGTTGCCCGGATATCTGGTTCATTCTACCTGCTGATGTACCCAAAATTTACAATTTCTGTATTGTACGCGCAGAAGGTTAAGATTCGGGTAAGGGCGATCGCTTCCCCCGCTTCAAAACCCCCCCCCACTAAAACCTCCCATCCCACCAATGACAATCCCCCCGTCGGCGTGCTAAGCTAGTCTCAGCTAGCCAGCGGGACTTTGGTGCGACTTCCGGACTAACCTCTGAAGTTACACTCTGTCAGTCGTGCCGCTATTCCCCTAGCTAGCGCCTCTTAAGCCATCCTAAAACTTATCAAACTTCAAAAGGGACAATTAACCATTCAAAAAATATTAATCACCACCCACCAACAACCAACAACTAACAACTAACAACCAATAACCAATAATCAACGACAAATGACCAATGACAAAGGACAAATAACAAATGACCAAATCGAACGAGAAGATTTGGTGATGTTTATCAATGCCTGTCTTGCCTGTAGCGGGCAGCGGGAATTTTACAGCGCAGCAAACTCCCAAGGCGTCTCGATTGATTTTTTACATGACTATATTTTAGGCAATTATCGATTATTATACGCTAGAAGTTTAGCGGCGGGTATCAATCATTTTAATCGATCGCAAATTATTTTAAAGCTCTTGGCAACCGGGCGGGATACTCCACCAGAACACCGCCAGGAAGAAGGGCAATTAATTGCAGCGGCGTTGGCGGAATTGCCGCCGCAACGGGCGTGGCGGGTGTTGGCAGAAATTCGCCGCCGAGGGATTAATAACCGTCGCAGTCGCGCGATCGCCCGGAATTACATAAAAAGCCGCCAGGATATCGCTTTTCAGGCGGTGAAATATCGCTCGAAACTGCGGGCGATCGCCACTCACAATCATCTGAAATTCGACCCGGAACTCGCAACGTTTTTATTCAATCCCACGAAAATAAAAGCCTATCAAACCGAGATATTCGAGCAATATCGCCAAGCGAATTACAATCGCGAAGCAATTTATGCTTTACCCTTTACCGTGGCGGAAGGATTTGCGGCGAAACATGGTATTTCACGGCAGATTTTCCTCGATCGCATTCAGGATAAAATGACGCCCGGGGAAAAATTGCGCTGGCAAAACGCAGGCGATCGCGCCGCAACGGCGATCGCGGTGGACTTGGGAAAAATGCCCCTCACCAAATTAGCTCTCTACGTGCTATCGTTACCTTTAAAAGAGAGAGGCGATCGCGCCGCAACTTTGCACGCCGCCCTGGCATCCGCCGCCCGCCATACCCTGAACTCCTCCCCCCTGGAACTTCCCCGGGTGGCGGCGGTGCTCGATCGCAGTTATTCCGCCTGCGGTTCCACCGAAAAACGCCGGCGTCCCCTGGGCGTTGCCCTGGCGGCACATTATCTCCTGAAAGCCGCAGCGCAAGAGTATCGGGATTTTTGGACTGTTCCCGTATCCGACGCACTTTTCGTCACCCCCCGGGGGCAAACTGACTTAGCCACGCCGTTGCTGGATGCGCTAGAATGGGGAGCGGATTTAATCGCGATCGTCTCTGATGGATGCGAGAATGACCCTCCCGGTGGCGCAGCGCAAGTGCTACAACTCTACCGCAGAAAGTTCGACCCAAAGCGTCGCACTTCCATCGTGCATTGCAATCCAGCATTCGATACCGAGGATTTTCTCTTGCGTTCTCTCACCGCCGCAATTCCTACTGTGGGATTGCGCGATGCGGAAGATCTGCCCACTATGCTAGGATTTGCCCGATTTGCCGAAGGTTCCGCACCTTTATCCGAGTTGGAAGCATATCTCGCTTCCCGGGTGCGTCATCTGCTCGATCGCTTAAGGGAGAAAATGTTATGAGTCGCAAAACGCCATTGTTGGACAACTTATCTTTGCGCGGGTTGCAGATTGCCCCTTCCCAGGTGTGCGGAAGCATTCGCCTGGTGCCTTTGTTACGATCGCATCCCCGCCGGGACCTGCGCTTGGAACGCCGCAATTACGACGAGAATCTGGCGATCGTTGCCCTGGATGGGGACATGATGAATCCGGATATGATGTATGTTTCCTATGTGCCCCACGGATTGGTACTCTCTTGGGGAGAAGGCGGTGGCGCAGAAGTGGCATTCGGCACGAAAATGCAGGGGCGGGATGGGAAGGTGTTCCACTGCGGATGTGCGAAGTTGCGCCTGATGCACCGGATGACCAAACGGGAAAGTCGCGATCGCCTGCGGTTTTTACCCTTGCACTTGGCAATGGAGGGGTTTTTGGGCATGTTCTTTTCCGGTCCGGCGATCGCCTGGGAGGAGTATTCTCGCCAAGCGCTTTCTCACGGATTGGGTTGCCGGTGGGAACTGTCATACAGCGGGCGGGCGATCGCCGGCTTTGAAGATGCCCTGCGCCTGTTTGAAATTCACGAAGGTCAAGTGGGCCTCTTGGTGTTTGTCGCCGATACCCTCGCCTCCGCTTTTATCGTTCCCAACCCCCAAGATTATCGCGCCCTGCATACCTCTTTGCTGGAAGATTTTTACGGCGAATTGATTTATCAATATGGCCTATTATACGATACCACATTTCCGATGGATATGGCCATTGATGAAAGAAAAATTAATAATTTAAACCAGTTACGCACTGCTGTGGCTGATTTGCGATCGCAGTGGGGCAAATTTCACGGATTTATGGCCACAGATTTGTTAAATCGCGCCGTGAATAGTCGGCGAGTTTACAAGTTAGGCCCGTTTGGCTTGCAGCGGTTTATCACCGACCTAGACCCAGGACGGGAAAACCATATCGGCGAGGCGATCGTTAGCGATGATGGCGAAATTCAATACTTAAAAACCTATCGCTTATCCGCCGCCCAAACCCGGCGAGTGTATTTGTTAAGTCAACTAGCAAAATATCAGTGGAATTTAGACGTCACCGCCCGCGAATTGGGTCAAGAAACACACGAGTTTGTGTTGCGCTTAGATAAGGCAGGGTTTGGGTATTTGTTCAAGCAAAATGTGTTAGAATTAGCCCGAAAGAATGCCAAAAAGCGGTAACTTCCAACAAATAGTCCGCGTCGGCGGAGTATAGCCCTTCGGGCATGGCTTCGCGCTTTGCTTGCCAAGGCGCGATTTCAATCGCCCGCCTAATCCTAATCCCCCACCCGATTTGGCTCCCCTCACACATGGTGTCGGTGCGTGACCCCCCCGATTCCATTTTGCGATTTTCCCGCCCATTGACTGCGGGGGGTCACGCACCCTATGGTTGACTGCGGCTTGTCTTCATTGCCTTCGCAAACTCGGGATCTGTGGCTAACTGTGAGGATATGCCTACCGCTTCATACAATCCTATCGAATTTTCCCACTTTGTTTGACTATTTCACACAATGTCTGTAAAATCGGCACGGCTGAGTTTGGCACCGCTGAGGTTGGCACGGCTTGAGCAGGTCCAGCAGTCCTGCACCACTTCTGCCATCTCGAAAACCGCCTGACCCGCTTCGGAGCCAGTTTTCACATCTTCCAGGGTTTCGCCCCAGTTGATGTCTCGAATATCGGTTTTGAGCCACTTCCTGAGCCACTTCCATAGTGTTATCGCCATCGATCGCCACCTCGGTTAACGTACCATTTTGCCATTATGGCACAGGTATTGTCCTGATGGGTTGGCAGCGTCGATCTGTATAGCATCTTCGGTGCAGCGCTCTCCCGTGAAAAGAAAAGGGGGCACTTGCGGCGCAAAATTATCTCTGCTCTCCTGCTGAAGGGCGCACCGGTGCCCCCGAGGAAAAAATCATCCGCCCGATCGCCCCTCACGCGGCTTTTTGCGTTTCCGCCTTCACCACCAACCATCTGCCCGTCGCCGGATCGCGATAAGTGATAAAAGGATTTTGCCGCAGTTTTTTGCTTTGAGTCGCCATTGTCAGAACCTCTCGAACTTCACTGTATCTTCATCTTATTTCCCCTCCGGCAAGCAGGCGGTGATGGAAACAACCCCAACCTGCGATCGCGATCGCATCCCCCCCCAACTCAGCCCGCAAATGATTTTGCACCGCGATCGGGGGAGAGACAGTAAAAGCATTGCAGTGGGTTTCAACCGACTCGAGCCATTAGTGTTGCGAGGCACTCACAGTAAAAGCATTGCACTCACCCGACGATAGGCGCGTGGGCTCAAAACCCACGCCTCATAGCTAAAGCCGGTTAGAAACCGGCTGAAAACGTTATCAGAGAAGCATTTCAGTCGGTTT